>JAFLSC010000001.1 GCA_022511145.1 Helicobacter sp.
CTTGTCCAAGCTTATTATCCTCATAGCTTAACCACGCACCGCTTTTATCAACAATATCAAGTTTAACGCCATAATCAATCAATTCTCCCTCTTTGCTGATTCCCTCACCAAACATAATATCAAATTCTGCTCCCCTAAAAGGAGGTGCTACTTTATTTTTAACCACTTTGGCTTTAACGCGATTACCGATATTTTGTTCGCCTTGCTTGAGTGTTGCAATTCTGCGGACATCAATACGGACACTCGCATAAAATTTTAAGGCATTTCCTCCTGTGGTTGTTTCAGGACTTCCATAGCCTATTACGCCGATTTTCATACGGATTTGATTGATAAAAATCACGGTGGTATTCATTTTATGAGTAATACCAGTAATTTTTCTTAAAGCTTGACTCATTAATCGAGCTTGTAAGCCCATATGAGAATCTCCCATATCACCTTCAATCTCACTTTTAGGTGTAAGAGCAGCAACCGAGTCAATAATCACTAAATCCACTCCACCGCTACGCGTTAGGGTTTCTAAAATCTCTAAGGCTTGCTCACCAAAATCCGGTTGAGAAACAAGTAGATTTTCAACATCAACACCTAATCTCTTAGCATAGGAAACATCAAGAGCGTGTTCGGCATCAATAAAGGCACAGATTCCGCCATTTTTTTGGCATTCTGCTACTACTTGCAAAGCGAGGGTGGTTTTCCCTGAACTTTCTGGACCATAGATTTCAATAATCCTACCTTTAGGGACACCACCGATTCCTAAGGCAATATCAAGCCCTAAAGAACCTGTGCTAATGGCATCAATTTTTTCAACAGGTTTATCGCCAAGCCGTATTAAGGCTCCCTTACCAAATGCTTTATCAATTTGTTTGATTGCAAGTTCTATTGCTTTTTGTTTGTTTTCATCTAATGCCATTTTTTCTCCTAAAAATAAATCTTAATATTGTATCAAAAAAAATTAAAACTAAATTTACAAATCTAAGATTTTGTTTTTAAAGATGAGGATAAAAAAGAATTTTTAAAGATTTGGTAGCGGGGGGCGGATTTGAACCACCGACCTTTGGGTTATGAGCCCAACGAGCTACCGGGCTGCTCTACCCCGCGATAAAGATGATTTTTGTAAAAAATTGAAGATTCAAGTAGTGGCTGGGGTACAAGGATTCGAACCTCGGAATGTCTGGACCAAAACCAGATGCCTTACCACTTGGCGATACCCCAATTTTTGAAACTGAAATTATATTAATTTTTAGTAGGTTTGTCAAGGAAACTTTTTATCCACTATTTTAAGTATTTCTTTGAGTTTGGATTGTTTGGGAATCCTAGTTTAGAATAAATTTTTAGGAGTAAAATTAAGTAAGCATTAGTTATACTTTTATTTTTAAAATTTTTATTCAAGGTTACTAATGGCACAGCAAGAAGAGACAATCTTAAGGGTAGAAGAAGCAATAAAAGCTATTAAGCAAGGTGAAATGATTATTATTATGGATGATGAGAATAGAGAAAATGAGGGAGATTTGGTGTATGCGGGGATTTTTAGTACCCCACAAAAAGTGAATTTTATGGCTCAAGAGGCAAGAGGGCTGATTTGTGTCTCTATTACTAAAGAGATAGCACAAAAATTGGATTTGCCTCCAATGGTGAGTCAAAATAGCTCTAATTATGAGACAGCTTTCACGGTCTCTATTGATGCTAAAGTCGCTAAAACAGGTATTTCTGCTTATGAGAGAGATTTAACAATCAATTTAATGTGTCGCCCTAATGCTCAACCTGATGATTTTGTGCGTCCCGGGCATATTTTCCCTTTGATTGCCAAAGAAGGAGGAGTGCTAGAGCGAATGGGGCACACAGAAGCAAGCGTGGATATTTGTAAATTAGCGGGTTTAAAGCCTGTGAGTGTGATTTGTGAAATTATGAAAAAAGATGGTTTAATGCCCGGAAGAGGGGATAAATTCCTTACAGAATTTGCCAAAAAACACCATCTCAAAATTTTATATGTCTCTGATTTGATTTATTATCGGTTGCAGTTTGATAGGCTTATTAGTGTCGTTAGCACTCAAGAGATAGAGTTTTTTGATACTAAAGTCAAAAAAATAGATTTTAAAGACCATCTTCAAAGGATTCATAGTGTGCTTGTTTTTGGAGATTTTAAAATCCCTGCTGTGAAATTTCATCTCATCGGCGAAGATTTTGCACTTTTGCAAAATAGCGTGAAATTTAAATCTCTCATACAAGCCATTGAGATTTTAAAGCAAGAAGGTGGGTATTTGATTTTTATGCAAGGGGATAAGAATAATGATATTAAGGGATTGGGGATTGGAGCACAGATATTAAAAAATCTAGGGGTTGGGGATTTTAAATTGCTAAGTAGTTCTAATGAGCGTGAATATGGCATTCTAAATGGTTTTAATCTTAAGATTTTAGAAATGCTTAAAGTCTAAATCAAATCTAAATATCCATTAAATCGTGGGCATAATACCCACTTTTTAACACCGTATTAAGGTATAAAAGTCGGCAACTATTTTCCAAAATAGCGATAAGTTTGGAGAGATTTTGTAAATCGCGATGATACACATAAACGCCATAACCGCGTATAATCATAATTTTTTTACCACTTTTTTTAAAATAATGATTAATTTCCACATCTGCCCTATCATACCAATTATCATAATCTTTGAGGTTATAAACTTCTAAAGTCCCCAAATAGCGATGTCCAAAATAATCTTTGGGAGTGATAAAGTTATTTGAGAGTGTATAAACCATTGTATAAGGGGGCATTCCACAGGTAATATATTTTGCACCGGGAATATTTTGATAAAGCAAAGAATGGATAAAAGCGTCCATACTTGCCTTATTCCAACGATAATCTTTTTTATGATAAAGCTCGATAAAAGATTCTTCATTCAAATTATCAAAAATCGCTTCACTTGTATTAATAAGGAATCTATCGCCATCGGTTCTTGTAGAAATTGAGCCGTGAAAAATCCCAAAATAGTTTTTGCGAAACATCGCAAGGGAAACTTTTTGCATATCTTGGAGAATTTCTTTCATCTAGTTATCCAAAGCATTCATTTTAGCGATAAAATCAAGCGGGTCGACTTGAGTGCCATTAACAAAAAATCCAAAATGCAAATGAGGACCACTCACTCTTCCGCTTGCACCACTTAGTGCAACCAAATCACCTTTTTTGACTTTATCCCCCACTTTAACTTTAAGCTCACTGCAATGATAATACATACTAAAAATCCCTTCCCCGTGGCTAATAACTACTGAACCACCTGCTAAAAATCTATCTTTAGCAATTACAACAACCCCATCATTGCTCGCATAAATAGGCGTCCCAATGGCTGCTCTGAAATCTGTCCCGCCGTGATAACTTTTAATCTCTCCGTTAAACATTCTTGCTGTGCCGTATTGGCTTGTGATTTTGCTTTCCATAGGCATTACAAAGGGCAATGTCCAGTAACGTTTGGAATCATAACGCGAATAGATTTGATTTGCCTCATCTCTCTCGCGTTTAATACGCTCTTGGTTTTTGGGATTGGGCTTAACTTTTTCTGTATTGGTAATAGTGATGGTTTCTTTTTTGTAATTTCCATCAACAATTTCTAAGCTTACTCCTTCACCCAAATTTGCATTTTGTGCTTTGGTGTAGTAATTAATAGGAATAATGGCAATTTTGGTTTTAGAATCTTTGGGGTGAGGCAACCAGTAAAAAGTCTTTTTGTCAAGTTTTAGAGGCTGCGGATTGGCTTTGGTGGTTTTGGCAATGAAAGTTGTGCCATTATAGGCGGCATTTTCAGCGAGTTTTTTAGGTTTATCAGAAGTTTTTTGTATTGGCTTTGTTTGGGGTGTAGATTGTGTTTTATTTTGGGTGTTTTCTTGTGCTATGGAGATTTGAGCTAAAAAAATACCCAACAAAAGCAACATTTTGATTTTTAATAAAGGATTCATCTAGGTTTCCTCAAAAAATTAAATTTTAAGACATTATACTTTATTACTTCTTGTTATTCTCTTTAAGAGTATCAAAAAAATAAAGGTTTAAAGCTTAAAATTTTAATATGAATAAAATAATTCAAATAAATTTAGTTAATTATAATAATAAAACTTGACAATATATGACTAAAGTTATATAATTTCACTTGCAATTTCAAGAAATTATTGCTAAAATTATGATTTTGGAAGTGATAATTTCTTATTTTTTAAGGAGTCAAGCAAAAATGAGTCAAGAAAAAATGCAAGATGAAACTAATAACGAAGAGGGTTTATCTGCACAAGAGGAACAAAGTTGTAAGGAAAATGAGGAAAATGGAAGCGAAAGTGGAGATTCTCAAATTCTTAAAAATAGAATTAAAGAGTTAGAAGAACAGCAGCTTAGAATCTATGCGGATTTTGAAAACACAAAAAAACGTTTAATGAGGGAAAAGGACCAAGCCTTAGAATATGCTTATGAGAAAATTGCAAAAGATTTACTCCCAAGTGTTGATACTTTAGAAATTGCTTTAAAAACGATTCAAGAAAACGAGGAATGTAATGAGGAAAGTTTTATGAAAATGCAAGAAGGCATCACGCTCACTTTAGATAATCTTTTAAAAGTTCTAGCAAAGCACGGGATTGAGCCTATTGATGTGAGTGGGGAATTTGACCCTAATTTTCACGATGCAATTATGCAAGTGGAGAGCCAAACGCATAAGAGCGGGGAGATTGTCGCTCAAATGCAAAAAGGCTATAAATACAAAGAACGCGTTTTGCGACCTTCTATGGTCAGCATAGCAAAATAAATCTACAAAGAAAGGATAAACAATGGCAAAAGTAATTGGAATAGATTTAGGAACAACAAATTCTGCGATTGCAGTTTTTGAAGGCAATGAAAGTAAAATTATCACTAATAAAGAAGGAAAAAATACTACTCCCTCAATCGTAGCTTTTACTGATAAAGGAGAGATTTTAGTAGGGGACCCAGCTAAACGTCAAGCTATCACTAACCCTGAAAAAACAATTTATTCTATTAAAAGAATTATGGGGCTTATGAGCAATGAAGAAAAAGCTCAAGAGGCAAAAAAACGACTCCCCTATAAAGTAGTTGATAGAAATGGGGCGTGTGCGATTGAGATTGCAGGGAAAATTTACACTCCTCAAGAAATTTCTGCAAAAATTTTAATGAAGCTCAAAACTGATGCGGAAAGTTATTTGGGTGAGGAAGTAACAGAGGCAGTTATTACCGTCCCTGCTTATTTTAATGATGCTCAAAGAAAAGCCACCAAAGAAGCTGGAACGATTGCAGGGCTTAATGTGCTTAGGATTATTAATGAGCCAACTTCAGCAGCCCTAGCGTATGGTTTGGATAAAAAGCAATCTGAAAAGATTGTGGTTTATGATTTAGGTGGTGGGACATTTGATGTTACAGTGCTTGAAACCGGTGATAATGTTGTTGAGGTTTTAGCCACAGGAGGAGATGCTTTTTTAGGTGGTGATGATTTTGATAATGCGATTATTGATTGGGCAGCAAAAGAATTTGAAAATGAAAATGGTATTAATCTTAAAAATGATGTTATGGCACTTCAGAGATTAAAAGAAGCTGCTGAAAATGCTAAGAAAGAATTAAGCTCTGCTCAAGAGACAGAAATCAATCTCCCCTTTATTACAGCAGATTCTAGTGGTCCTAAGCATTTAGTAAAAAAACTTAGTCGGGCTAAATTTGAAAGTTTGATTGAGGATTATATCAATCAAACCATTGATAAGATTGGAAATGTGATTGCTGATGCGAGTTTGTCAAAGAGTGATATTGCTGAAGTAGTAATGGTTGGGGGTTCAACACGGATTCCAAAAGTGCAAGAGAGAGTGAAAGAATTTATCGGAAAAGAGATTAATAAATCTGTTAATCCTGATGAAGTCGTGGCTGTAGGTGCAGCAATTCAAGGAGGTGTTTTAAAAGGCGATGTTAAAGATGTGCTTTTGCTTGATGTAACACCTTTGAGTTTAGGGATTGAAACTTTGGGCGGTGTAATGACTAAAGTTATTGAGAGAGGGACAACAATCCCTACCAAAAAATCTCAAATTTTCTCAACAGCTGAAGATAATCAACCTGCCGTTACAATTCAAGTTTTGCAAGGTGAAAGGGAGTTAGCAAGAGATAACAAAATGCTTGGTAATTTTGAGCTTAGCGGAATCCCTGCTGCCCCTCGCGGTGTGCCACAAATTGAAGTAACTTTTGATATTGATGCTAATGGGATTTTAACGGTTTCAGCTAAAGATAAAGCAACCAACAAAGCTCAAGAGATTAAAATCACAGGTTCAAGCGGATTATCAGATTCCGAAATTGAAAAAATGGTTAAAGATGCCGAACTCAATAAAGAAGAGGATAAAAAGAAAAAAGAAGCCATTGAAGTGCGAAATCAAGCTGATAGTCTCCTTTACCAAAGCCAAAAAAGCCTTGATGAGATGAAAGATAAGATTGACTCTAGTGATGTTGAAAAAATCCAAAACGCTATCAATGCCTTGCAAGAAACGCTTAAAAATGACAATGCAAGTAAAGAGGAAATTGAAGCTAAAGTAAAAGAACTCACCGAAGTGAGCCATAAACTTGCTGAAGCAATGTATCAAAAAAATCAAAATAACCAAAATAATGCGAATCAAGCTAACAATAACAAAAAAGATGATGATGTTATTGACGCGGAAGTTGAATAGCAGAAAGATTGATAAAAATTCTCGTCTTTTGACGAGAATTAAAATTTAAGCTATAAAGCCTAGATTTTTAGCAAAAATTGCTAAGATTTTTTGGGAGAAATAGACTTAAGGAGCAAAAATGCAAAATCTCCAAACTGCAAGAGCCTATGCCAAAAATATACAAAAGGGCGATGAATACGAAAAGCTTGTCGCAAAATATTATCGAGATGAAGGTTATATTGTTTTTAAAAATAGTTTATTAGGACAACAAGATGGCGGACTTGATTTAATCGCTTTTCATCAAAATCATAAGTAAAATCTTAAATCTCATCAATGCAGTTTTCTAGCATAAAAGCTAGAAAATTAATTTTTTATGCGGATTTCCCTAAATTTCAACCAAGCTAAAGCAAATAAAACAATGGATAAAACATTAATCCAAGTATAAAAATCGTGCCAAGTTGATGGGTCAAGCTCGTTATTAAAAAGTGCCACAATAAAAATGATGAAACAAATTTGGCTTAAAATTTCAGCATATAAACTCCACATAAAGAATTTTTCATTGGTAATTTGAGAGACTTTGCGATACCATAAAAAGATTATCAGCAAAGAAGCAATCAAAAGCATAAAAATCAAAATCATCTTAAAATAAGGCGGTTGTCCTCCAAACAACATCAAAGCCGCAGATTTAATCATAGAATCAAATAAAATGTTAAAAATGACAGCAATGATAGCACTAAGGATAAAATATTTAAGCGGAGCCTTATCGTTGCTGAGTTTAAACAAAGAAAAGTTCACCCACAAACCTAAAAGACAAGTTAAAATGCCAAAAATATAAAAAGGGGCATTAGAGGTATTTTTAGCTACATTTTCAGAGTAATCACTTGAAAACACAGAGAACAAAAAATAACAAACAAGGGTTAATAATGCAAAAATCTTCATAGAATGGATATTTGGAGCAAAAAGGAATGATTTTGCTTCATTTAAATTCAAAAACACAAATTGACTATCAATGCTTGGTAAATTAGAGGTATTCAAAGCACCAAAATTACTTGAAAAACCGGCTTTGTGAATGACAAAAACTTGGACAGCCTTTTCACCAACAATATCAAAATCAACCTCTAAACCTTCAATATTTTGCCCTTCTTTTAGATTTTTAAGCTCACCCTCTTCATAATAATACCTCTTACCATCATCACCGCTGATAGCACCTAAACCTAAAATTTTACCTTTCATAAATTCTCCTTTTGTATAAATTAACAAAAACAAACAATTCTTTGGTTTTGTATTAAAAGCCGAATTTTACAAAAAAAAAAAAAAAACAAATCAAGCTTAAATTTTATTTTTAAAAGAAAAAATTAATAATTATTTTTTATGTTATAAAAGTTTTGTTTTAGTTATTTTATTGATTAAAAAGAGCAAACAATTAAAAATACGATTAAAAACTAAGGGTAGGGTTCTAGAATAGCCCATTGTTTCTTAATTTTTGATTTATTTTTTGTATTGATTTTTGTAAAAGCTTATGATGAGGCAGGGGAGCAGGATAAGCGAACCTGCTAACATAAAAAGCATTACAAGTGTGGTAAGGAAACCAAAATAAATGGTTGGGATAAAATTACTACTCATCATCACACAAAAGCCTATGGTAATAGAAAGCGTTGTGTAATACATCGCCCCACCGATACTTAGATGAGAAGCTCTGATAGCCTCTAATAAAGGCTTGGTTAGGATTTCTTGTTTAAAGCGATGGGTATAATGAATCACATCATCAACCCCAATCCCAAGAGAAATAGCAGCAATGGTTACACCCATTAAATCAAGCGGGATTTTGAAAGCTCCTAAGATTCCAAAGACTAGCCCTAAGGGAATAAGATTTGTTAAAATCCCAATAATAGCTAACTTTAGACTTCTGAAAATAAGGATAAAGACAACAAAAATCACTCCTATAACAAAGCTTAGGGTATCCACTTGTGAGGCAATGAGATTTTGGAGTAGGTTATTATAAAGCACCATAATGCCATTAACTTCCACTTTAACTTGTTCTTTTTGCAAAAGAGCAGTCAAATCATTTTTAAGCATTTTGATAAAATCATTGCGGTGTAGGTTAGGGTTAGAATCAAAAGTGCGGATTGTAAAACGCATTTGATTTTTAGGGATATTAATATAGGGCGAGAAAAGTTGATTTTTGAGATTTGGGGTTGCATTTTGATAAAAAAAGGAATAAGTAAAATCATCAGCCTTAATGCCTAAGAGATTGATGAGTTCTGAAAAGCTATGGAGACTTAAAACCGAGCCGATAAATTCGTTTTTTTCTAGGTATTGATGCACTTCTTTAGCAATTCTTAGCTTTTGACTATCAAACCAATAAAGGCTTTGTTGTCCCAAAGTGTTAAATTCCTCTTCAAAATCTGATTCTGCTGTCTCTTGATTGTTTGAATTAGGAAAAGTAACAAGAATTTCTAAGGGCATTGTTCCCCCTAGATTTTTATCAATTACTAAAAGCCCTTGTTTAATGGCACTTGAATTTTTAAAATAATTCACAAAACTATTTTCAACCTTTAAGTGAGCAATTCCATAGAGTGTGAAAACAATACCTAAAGCACAAAAAAGATAGATTTGTTTGGGGTGTTTAATCGCATAATTAGCACAACCTAACAGGAAATTTTTATGCCATTTTGGAGTAGGAATGATTTTTTTAGGCGTAGAGAGTAAAGAGAGAATGGCAGCAAAAAGGATAAAAGCCACAATTAGCGAGACACTCACGCCAATACTCATAATAATGCCTAATTTGATAATGGGTTCAATATCAGAAAGAATCAGACTTAAAAAGCCAATAATAGTGGTAAAAATAGCAAAAAAGCTAGGGGTAGCTTTGCTGATTAATGTTGCTAAAATCAGATTGTTTTTGGAGGCTTTGGGGAATTTTTCTAAAAGTTCAAGATAGGCTGCGATTAAATGTATGATTAAAGAAACGGTAATAATGAGTAAAAGTGAAACATAGTTTGAAGAAATTACCGTGATTTCATAGTCAAAAAAAGCAAAAATTCCGCTACTAAGAATTAAGCTTGTAATGCAAATAAAAAGAGGGATAAGGACAAAACGAAGTTGGCGGAAAAAGAAATAAAGCATCATAGCCAAAAGCAGGGTAAGAGAACTCCCATAAAGAACAAGGTCAGATTTGACATAAGCAATCATATCATTAGCAATCATCGTCAAGCCACTAAGGTAAAGCGTGTGGGAATATTTTTCATTTAGGGCTTTAATTTCGGCGATAGTTTGGGCATTTTGGACTTGTTTTTTGAGGCGATACTCGGTAATGAGTCTATTAATTGAGGCGATTTGATTTTGAGTTGTGGCGGCTTTTTTGCGTTCAAGTAATTCCTCAAATGCTAAATCTTTTTTAAGGTAAATTAAAATCCCAGCGGTTTTGCCGTCTTTGGAAATAATATTTTGTGTGTAATAGGGGTGATTGAGGATTTCTTTTTTGGCTAAGTCTTTGTTCGTGATAGGGGAGAGTAGAGTGGGGGTTTGCTCTAAAATCTCACGCAATTCTAATGTAGGAGTGCTTGCTAATAAAGGAGCATTAAGAATGCTTAAAAGTCCATCAACTTGAGGGATTTGCAATAAATCTTGTGTGATATTTTGGAGGGTTTGGATTGAGGAGGGTGCAAAAACATCTTCTTTAGGTTGATAGGCGAGCATTAAAAAATCTTGCGTTGCGTAATCTTGATTAATCTCTTCAAAAACTTGTAAATCTTTATCAGATTCTAAAATAAAGCTATTAGCATTAGTGTCGATAGGGAGTTTCAAAGTATAATAGCCTCCCCATAAAACTATCAAAATAATTCCCAACAAAAAGGATTTAGGAAATTTTATGGGGCTTTTGAGTAAAAAAAGAAAAATTTTATTGCGTGTCAATTTTGATTTCATTCTCAAGTTTTTGTATTAGCGTTTGAAAATCTGATTGTTTAAGAATATCAGCAAATTGCGAACGATAGGTTTGTATGAGACTGACGCCCAAAATATCAACATCATAGATTTTCCAATCTTTATTACTTTCATAAAACTTGAAAATAATATAATTTTCTTTCCCATCTAAAATAATAGAGGATTTAAGCTCATAGCGGTTATTTTTGGTTTGTGTGCCACCAATCACATTCATTTTTTCATCTTTATAGAGCTTAACTTTGCTGATGAAATTTTCTTTCAAGCTTTTTTCAAAACTCTTTATAAATTGCTGCTGCTGTTCTTGCGTTAGCTTTTTGTATTCATTAGAAAGGGAGAGTTGAGCCATTAGCTTAAAATCAAAAATAGGGTCAAAGAAAGCAAAAATTTCATTTGCAGCCACTTGCACATTTTTTTGTGTTTTGAGGATTTGTAGAGATTCATCTATCCTCTCTTGCATTGTGCTTTCTATTTTATCAAGAGGGAGTCCAAAGACAAAAAGAGGTAATAGCATTACCCAAAAAATGATTTTTGCGTGTTTCATATTATTCCTTTATAAGAGATTCTCGGTTTTGCTCGTAAGCATTACGCATTAGGATATAAGAATCCAAACTATCATTGCGAAATGTATCCAAAGTATTCTTATGTCTTGCTGTATAATTAATGTTTTTGAGTAAATAGGCACTTACTGCAAGAGAAGTAGAATCAAGATAAGTAGTGGGTTGGGCTAAAATATTAAGGGGCGTCATTAAAGCATCACGCAAATTACTAGGACCAAGTAAGGGTAAAACAAAATGGAATCCCCCTTCTACTCCCCAAGTTCCAAGCACAGTTCCAAAATCTGCTTCGTGGGCATAAAGTCCATTAGGTGTGGCTATATCAAGGACTCCACCAAAACCAAAAATAGTATTAAGCATAAATCTTCCAAGCTCATCAGCTGCTGCTTGAGGGCGAAATTGTAAAAGATTAGCAACAAAACGCAATCCTGATGAGAGATTATCAAAAAAATTATAAACACCTAGCCGCAACCCTTTGGGCGTAATGGTGGTATAAACATCAACAACGGGGCTATAAAAATAATCATAAATTGCCCAATTCACATCGTGCATAAAGCGGTTGTAAGATTCTAGCGGGTCATTGATTTGCTGATTTTGTTCTTGATATTCTTTATCAAAATCCTCTAGGGAAAATTCATTATCTAGGAGAATTTCATCGGCAAAAGTAGGAGAGTGGAGACTTAAAATGATTCCAAAACAAAAGGGTATTAAATATTTTTTTTTCATTGTGAGCCTTGTTTGAGAATTTCAAGAATTTTTTGAGCAAAAGTTTTAGCATCGTAATTAAGCAATTCTCGGATTTCATCAGTTTTTCCGTGAGGGATAAAACTATCAGCAAATTCAAAAGAATGCAAGATAACTTTGAGTTTTTCATCTTGCAAAAATTGACTTAGACTCTCCCCAATCCCACCTATCTTAGCACTATCGCTAAAAACAAACCAATAGGGATAAGAAGAGAGTTTGAGTAAGCTCTCTCTATCTAGGGGTTTTAAAAATCTTAAATCCACAATCGTGCATTTTTTGTTTTGCTCTTGTAAGATTTTATCGCACAAAGAGGCTAGTCCCACGCCATTTCCGTAGCCTATTAGTAAGATTTCCCCTTGTGCTTCTTGTAAAATCTCTAGTTTTCCATAAACAAAAGGACTCGCAGGATAATAGTTGTCTTTTAAAGAAAACGCTTTTCTTGGATAGCGAAACGCACAGGGTCCCTCTTGGAAGCTATTAGCAAAATAAAGTGCTTCTTTAAGTGTGGCATTATCGCGAGGAGCAAAAAGCGTAAAATTAGGGATAAGTTTTAAAAATCCTATATCAAAGACACCTTGATGTGTTTCGCCATCTTCACCTACAATCCCTGCTCTATCGATTGCAAATTTAACGGGAGTTTTGAGGATTCCAACATCGTGGAGGATTTGGTCAAATCCTCTTTGCAAAAAAGTAGAATAAATTGCAACATAAGGTTTAAAGCCCTCTTTAGCTAAAGCACTTGCTTGTGTGATAGCGTGCTGTTCCGCAATAGCAACGTCCCAAAAGCGTTCAGGGAATTTTTCTATCAACAAATCAAGTCCTGTTCCACTTGGCATAGCTGCGGTAATACCTACGACTTTTTCATCATTTTGAGCAATTTCTAAGAGGGTTTGGGAGAAAATTTGTGTGGGTGTTAAAGTAGAATTTTGGGCTATACTAGGATTTGTCGCTTTAATATCAAAAGGGCTAACGCCGTGCCATTGTTCTAAATGCCCTTCTGCTGGGGAATATCCTTTACCTTTAAGAGTTTGAGTATGGACGATAACAGGTTTTTTCATTGCTTTGGCAAGTTCTAGTGTATTAATAATTTCTTTGAGATTATGCCCATTAATAGGTCCAATATACTCTAACCCTAACTCTTCAAAAAGCAATCCGGGCGTAATGAGTTTGAGGGATTCCTCAAAACGTTTAGCAAGGTAAGTTGTGTTGGGCATTTTATTAATGATGGTGCTGATTTTATTTTTAATGCCTTGTATAAAGCTGCCTGCAATGATTCTGGAGAGATATTTGCTGATAGCTCCAATGGGTTTTGCAATACTCATTTCATTATCATTGAGGATAATTACCATAGGGTATTTTCTGTCTCCTAATTCATTAAGAGCCTCATAAGCTAATCCCGCACTCATTGCCCCATCACCAATTAAAATCACCGGAAGTCTTGAGGATTTTTGCAAAGCAATAGATTTGGCTACTCCCACACCTAAGGAAATGGAAGTGGAGCTATGTCCGGCAATAAAATAATCACAAGGACTTTCTTGCGGTTTGGCAAAACCGCTAATACCATTAGTTTGACGCAAACTCTCAAAACAATCCCAACGTCCTGTGAGGAGTTTGTGGGCATAGGCTTGATGACTCACATCAAAAATAAAAGGGTCTTTAGGGCATTCAAAGACATTATGCATTCCGATAATCAATTCAACTGCCCCTAATGATGAGCTTAGATGCCCACCATTGTGGGAGACGACTTCAAGGATTCTTTGGCGAATTTTGCTGGCAAGCTCTTCTAGGATTGTAAAATCTTGCTCTTGCAAGTTTTTTTTGTGAAGAACTTGAAGAAATTTTTCATCAAGTGGCATTGGATTTATTTCCTAAAATAGACTTTTTTAGGGTTTCAAAACGCACTTGAATATTGCCATCAATATTACCCTCTGGGCTTAGAATAATAATCCCTCCTTTGGTGATTGCTTTGTCGGCTTCAAGTTTGATATTTTGCAAATCTTTTAGTGATTCTTTCAAATCCTCTAAATCACCGGGAAAAACTTTGAGTGTTACTTGAGTGTTTTGGGCAATATTTTGGAGCAAAGCCCTTGCAAGAGCATTTGCAATCTTGGCACTATTAGTATTAACTTCTGTGTCAATGACTTCTTTAGCAATATCAAGGGCGATTGAACTTAATTCTTTTTCAAGATTTAAGATATATTCTTTGTTTTGAGTAATGGTTTCATCTATGCGTTGAATACTCATTGCATAGAGTTCCTTTTGACTACTAATTTGGGCTTGTAATTCCTCTTTAGCTTTTTGATAACCTTCTTTGTAACCTTGCTCCTTAGCCTCTGTTTGTGCTTTTGTAACTTTTTGGTCGATTTCTTGCTCTTGCTTGTCAAATTGTTCTTGAAGTTTTTTGAGTGATTCTGCAAGCACATCGCTTTTTTGTAGAATTTTATCGACCACTTCAGTTTCAAACAGCTTTAATGATGGGGCATCAACCATAGGTTCTACATTTACAGGCTGTGTGGGTTGTTGCACAGGAGGTTCAGGTGTGGCAATTTTTTCTTGTGCAGATACAGGTTCTTGCGGTGGAGTGTCTTTCGGTTTTTGAATCTTATTGACTTCCATTGCCCTAAAATTATATTTTTGAATATCGTGCCTATCTTTATGGCTTTCAGTGATGATATTTTCGTGTTCATTTGCTTTATTCAATCGTATCCTCTTGTTCACCGATTTGGATTACTCCTTGTTCTGACAAGGATTGCACTGTCTCTACAATGCGTCTTTGTGCCGCTTCGACATCTTTTACCTTAACGGCTCCTAAAAATTGCATTTCCTCTACGAATTGCTCACTTGCCCTTTGAGACATATTAGAGAGAAATTTTTGCTTCAATTCTTCTGGAGAAGCTTTGAGTGCAAGGGTTAAGTCCTTTTTATCAACGATTTTTAAAATCTCCCTAATGGCATTATTATCAAGCTTTTCTATATCTTCAAAAGTAAACATCATCTCCTTGATTGCCGCAGCAAGCTGGTCATCAATTTGTTCAATATAAGCGATTGTGGCTTTAGCGGCTTTTTGTCCCAAGCGGTTAAAGACTTCCGCAACAGCACGAATCCCACCGACTTCCACTTTATAACTTGTGAGTGATTCGAGTTTGTTTTCTAGCACGGTTGAGACTCTTTTTACGATATTGGGAGAAATATCCCCTAAATTTGCCATACGGATTGCAATTTCTGCTCTTAAATCATCAGAGAAAAAATTGAGTGTCTCTGCTGCTGCTGTTGGGTCCATATGAGCGAGAATTAAGGCAATAGTTTGAGGGTGTTCGTGAATAATAAAATCTGAAAGCTGTTGAGGACGCACCCTAGAGAGATAAGCGAAGTTTTGGGAAGATTGCATTGATTTAGCAAGTTTATCCAAAACTTTTTTGGCTGCTTCAGGTCCTAATGTCCTATAAAGCAATTCTTTAGCGTATTCAAAGCCTCCTGTGGAGATGTATTGATTGGACTGAAAAATCGCATAAAACTCTTCTAAAATAGCCGTCGCAACAACTTTATCAATCCCTGAATTTTGGGCAATATATTTTGAAATTTCTGTGATAGAGTCCAAATCTAAATTAGCAAAAATCTCTCCTGTAATATCATCGCCAAGCTGCACAAGCAAAATAGCGATTTTTTCTGCCATTGAAAATTCATCATATTGTGCTTGCTGTCTTGGATTAAGGGAAACAGAAGCCATTATTTTCCTCCTTTGGGTGCATTCATACTATCAAGTCCTAATTCGTCATGAACAAGTGTTTGGAATAAGTTTGCTAATTCCGCCGGTTTTTCTGTCGCTGTTTCTTTTATTTTTTCCAAAAGCACATTATACTTAATCTCATCTTCAGTGCCTCCCATTCCAAATCCAAGCTGGTCTTCAATCCTACGCCTCATTTCGTTGAGTCTATCAGAATCTTCTTCCTCATCTTCATCAACTTGGAGTAAGGATTCTAGTTCCTCTTCCTCATCAGGTTTGGCTTCAAGCATACGTTCGCTGAAAGGTAGAATAACTTTTTTATAGAAGAAGAAGAGGATAGCCCCCACAATAACATATTTAAGCAATGGCATAAAAGGTGCTAAAAGCTGCTGTGTAGTTTCTAGGAATCTCTCCAAAGGCGTCCTTGCTTTAAAAGAACTAAGCTGTCCATTAAGCTGGAAATTGCTCACAGTTACTTCATCGCCTCTATTAGGATTGTGTCCTATGGCTTGTCGCACTAAAGAAGTGATTTGCTCCATCTCTTCTTCATTTAAGGCAACATATTCAAGCCTTTCTACACCCTCATCATCAAGTCTTTTTTGGTATCTTCCATCAACAACGACCGCAGCAGATAGTCTCCTAATGGTTGCAAACTCTCCTTTGATATTAGAAATAGTTTTACTAATTTCATAGTTTGTTGTGGTTTGAGATTTTTCATAACGTTCTTTTGCGTCATTATCTTCTAAACCTTGGACAGGTCCGATATTACTTACTACGCCGGGAACTCCACCGATTTCTTTAGGGCGGAATCCTTCGCGTTTTTCTTCGAGATTTTGCTCGCTTCGCACAACATTGTTAGGGTCATAATATTCTTGTGTGCTTTCTTTTTGAGCAAAATCAAATTCGGCTGTAACTTTAGCGACTACCCCTTCTGTGCCACCAGCAATAGGAGCTAGGATATTAACGATTTTTTCCTCTAAGGCGTGTTCAAAATTTGTTGTGTAACGCAGTTGTGCAGCTGCTAATTCTCTAGCACCGCCTAATTCATCTAATTCACTTAAAGGCTCTCCCTTTTCATTGACGACTTCAACATTTTCAATCGAGAGGTTAGGCACAGCCGCCGAGACGATATTTTTAATCCCTAAAATTTGTTTGGGCGTTAGGCTTTGGGAAGGTTTTAATGAAAGCACCACAGAAGCTGTGGAGGGTTGCTGCTCACTAATAAAAACACTTTCTTTGGGTTGTGCTAGATGCACGGTGGCTTTTTGGATAGGAGAGAGACTTTCTATTGTCCTTGCAAGCTCTCCTTCCGTAGCCCTTAAGTATTTAACTCTTTGGTCAAAATCTGTTGCCCCGAAATCTTTAGTGTCAAAAATCTCAAATCCAACCTTGCTGTTTTTGGGGATTCCATTACTTGCAAGTTTCATTCTTTCTTCATACACATATTCTTGAGGGACAAGGATTGTGCTGTCTTGGGGAATCTTGTAAGGGATTTTATCTTGTTGAAGTTGCTGAATAATGAGTGCCCCATCTTGCCCATCAACACCTTCAAACAGCACAGCATAGCCCGGATAGCCTGTGCCTTTATTATTGACAGAATTCCAAATCACTAAACCTGAAATAAAACCGACAATGGCAACGATTGTAGCAAGAATAACAATCTTTTGTCTCTTATTGAGCCTATTATAAAGGCTACGAATTTGTTCAAATAATACTCTGAAATCCAATGTCATTCACCTCGTTTTGAATTTAGATACTCACTAAAGAGTTGGAAAAATCTTTTATTTTCTTCGGGCTTACCTATTGTAATGCGGATTGCATTAAGCCCATAAGAGTGTAAATTACGGATAATTACTCCTCTTTGGAGGAGAAAATCTGCTATTTGTGTGGAATCTAGCGGACTTTCTAGCAAATAGGTAATAAAATTTGTATAAGAAGGGATAAAAGCAATCCCCTGTTTTTTTGCAAAATCTTCATATTTTAGCATTTGAGCTTGATTGTTTTTGAGAGTTTTTTGGATATGTTTTTGGTCTTTTAAGGCGGCAGTCGCACCCGCTAGACTCGGAGCGGTAATATTAAAAGGTGGGCGAAGCTTATAAAGGGTATTAATGATTGAGGCATTGGCAATCCCATAGCCTACACGCATTCCGCCTAGTCCATAAGCCTTTGAAAAAGTCCCCAAATAAATGGCATTAGGGAAAGTTTCTATTAAAACTTTGGGATTAAGAGCTTTTTTGGAATCTTTATAGCTTGCATATTCTTGATAAGCCCCATCAATAACAACAAGACATTCTTCATCAATTTGTTTTAAAAAGTCAAAAATCTCCTCTCTCCCTAGACATTCCCCTAAAGGATTGTTAGGCACACAAAGGAAAATAATGCTTGGCTTATGTGTTTGATAAAGTTCCAAAAATTCTTTAAGATTATGCTCATTGCTTGGGGTTTTAATAATCCTTGCTCCCACTTGTGTAGCATAGATTTCATACATTGCAAAGGTGATTCTTGCCATTAATACAGCTGTTTGTGAATGAGCTTTAGCGTGGATACAAAATTCAATAATTTGGTCGCTTCCTGCTCCGATAATGACTTCATTTTTTGTGATATTGAAATGTTTAGCAAGTTTTTCTTTCAGCTCAAACATTGAATCATCAGGATAGAGATGAGCTTCTTTTGCTTTCTTAATAATGGCTTTTTGTGCTTTAGGACTTGCTCCTAAGGGATTTTCATTAGAAGCAAGTTTAACAATCTTGCTTGCTTTAATCCCGTATTCTCTGACAACAAGTTCAATAGGTTTTCCCGCCTCATAGATTTGGATTGAATCTAAGGCATTGTTAAATGTCATTTGAGTAACCCTATAAAAAAATATTTGTTATTGTAGCAAATTTCTCGCTGAAAGTAGGCAAAATTTTAAAAAATTATAAAATCTTTGTTTTCTTAATCTGGCAAATTATCGTTACTTTTGATAAAAATAAATGATTTATAAAGCTCTTTATTTATCTATTTTTTGGCATATGTAAATGTTTTTAAGGCATTTTATAAAGCAAAATATTTATATTTTTTGTTGTTTGTTTTTTAGAGTAAAAAACCAAAAAAATTATCATAATTTTTAGGGATTTTAATAAATAATGGGTTATAATTTTGGCTTTTAAAAAAATATCAAGGAATAATTTGCAAATTTATCAGCCCAAAAATGGCTATTGCTATAATAGCGATACCCTGTTTTTGTATGATTTTTGTTTGAGATTTTTAAAAAAAAATCATAAAGTTTTGGAGATTGGTTCAGGAAGCGGAATATTAGGAATGTTGTGCGTAAGGGATTTAGAGGTGGATTTAGTGATGATTGAAAAAAATCCCCAAATGGCAGAATTTTCTTATCGCAATCTTGAAGCTAATCAAATTGCTGCTGAAGTGATTTGTGAGGATTTTTTGATTCATAATTTTTTAAATTTAAAATTTGATTGTGTGATTGCTAATCCACCTTTTTATTATCAAGGGGTGCTTAAAAGCCAAAATAGCAGTATTTCTCAAGCACGTTATGAAGAAAATTTACCCTTTGAATTAATGGTAAAAAAACTCAATAGTTTGCTTAAGCCTCGAGGGGAATTTATTTTTTGTTATGACGCAAAAGAGAGCTATAAAGTTTTTGAGATTTTAGGGCGATATAAAATGCGTCCTGTTACTTTGCGTTATGTTTATCCAAGGGAAGATAAAGAGGCAACTTTGCTTTTGTGTCGAATCAAAAAGGGTTCAAAAAGCCAAACGCAAGTTCTTTCACCACTTTTTACACATCAAGGGGAGGATTTTACGCAAGAAGTGCAAAGGATTTATCAAAAAGCAAAAACACAGAGTATTAAATGCTAGAAAATAGTAATTTTGGATTTCGTTTTGATGAATCAAAATGTGCAGAATGTGGCGGAAAGTGTTGCAAGGGTGAGAAGGGATATATTTTTATCACCCCTCAAGAAATTCAAAAAGTAGCGGATTTTTTAAATATGGATTTTGAAAAATTTTGTCTTTTGTATCTCAAAAAAGTAGGCTATCGTTACTCTTTGATTGAGAAATTAGAGCAAAGTGGCACAGGTTATGCTTGTATCTTTTTTGATGAAACAAAAGGAATGTGCCAAATCTATGAAATGCGTCCTAAGCAATGCCTAAAATTTCCCTTTTGGGATTGCTATCGCGATGATTTTGAAACATTATTGAAGGAATGTATCGGTGTGGTTAAAAAATAAAAAAGTTATTGTTTTAGCAAGTTTTTTAAGTTTTTTGATTTTGGTGGGTTGTCTTTCACGAGTGCCAACACAACCTAGCTTTAATCAGACTTTTAATCAAGAAGATGAATGGATTATGAAAGCTTATGATGCTTTAGATAATAACGATGAAAAAGCAGCCAAAGCGTATTTTCAAGAAGCCTATAATCTCACGAAAAATAAGAGTTATTTGAAAGAAATAGTGGGTATTTTGGTTATTCAAAGGGATTTTGAGGAGGCTAAAACTCTAGCTTTAGAATATCTTAAACAAAATCCCAAAGATGAGGAAGTAAGGGCTGCTTTGATTGGGATTCTTACGAGTCTTAAGGATTTTTCTAATGCCCAAAAAGAAACTGAAATTTTATTAGCACAAAGTGATAATCCGCAAAATCTTGAGATTGCTTCATCAGTGTTTTTCTTACAAAAAGAATACCAAAAATCAGTAAGGTTTTTAGAAAAAGCCTATGCCTTAGAAAAAAGTGCAGAAATCCTCGATAAATGGGCGTCTATTGAACTTTTATTTTTAAACAATAAAACCAAAGCAATTCAGCTTTATGAGACTCATCATCGTCTTTATGGACTTACGGGTATTACAGGAGAGAAATTAGGTGCTATTTATTTAGATGAAGGACGATATAAAGAGGCAGCGAAGGTGTATGAAAAGCTTTTTGATGAGTTTGGTGAGCAAATTTATGCTAAACGGGCTTTAGAGATTTATTTTAAGACGAATTTGCTTGATTTAGCACAAAAATTTTTGGAATCGCATTCTAATATTGAAACAAGTGATGAGATTTTGTTGGAAATTTATCGCACCAAAAAGGAAAATACCAAGCTAATCACCACATTGCAGCGACTTTATTTAAAAACACAAAATCCCGATTATCTTGCTTGGGAGGCAATGTTACTTTATGAAACAACACCGAAAAAAAACCGAAAAGTCCTCACTGAAGTTGCAAAAAAACTAAAAGAAGCTATTGTTTTGAAAGCTGATGCCTTGTATTATAACTATTTAGGCTATTTGCTTATTGACCACGATATGAATTTAAAAGAAGGTTTAGAATATGTCCAAAAAGCTTTAGAGAAAGAGCCAGAAAATCCTTATTATTTGGATTCTTTAGCGTGGGGGTATTATAAATTAAAAGATTGTTTGCAAGCTCAAGAAGTGATTGAGAAGATTCCCCAAAAAGAGAGGGTAGAGGAGATTTTGGAACATTATGATTTGATTTTAAAATGCCAAAAAGGGAAACAATGAATATATGTGTAACGGGGGCTTCATCGGGATTTGGTGAGGCAATTACAAGGCGATTTGTTAAAGAAGGACATAGGGTCATTGCGATTGCAAGACGCAAAGAACGATTAGAAAAGCTCAAAGAGGAGTTAGGGGAGGCTTGTTGGATTATTCCTTGCGATATTAGTCAATATGAACAAATCCAAAGATTGCTTAGTGAAGTTAGCAAGGAGTTTGCTCCCATTGATGTTTTGGTTAATAATGCAGGGCTAGCTTTAGGATTACAAAAAGCTTATGAGTGTGATTTTAGAGATTGGGAAATAATGATTGAAACAAATGTCAAAGCCCTATGTTTCTTGACGCGATTGATTTTGCCACAAATGGTAGAGAGAAAGAGAGGGCATATTATTATGCTTGGCTCTATTGCAGGGACTTATCCTTATCCGGGAGGAAATGTGTATGGAGCAACAAAAGCTTTTGTGAGACAATTTGCCCTCAATCTTAGAGCGGATTTAGCAGGGAGTGGCGTTAGAGTGAGTGATATTGAACCCGGATTAGCTGCAGAAAGTGAATTTTCACTCGTGCGTTTTAAAGGTGATAAACAAAAAGTAGAGGAGCTGTATAAAAATGCTAATGCTTTGATACCAGAGGATATTGCGGAGGCAGTTTATTGGGTTGCAAATCTCCCTGCACATATCAATATCAATACGCTTGAAGTAATGCCAACAAGTCAAAGTTTCGCTCCTCTTAATGTATGGAAACAATCTCCTTAATAAACTTCACTAGAGGCAAGTAGGGTGTCATTACAAGAAATTGCACTTAAGGTGTTTTTGCGAGAGTTTATAAGAACTCGTGGTAATTTCACCCCCTATCGTTA
Source organism: Helicobacter sp. (assembly GCA_022511145.1). GTDB lineage: Bacteria > Campylobacterota > Campylobacteria > Campylobacterales > Helicobacteraceae > Helicobacter_D. Next base: position 21,977 of record JAFLSC010000001.1, read on the forward strand.
TTGTGAGAATGCGTAACATTCGCGGCAATCTTTAATTTGGGTTTTAGATTTTTAAGATTGCTTTGGAACTAAAGTTCCTCGCAATGACAGAGTAAAGAGTGATGATGATTTGTGCGAATTTATAAGTTTTGCAATAATTGAGTTTATAGGTTTGTAGCGATGAGCTTATAAAACGATAGATTTTTAAAATACTGAAATAATGGGGATTTTAGATTTTAAAATCCAAAAATAAAGATTGTTTTTATAGCAATTGATTATTCGCTTGCTTTTTTTAGGCATTTATCGCAAACAACATAAAGAAGCATATCGTGTCCCACTAATTTAGATTTATGGGAAGCGGTAACTTCCACTTGGAGTTTTTCAATCTCATCATTACAAAATTCTTCAATTTTACCACATTCAACGCAAATAATATGGTCGTGATGAGCACCTCCTGCGATTTCATAACGTTTTCCGCTCCTATCAACCTCGATAGAACTCACAAAACCTTCTTTTTCCAAAAAGGATAAAATCCTGTAAATTGAGGAAATACTAGCACTTTTACAGGTTTTTTTGATAATGGCAAAAATGTCTTCAGGGCTTAAATGCCCACCATCATCATAGATAGCTTTTAGAGTATATTCTCTTTGCTTAGAGGTTTTGAGATTATTTTTTTTGATAGAGAGGTGCAATCTATCAAGAATGGTTTTGAAAGATTCTTTATACTTTTTCATTTACTTTGTCCTTATGGCAACAAAAATTAATGAAGATTATATCAGAAAAAAATAATTAAATCAAAAAATAAATGATAATCATTTTTATAATAAATTAAGATAATATTGATTATCATTTTATAAAATAAAAATCAAGATTAAAGGATTAATAATGTCAGTTTTAGTTATCGGGGGAGATGAAATTACCTCTATTAAAGCGGTATTGAAAAATCTAGGTTGTGGAGATATTACACATTGGGACGCAAGAAAAGAAAGTATTAATCATAAAGATATTCCACAAAACATTGCTTGCCTTGTAATGCTTACAAATTTTCTCAATCACAATACAATGAAAAAATTTCGTAATGAAGCCAAGAAAAAGGAAATTCCTGTAATTTGCACCAAAAGAAGTGTGAGTTGTCTGTATTGTGAATTTATGAGGACTTTTTCAAAAAAGCAGTGCGTCAATTCTCTATGTCCTTATGAGTAAAATTTAGAAATTTTTTATTTAGCATTCCTTGAAATTCCTTTGTTTTTGGCTATAATTTGGTAGCACTATAATTAGTAATTAAATAAGGATTTAAGAAATGCTATCTGAATTGTTAGAACCTTTAGCAAGTTTAACACTTCTTGTTGCAGAAGATGATTTGAGCGATTTAGAAATGTTAAAAATCCCTTTGGAGAGGAGATGTAAAAGAGTTTTAACTTGCACTAAAGGCGAACAGGGTGTAAAAATTTTTAAAGAAGAATCCGTGGATATTATTCTTATCAATGTTAATATAAAAGGGAAAATTGATGGCATTACAATGGCTTCTATGATTAGAAAAATTAACCCCGCTGTGCCAATTATTTTTATAACAGCTCATAGTAATGAGGAAAAAATAAATGAAATAATAAGGCTTAATGCCATAGCTTTAATTAAGAAAAAAATTGATTTGGAGACGCTATTTGTTATTCTTTTAGGGATTAGCAAAAAAATCCAAAAAGTGCAAATGGTTGATTTGGGGCATAGTATCTTTTATCGCACACACGATAGGTGTATTTTGAAAGATTATGCGGTGATTGAACTCACCGATAGAGAAAGTGCGATTTTAGAACTTCTTATTGACACTAAAGGACACCCTGTGCTTTATGAAGAGTTTAAGCAGCACATTTGGAAACAGCAAAAAATGACAATAGATTCTTTAAGAATGCATATTAACAATTTGAGAAAAAAAACTTATTATGAGTTGATTAAAAATCATTCTCGCTTGGGCTATAAACTCATCATCAATAAAGCTAAAAGGAAACGATAAACTTTCCTTTAGAATTTGTATGCTAAAATCCCTAAAAAATTTTGCAGACATAAGGGAATGAAGTCAGAGAAATGAAGTATCTTTTGAAGATTCTTGGAATTATTATATTTGTTTGTGTGGTGGGAATTATTATTTTTGTTGCACAAATTTATGCTGAAATCCGCAATGATACAGATAAAATCGTCCATTATAAACCCCCTATTGCAACGCAAATTTTTGACAGAAAAGAGCGGCTTATTGCTAATCTTTTTGAAGAGGAATTTAGATTTTATGCGACTTTTGAGGAGATTCCCCCTCGTGTGATTGAAGCCCTTTTAGCTGTGGAGGATACTTTATTTTTTGAGCATTCAGGAGTAAATTTGGACGCTATTATGCGGGCAATGTTTAAAAACATACAAAATGCTCGCTATGCTGAAGGAGGAAGCACAATCACGCAGCAATTAATCAAAAATGTTGCTTTATCAAGGGAAAAAACGATTGAGCGAAAAATCAAAGAAATGTTGCTTGCTTTTAGGCTTGAGACGATTTTAAGCAAAGAGGAAATTTTAGAGCGTTATTTAAATCACACTTATTTTGGACACGGCTATTATGGGATTAAAACTGCAAGTCAAGGGTATTTTCATAAAGAAATGCAAGATTTAACGCTCAAAGAAGCTTCAATGCTCGTTGCATTGCCAAGAGCACCGAGTTTTTATGACCCAACGAAAAAATATGATTTTTCTTTGGGGAGGGCAAATAGCATTCTTCAAAGAATGTTTGAAATCGGTTGGATTAATAAAGAAGAGCTAGAAGCAGGAATCTTAGAGCAGCCAAAAGTCTATAATGAGACTTTAACACAAAATGTCGCTCCTTATGTTGTTGATGAAGTGCAAAGGCAATTAAAGCATATTGAGGATTTAAAGACAGGCGGTTACCTCATTTACTTAAATATTGATTTAGATTATCAAGAGATTGCTCAAGAAGCCCTTTATTTTGGCTATGAGCAGATTCTTTCTCGCCATAAACAAGATGAATCCTTGCAAGACAAACTCAATGGGGCTTTGGTTGTCCTAGAAAATCAAAGCGGAAAAATCCTAGCGTTAGTGGGTGGGGTGGATTATAAGAAAAGCAATTTTAATCGTGCAACACAAAGCCAAAGGCAAATTGGCAGTAGTGTGAAACCTTTTTTGTATCAAACTGCTTTAAATTTTGGGCTTTCTCAAAATTACCAAATTCCCGATATTGCAAGAACTTATACTTATAGAGTAGGTGGAGAGCGAAAGCTTTGGCAACCTAAAAATTACGGAAATTCTTTGCGTGGTCCTGTTGCTCTTAAAACCGCTTTGGCAAAATCATTGAATCTTGCTACTATTAATCTTGTTGAGGAAGTGGGATTTGATAGGATTTATAATGATATTGTGCGTTATGGTTTTAGCGGAGTGCCTAAGGATTTATCAATTTCTTTAGGGAGTTTTGGAGCATCTCCTTATGAAATGGCAAGAAATTTTATGGCATTTTCTAACTATGGTAAAATCATCGAACCTCAACTTATCGCTACTTTGGTGAGTAGAGAGGGCGTGATTACGCACTATGAATCCAAAGAAATAGAAATCACTACTCCCCAGCAGAGTTTTTTAATGGTGGATTTATTGCGTAATGCAGTGCGTTCAGGGACAGGCACAAAGGCAAAAGTAGAGGGGATAGAGTTAGCAGGAAAAACAGGCACTACTAATGATAATGTTGATGCTTGGTTTTGCGGATTTTCGCCTAGTCTTGAAGCGATTGTTTGGTATGGTAAAGATGATAACACGCCAATGGGTTATAGTGAGACAGGAGGAGTCGCAGGGGCACCCGCTTTTTCTTACTTTTTTGATAAAATATTAGAAATCGAGCCGGGCTTACCGAGAAAATTTGAAGTTCCTAAAGGCGTTGGTTCTAAAAGTATCGGTGGTGAAAATTTCTATTATACCGAGCAATCGCCCCTATGGAATAACCAAAAAACAATGCAAGATGAAATTATTTTTTAAGAGAGCCTATGCGGAATTTTTTTGAGCGATTGTTTCCTTATATCAAAGAACACAAACTCTTTTGTTTTTATTCTATTTTAGGGACAATCCTTGTCGCTCTTGCAAGTGCTGGAAGTGCTTATTTAGTCAAGCCCGTTTTAGATGATGTGTTTATCAAAAAAGATGAAGTAATGCTAAAGATTGTGCCACTTTTTGTGATTTTAGCTTATTTTTTAAAAGGATTAGGGAGTTATATTCAAGCTTATTTTATGACTTATGTAGGGCAGGATATTGTTCGTCAGATTAGGAATATTTTGCTTGATAAAATGCTTTCTTTTGAAATGGATTTTTTCAATCGTTACCGCAATGGTGAGCTACTCTCAAGAATCGTTAATGATATTGGTGTAATCCAAAGTGCTGTTTCTAATTATTTTATTGAGGCAATCAGCAGTAGTTTTACGATTTTTACCTTAATAGTAGTGGTGATTTATCAAAGCCCAGAGTTAGCCTTTTATGGCTTGATAGTAATGCCTTTGGCACTTTTGCCTGTCTCTTTGCTTGCAAAAAAAATGCGAAAACGTTCCAAGCAACTTCAAGAAAAAAATGCTGATATTTCCTCAAGATTGCTTGAAATTTTTAATAATGTGGAGTTTATTAAGGCAAGTTCAAGCGAAAAGATTGAATCAGAGGAGTTTAATAAAGAAAACAAAAAGCTACTCCATTTAATAATGAAAATGGCTCGTACTAGCAATCTTACCTCGCCTTTAATGGAGACTTTGGGAGCGATTGCTGTTGCTGTTGTGATTATTTTTGGGGGACAAAAGGTAATTAATGATGAGCTTAGTGCGGGTGCTTTTTTCTCTTTTGTTACGGCTCTTTTTATGCTTTATACACCTTTTAAACGACTAAGTTCGCTTTATAGTAACATACAAATTGCCTTTGCTGCGGGGGATAGGATTTTTGAGCTTTTAGATAGAGAACCTAAGATTATTGATGGAAAAAGGGATTTAACACAACCTATTAAGAGCATTGAATTTAGAAATGTGGATTTAGTTTATTCCCAAAATATCCAAGCTCTTCATAATATTACTTTTAATATTAATAAAGGAGAGAGTATCGCCTTTGTTGGGAGTAGTGGAGGAGGGAAAAGTTCGGTTGTAAATTTGTTATTGCGTTTGTATGAGCCTACTTGTGGGGAGATTTGTATCAATGGTGTGAATATTCAGGAATTTACCCAAAAAAGCTTAAGGGATAAGATTGCGATTGTTACACAGAGGATTTTTATTTTTAATGACACGATTGCTAAAAATATTGCCTATGGCTCTGAAATCAAGGAAGATAAGGTTAAAGACGCTCTCAATAGAGCAAGGATTTTAGATTATGTTGAAAGCTTACCTTTAGGGATTCACACGCCCCTTGATGAGTTTGGTGCTAATCTAAGTGGAGGGCAAAGGCAACGCATTGCTATTGCAAGAGCAATTTATAAAAATCCAGAAATTTTGATTTTAGATGAAGCCACCAGTGCGTTGGATAATAAGACAGAAGAAGAGTTTAGGGAAGCTCTAAGAGAGATTTTACCTAATAAGATTGTAATTATCATTGCTCATCGTTTTAGCACGGTTTCTTTGGCACAATGTCTTTATTTTTTTCAAAAAGGAGAAATCTTGGCTTTTGGGACATTAGAAGAATTAAATAAAAATTGTGAATTTTTTAGGGAATATTATAAAAATATTTGAATTTAATTTGGTATAATTGCAAAATCTAATTATCAATAGGGGTTAAATATGTCTAATTTGTCTAATGTTGATCAAATCACGAATTTGCATAGAAACAATGAATTGCAGCTTTTGTGTTTCCGTTTAGAGAAAGATAAAGATTTGTATGCTGTTAATGTGTTTAAAATCCGTGAAGTGGTGAAATACAGAGGTGATATTACGGTAGTATCTCACGAAAATAGCTCTTTGGTGGAGGGCTTAATTACTATTAGAAAATTAACAATCCCTTTGATTGATTTAAAAAAATGGTTTTATTATGATTCTGGTGATAAGGAGAGGGACCTTTCAGGATATGGAGTAAAAAGAGAACCCAATGAAGATGAAGTTATTATGATTTGTGAGTTTTCAAAATGGACTGTGGGAGTGCGAATCTATGAAGCTGATAGGATTCTTAATAAAAAATGGACAGAAATTGAGCAAAGTGCAGGAATTGGAAGTTCAGGTTTAAATAGTAAGCTCGTGAGTCGAACGCGTTATTTTGATGGTTCTTTAGTGCAAGTGGTTGATATTGAAAAAATGTTAGTTGATGTTTTCCCTTGGATTGAGGAAGAAAAAAATGAACAAATTACTAAAATCAAACAAATTATGACAAGCAAAGAAGTCTTGCTTGCTGATGATTCACCAAGTGTTATCAAAACAATGCAAAATATTCTTAATAAATTGGGAGTAACTTATAAAACTTTTCCAAATGGGCAAAAATTGCTGAATTATATTTTTGCTAAAGATACAGAGATTGATAATATCGGGATTATTATTACAGATTTAGAAATGCCAGAAGCAAGTGGATTTGAAGTTATTAAGCAAGTTAAAAATAATCCCGCTGTTTCGCATATTCCCATTGTGGTAAATTCCTCTATGAGTGGAAGTAGCAATGAAGAAATGGCTCGCTCACTCAATGCCAATGAGTTTATTTCAAAATCTAATCCACTTCAGATTGAAGATGCCTTAAGACGTTTTATGATTAAGTAAAAGATATAAATTTATAAAACAAAGCGAAGGGTAAAATAGCAATCTTGTGAAGCGGGTTTTGTTAGCACGATTTAAAGATTGTTATTATTTATATTTAGGTTTTGTAGGTGGCTTACCCTCTTGGGTTAGCTTTTTTAATCCTTTAATCTTTAAAAACTTATCTTAATGGTTGTTAAGCTTAAGTAAAATTTATAAAATTACACTTTAAAAACAAATTTATTAAATAAAAATAAATAAAGATTTTGTTATTTATTTTAATTTTATATAAGATTTAATAAGTAATTTTTAAATATTTTTTTTAAGATAATATTTTTTAAATTATAAAAGTTATCTAGTATCCATAGTATCGAAGTATATAAAAATATATATTGACTTAAATCAAACCTTAAAATCCTTGAAATTGATATAATCTTTACCGCATTTTAGAATGCTATCTTTAAATCTTTCATTTTTTAAGGAGGCTTATGTGGCATACAATAGACGCGATTTTTTGAAAACTGCAGCCGCTGCAAGTGCAGCAAGTGCGGTAGGAATTGCAGTTCCTAGTTCAAGTTTAGCAGCAGCAAAAGAAGCTGAAGGTGGCTGGAAATGGGATAAAGCCGTTTGTCGTTTTTGCGGAACAGGTTGTGGGATTTTGGTAGCAACCAAAGACGAACAAATCGTAGCGGTTAAAGGGGACCCTGCAGCTCCTGTTAATAGAGGATTGAATTGTATTAAAGGTTATTTTAATGCAAAAATTATGTATGGTCAAGACCGCTTGACACAGCCTCTTTTACGGGTAAATTCTAAAGGAGAGTTTGACAAACAAGGCAAATTCCAACCGGTAAGTTGGGAAAAAGCTTTTGATGTGATGGCAGAAAAATTCAAAGAAGCTTATAATGAGCTTGGACCAACAGGAATTGGTGTCTTTGGTTCTGGGCAATACACAGTTCAAGAAGGTTATTCTGCAGTAAAACTTATTAAAGGTGGCTTTAGAAGCAATAATATTGACCCTAATGCAAGGCATTGTATGGCAAGTGCCGTAGTTGGCTTTATGGAAACTTTTGGGATTGATGAACCAGCAGGTTGCTATGATGATATTGAGCTAACCGATACGATTATAACTTGGGGTGCAAATATGGCAGAAATGCACCCAATCCTTTGGGCTAGAGTAACTGATAGAAAGCTCTCTAAACCTGATAGAGTCAAAGTTATCAATCTCACTCCCTATTCTAACAGAACTTCAGATTTAGCTGATATTGAGATTGTTTTCACTCCTCATACTGACTTAGCGATTTGGAATTACATTGCTAGGGAGATTGTTTATAGCAATCCTCAAGCGATTGATTGGAATTTTGTTAAGAAAAATTGTATTTTTACCGCAGGATTTGCGGATATTGGCTATGGTATGAGAACTGATATTAAGCACAAAAAATACAATCCCAAAGAGCTTGACATTGCAGCCAAAGAGAAATCCAAAATCTTAAGTGATGCAGAAGGTGTAACACTCGCTTATCTCGGTATGAAAGCTGGTGATGTTATGGAAAATAAACATAATGCTGAAGCAGGAAATCACTGGGAAATTTCTTTTGAAGATTTCAAAAAAGCCCTAGAACCTTATACACTTGATTTTGTTGCTCAACTTGCTAAAGGGGATAAGGCAGAAAGTTTAGAATCTTTTAAATCCAAACTTCAACAATTAGCAAATTACTATGTTGAAAAAAATAGAAAAGTTGTTAGTTTTTGGACTATGGGTGCAAATCAGCACACACGCGGTACTTGGGCTAATGAACAAGCTTATATGGTGCATATGTTGCTTGGAAAACAAGCTAAACCCGGCGATGGTGCCTTCTCTCTTACAGGACAACCTAGTGCCTGTGGAACAGCAAGAGAAGTAGGGACATTCTCACACCGCTTACCTGCTGATATGGTGGTTGCTAATAAAAAACATCGCGATATTACTGAAAAAATTTGGAAACTTCCTCAAGGCACATTAAATCCTGCCATAGGGGCACATTTTATGCAAATTATGAGAAATCTTGAAGATGGAAAAATCAAATGGATTTGGGTGCATGTTAATAACCCTTGGCAAAATACTGCTAACGCTAATCACTGGATTAAAGCAGCAAGAGAAATGGATAATTTCATCGTTGTTTCTGATGCTTATCCCGGAATTAGTGCGAAAGTTGCGGATTTGATTTTACCTGTAGCAATGATTTATGAAAAATGGGGTGCTTATGGTAATGCAGAGCGAAGGACACAGCATTGGAAACAACAAGTTTTACCTCAAGGTGAAGCGATGAGTGATACTTGGCAAATGATTGAATTTTCAAAACGATTCACACTCAAAGAAGTTTGGGGTGAAAAGAAAATCAACGATAAGCTCACTTTACCTAGCGTTTTAAATGAAGCTAAAGCAATGGGCTATAATGAAGATACAACGCTCTATGAAGTGCTTTTTGCTAACAATGAAGCAAAAGGTTATAAAACCACTGATGCGATGCTACGCGGCACAATAAATTCTGAAGTTTTTGGAGACAAAAGAAATGTTGTAGGTAGTGATGGAAAAGTTTTCCAAGGTTATGGATTCTTTGTTCAAAAATATTTGTGGGAAGAATATCGCAAATTTGGGGTAGGACACGCTCACGATTTAGCGGATTTTGATACTTATCATCGTGTAAGAGGTTTAAGATGGCCTGTTATTAATGGTAAAGAAACACAATGGAGATTTAATGCCAAATACGATTATTATGCTAGAAAAGCAAATAATGGGGAATTTGCTTTCTATGGAGATTTGGGTAAAGCGTTGCCACGTGGTGATTTAATTTCTCCTAAAACACAAGAAAAATATTCTCTTAAAAATAAAGCTAAAATATTCTTCCGTCCTTATATGGATCCACCTGAAATGCCAAATCAAGAATATCCTTTCTGGTTAAGCACAGGTCGTGTGCTTGAACACTGGCATAGTGGAACAATGACAATGCGTGTTCCTGAACTTTATCGGGCTGTACCTGAAGCGTTGTGCTATATGCATCCTGAAGATGGAAAGAAACTCGGTGTAAAACAAAATGATGCGGTGTGGGTTGAATCAAGACGCGGCAAGGTTAAAGCAAGAGTTGATATGCGGGGGCGAAATAGACCACCTATGGGGCTTGTTTATGTACCTTGGTTTGATGAAAAAGTGTATATCAATAAAGTATGTCTTGATGCAACTTGTCCGATTTCTAAACAAACAGATTTCAAAAAATGTGCCGTAAAAGTTTATAAAGCTTAAAAGTAGGCTGAATGGAAAATCAAAACCCAAGAAGGAAATTTTTACTTACCGGTGCCCAAGCCCTTGCGATTGCTTCAATTGGTGGGCTTGTTTGGGGAGCATTTTTAAAAGAAGCTAAAGCTACTCCATTGGTTTTAAGACCACCCGGTGCCTTAAGTGAAGAAGAATTCTTGAAACATTGTATCAAATGTGGATTGTGCGTTGAAGCTTGTCCTTTTGATACTTTGAAGCTTGCAAGTGCAGGAGATGGGAGAGTAATAGGGACACCTTATTTTATTCCGCGAGAAATTCCTTGTGAAATGTGTACTGATATTCCTTGCGTGCCAGTTTGCCCAACGAAGGCACTAGACCCTTTGTTGGTTTCTGATGAAAAAGGTATGCTAGAAATAAATAAAGCACAAATGGGAGTTGCTATCGTAGATAAAGAGCATTGTATCGCTTATTGGGGGATTCAGTGTGACGCTTGTTATCGTGCTTGTCCTTTAATTGGTGAAGCCATTACTTTAGAATTAAAACGTAATGAGCGAACCGGTAAGCATTCTTATTTACTTCCTGTGGTAGAAAGCGAAGTTTGCACAGGTTGTGGAAAATGTGAAAAAGCTTGTGTAACTAAAAAACCTGCCATTATTGTCTTACCGCGAGAGGTTGCTCTTGGTGAAGTGGGGACAAATTATATTAAAGGTTGGGAAGAGAGTGATGAAATGCGTCTAGAAGATGTAAAAACGAAGGATTTACCAAAGAAAGATACTTCTAAAGGTGTGCAAAATTACCTTAATAGCGGGGATTTATAATGAAAAAGTTTAAATTTCTTGTTATGCGTAGAATTTCACAAATTGCTTTGTTATTTTTGTATTTTATGGCAAATTATGCAGGTTGGGAGATTTTGCAAGGTAATTTAAGCTCATCTTTAGTTTTTGGTGTTATTCCTCTTAGCGACCCTTATGCCATTTTACAGCTTTTTTTTAGTGGAGCAATTGTCGGTGCTAATGCTTTGCTTGGAGCTGCAATTATCGTAGTATTTTACGGATTATTTGTAGGGAGAGCTTATTGTTCTTTTGTTTGTCCTATTAATATGATAACAGATTTTGCAGCTTATTTGCGAAGAATCTTAGGAATAGGGGCATTAGGAAGCCCTATTTTGCTAAAAAGATTTATCCGCTATGTCGTTTTGGTGCTCTCTCTTATTTTGTCTGCTTTCTTTGGAATGGCAGCTTTTGAAGTCATTAGTCCTATCTCAATGTTGCATAGAGGCTTAGTTTTTGGAATGGGTTTTGGATTTTTTGGCATTTTGTTGATTTTTTTGTTTGATTTGTTTTTAGTTAAAAATGGATTTTGTGGTCATCTTTGCCCTTTAGGGGCATTTTATTCACTCATTAGTCGCTTTTCACTTTTGAGGGTTTCTTATAATTTGGAAGCTTGCACTCATTGTATGGAATGCAAACAAATTTGTCCCGAAAAACAAGTTTTGGGTTTAATCGGAAAAGCAAGTGGAAAGGTTCAAAGTGGTGAATGCACAAGATGTGGAAGATGTATTGAGATTTGTGGGGATAATGCCCTAGAATTTAATCTTTTAAGTTTTGCAAAAAGGAGTTAAGAATGAAAATTGCAAAGATTGCGTTGATTAGCACAGGAGCTTTGGCAATGCTTTTTTGGGGTTGTCAAGGCACAAAAAGTGGCTATTCCGATGAGGAAATGGGTTTGAGAAAAACCACGCTTTTAAATGAAAATCTAAAAATCGAAAGCTATGATTATAGTGGAAAATCTGCAGGAGAATCACAACTTATTGAGCGGTCATTTGAAAATGCTCCTCCGATGATTTCTCATAGCACAGAGGATATGTTGCCTATCACAAAAGACAGCAATGCTTGTCTTTCTTGCCATTTACCTGATATGGCAGCAGCAGTCAATGCAGTGCCTATGCCAAAAACGCACTTTTATAACTTTAGGTCAAATAAAAATTTGGGAGCGAGTATGGATGAGAATCGTTTTAATTGTGTGATTTGCCACGCAACTCAAGTTGATGCTGCTCCATTAGTTCAAAATAATTTTGCCCCTAATTTCCGTAAAAGTGATGGACGCAATAAATCAAACCTCATTGATGTTGTTAATGAGGGTGTTCGATAATGCTTTCAAGAAGGGAGTTATTTAGCCGTTTTACAATGGTAGGTGCGACAAAAGAAACACAATCTTTTGTGCCGCTCCCTCCTTATAATTTCAATCGTTCCCTTTTTTCCAAATTTTGTTTAGAATGCACAAAAGATTGTGTTAGAGCCTGTAGTGAAGTTTGTAAAGAAGGGATTTTAAAAATTTTTGAGGGGATTCCTTATGTGGATTTTACACAAGAGGGTTGTTTGTTGTGCCAAGAGTGTGCTAAGGTTTGCTCTTATGATGTGTTAGAGTTAAGAGAGGAAGAAAGAAAAAATCCAAATTGGAATTTTAAGATTGAGATTTCCGCTGATAAATGTTTAGCCTATCACAAAACCTTGTGTAATAGCTGTAAAGATATTTGCAGGGGTGTTAATGACAAAAAAGATATTATTCATTTTACAGGTTTATTTTATCCAGAAATTACAGAGAATTGCACAAATTGTGGATTTTGTATCAGCGTGTGTCCTACTTATGCTATTGTGCTGACTCCTAGAAAGGAGGCGATATAATGCGTTGTAAAATTTTAGGATTTTTTTTATTATTAAGTGTGCTTGTTAGGGCAGAAACTTTAGTGCAACCTTTTGCACAAATAGAATTACAAAATAGTGTAGTGAGTATGACAAAAATTCAAAATACACTCTATGTGGCAACAGATTTTGGTGAAGTCATTGCTATCAATCCTGATGATAGAAGTCAGACTTTGCTTGTTAAACTCCCTTTGGTTACCACTTTTCTTGATAATTTGTATGCCCCTAAAATCTTTTATGTGGATACTTTAGACCACCAAAGATTTTTAATTACGAGTGAATCTGATAAAGGTGGAAAAAATCTTTTTTTATATCATCAACAATTAGAGCAAATTTTCTCCCAAAATGATTCCCTTCATATCAAAAAAGCTGCTTTTATTAGTCAAGATAAAATTTTTTTAGCCTTGGCAAGTAATGAAATTATTTTGTATGATTTAAATCATAAGCAATTCTCTTATCGTATTCAACTCTCTGAAGCTCCTTTTTCTGATTTTTGGTTAAGTGAGGATAGGCAGTATTTTTTGGTGTCTTGTGAATCAGGAATTTTATATTTTGGCAATACTCTTGAAGGTAAAGTTTTGGTTAAACTTGAGGGTGCTAATAAAGATAAAGTGTATCAATCTTTAATGTCTTTAAATGCCAAAGGAGAGCGGATTGTAATTAGTGCAGGGCAAGATAGAAAAGTGGGTGTTTATACGCTTAAGAATGATTTGAGTTACACTTATTATGCTTTGGGAGCAGATTTTTTGGTTTATAGTGTGGGTTTAAATCCTAATGGCACATTAGGGGCTTTTAATAGTGATGAAAATAGTATGATTAGTGTTTTTGATATTGCAACCAAAGAAGAAACAGCAAAGCTCATAGGGCATCAAAATGTGCTTAATGCGATTATTTTTTTAGGAGATAAAAAGATTGTGAGTGCCGAAGATGGCAAGAATATTTTATTTTGGGAATTACCTTAAAAGGAGTGAGAATGGAAAATTATAATGTTTCAGGTGTTGTGATTTTGTGCCAACCCAGTGATGTTAAAAGAATCCAAGAAGCAGCAGAAACGCTAGAAGGTGTTGAGAGTCATTTTTGTGATGAAAATGGAAAGATTGTTGTTACTTTGGAGACCAATAGCATTGATAATGAAATCAAAATGATAAAACAACTTGAGAGTATCCCCGGCGTAATTTCCGCTCAAATGGTTTATTCTTATCATTCTGATGAACTAGAAGCCCTAAGAGAAAATATATCCGATTCCAAAGCCGTATTAGATTTTTTAAATAATGAAAATATTAAAGCCCAAGATATTGTTTATCGAGGCGATGCACAAAAAATGCTTGATAAGGTGTTAAAAGAGAAGTGATTTTATAGATATTTTCATTGTTATGTTTCCAAATGGGACTTAAAAGCAAAGTTTGTTTGTTTTTTGGTTGATGTAAATCCATATTTAAGAAAACTACGCTAATATTTCAATATTTTAGCAACCAAAAAGGAAGTTTATGTCCCATATTGATGTAGCACACCCTTATTTTGGGGTTTTTGCGATTTTTATTTTTACTTTTGTGGCATTTGGATTGACAACTTTTGCATCGCGTTTTGTGGGTCGAAAATTAGCAGATAAAAAGACTCAAAAACTCAAATTAGCCCCTTATGAATGCGGTTTAGCTCCAACAAAACAGCCCAATCGTATCTCTTCACAATTTTACTTAATGGCATTATTATTTATTCTTTTCGATGTTGAAATTATTTTTATGTTTCCGTGGGCGGTGGATTTTAAAGTGTTAGGTTGGTTTGGGTTTGTGGAGATGATTTTATTCCTTATGTTATTGATTGTAGGTTTTATCTATGCGTGGAGAAAAGGAGCATTGCAATGGCAGAGCATCAAATAAATTATCTTCAAAATACAGGCTTACCCATTGCCCTAACAAGTATTGATAAAATCCTAAATTGGGGGAGAAGTAACTCTTTGTGGGCAATGACTTATGGTTTGGCTTGTTGTGCGATTGAGATGATGGCAACAGGGGCAGGAAGGTATGATTTAGATAGATTTGGGACGATTTTTAGAGCCTCACCAAGACAAAGTGATGTGATGATTATTGCCGGAACCGTTACCAAAAAACACGCTCAATTTGTAAGACGACTCTATGACCAAATGCCAGAGCCAAGATGGGTAATTTCTATGGGAAGCTGTGCTAACACCGGCGGTATGTTTAATACTTATGCGACTGTGCAAGGGGTTGATAGGATTATTCCTGTGGATATTTATCTGCCCGGCTGCTCACCGCGTCCTGAAACTTTGCAATATGCAGTAATGGTTTTGCAACAAAAAATCCGCAAACAAAAAGCAAGTCAAGCCACTGCTCCTAAACGCCTAGTTTAAAGGTTCAAGATGAGACAAAATAAGCCACAAAAAAATGTTCAAAAGCAAGTTTATTATAAAGATAGATTTTATGTTTCTCCCAAGATTCCTAAAAATCCTGTTACACAAGAGAGTGTTTATTTTGATGAGGTAGAATTTCTCCAAAAAGAATGTCCGATTTTGGAAGCTTATTTAGAATGTGGGACATTAGTGATTTGGGTACATAAAGATAATACTTATAACACGCTAAGAATCCTAAAAAGCTTAAGCTATGAAATATTAACTGAAATGAGTGCGATTGACTATATAGAGACTAAAGGAGGCTTTGAGATTTTTTACCAAATGCTTTCTTTAGAAAAAAAGAGACGATTGAGGGTTAAGACTTTTTTGAAAAAAGAGGAAAAAATCTTATCAGTAAGTTCGCTTTTTAGCAGTGCAAATTGGAGCGAAAGAGAAATGTATGATATGTTTGGAATCCTCCCGCTCAATCACCCTTATCCTAAACGCATTTTAATGCCTGATGATTGGGTAGGACACCCTTTGCTTAAGAGTTATCCTTTACAAGGTGATGAAAATGCTCAATGGTATGAAGTGGATACAATCTTTGGTAAAGAATGCCGAGAGATTATTGGTGAAGAACAAAGGGATTCTGCACGAATAGACCGCTATGATAGCACAAGATTTTCACATTTGGGATATGAAGTGGGCTATGGTGAGCCTATCCAAAAAGGGAAAGAAAAGGAAAAACCTATCACCTATCAAGAAGAAGAGGGAGTGTTTTTGGTAACCAAAATGACAACACAAAAAAGCAAGACACTAAAAGAGAGGAAATAAGATGCAACATTCTAATAAATTGATGCCTTTTTATGAAAATGTCGCTTTTGATAGAATCAATGATAACACAATAGTGGTGAATTTTGGACCTCAACACCCAAGCGCACACGGACAATTACGATTGATTTTAGAATTAGAGGGGGAGAAAGTTATTAAAGCAACGCCTGATATTGGGTATTTGCATCGTGGAATGGAAAAAATGGCAGAAAATATGATTTATAATGAGTTTTTGCCAACAACAGACAGAATGGATTATATTGCAGCGAGTTCTAATAATTATGCTTTTGCTTTGAGTGTGGAAAAGCTCTTAGGGGTAGAAGTTCCAAGACGAGCAAAAGTGATTCGCACAATGCTTTTGGAGCTTAATCGTCTTATCTCCCATTTATTTTGGCTTGCAACCCACGCTCTTGATGTTGGGGCGATGAGTATTTTTCTCTATTGTTTTAGGGAAAGAGAATTTGCTATTGACTTAGTAGAGGATTATTGCGGTGCAAGATTGACTCATTCAAGCATAAGGATTGGGGGTGTACCTTTGGATTTACCTCCAAATTGGTGTGATAAGCTCAAAGCATTTATTACTCAATTACCCGAGCAAATCGCGTTATATGAGGGAATTTTAACAGAAAATAGAATCTGGCGTATGCGTTTAGAAAATGTCGGTGTTGTTTCTCCGCAAATGGCAAAAAGTTGGGGATTAAGCGGTGTATTATTGCGAGGAAGCGGGATTGCGTGGGATATTCGCAAAGAAGAGCCTTATGAGATTTATGATGAGCTTGATTTTGATATTCCTGTTAGTGATAGTAATGATAGCTATGGACGCTATTTGTTGTATTTGGAGGAAATGCGTCAAAGTATTAGAATCCTTCATCAGCTCATCAGCAAATACCCACAAACTGATTCGTTATTAATGTGTGAGGATTCGCGTTATTTTTCTGCCCCTAAAGAGCAAATTATGACACAAAATTATTCTTTAATGCAGCATTTTGTCCTTGTTACTCAAGGAATGCGTCCTCCTGTGGGGGAAATTTATGTGCCAACAGAATCCCCCAAAGGGGAATTAGGATTTTTTATCCGTTCAGAAGGTGAGCCTTATCCCTATCGTTTGAAGATTCGTGCTCCTAGTTTTTATCATACGGGATTATTGCAGGATTTATTACCCGGGCATTATTTAGCTGATGTGGTTACGATTATTGGGAATACCAATATTGTTTTTGGGGAGATTGATAGATGAAACGATTTGATTTGCGGCATCTTAAAAATGATTTTTTAGCAAGAATGGAAGCTATTTTACAAAATGAATTGCAAAAAGACGAAGTGGGGATTTTTTTGTTTGAAGTCTTAGATTTTGATAATGTGCAAAAAAGTGCGGATTGTATTGCCAAAAGAGGTGATGAGCTGTTAAATTCTTTACGTTTTAATGAAGTGGATTGGACAATTGTCGTTAGGAAAATTAATGGATAAGGTAGAGATTTTTATCGGTAAGTGTTATGAGGAAGGATTATTTACCCCTCAATCAGAAATTTTCTTTTTTCATCCCCTTAATCAATCCTTAAAGGGAGCGACTCAAATCGCTTATGAAGTAGGTTCAGAAGAAGGGATTGTGGCACTTTTGTGTTCTTATCTCTCCCAAAAAGAAAAAATTAATGATAAGGAAAAAGCTTTTTTAGAATCTTTGGATATTGGCTATTTATCATCAGAATGCAATGTTGCTGAAGAGGAGTTAGAAAAAATCCAAAAGGCTGTTTTAAAAGCAAAAGAAGTGGTAATTATTGCGGGATTGGATTTAGTGTATCATCAAAGAAGCAAAAATATCCAAAAGATTTTAGGGATTTTACAAAAAAGTTATCCTCTTAAGAGTGATTTTGCACTTTTGGATTCTTCTTGTTTGGAGGAGATTGATGAAATCGGTGAGGTTAATGGTATTATTGCCTATCTTCAAACTAAAAAGAATCTCAAAACTCCTCTTTTAGAAGCATCTAAGCAATTTGCTCTAGTGGGAAAGATTTGTGATAACTCTCAAGTAGAAGTGAATTTTTTAGATAAGAGCCTTTTACCACTAAAAGCGGATTTTAGACTTTGTGATAATTTTAAGGGCAATGTGGGGATTTTATGGTTACCTAATTTTGATGAAAAAACTTTTTGTTATAAGCAAATTACCTTGAAAAAATGTGAGGTTGCATAATGAACCAAATAAAGATAAAAATTGAGGGACAAGAGATTTTATGCTACGAGGGCGAGAGTATCTTAGAGGTAGCAAGGGCAAATGATGTGTTTATCCCTGCTATTTGCTACCTTTCTTGCTGTTCTCCGACACTAGCTTGTAAAATGTGCATGGTAGAAGCTGATGGTAAAAGAGTTTATGCCTGTAATGCTAAAGTTAAAGCCGATATGGAAGTGATTATCAATACACCCGAAATTGAAAAAGAAAGAAAAGCCATTATGCAAGCTTATGATGTCAATCACCCTTTACAATGTGGTGTTTGTGATAAAAGCGGGGAATGCGAATTGCAAAATTATACCCATTATGTTGGTGTAAAATCTCAAGAATACACTATGAAAGATGATAGTAAAGTGTTTAATCAGTGGGGTAAAACAGCGTATGATCCTAATTTATGTATTGTTTGTGAGCGGTGCGTAACTTTATGTAAAGATAAAATTGGAAAATCTTATATTAAAACAACCAAACGCGATGGGGATATGCCTGCTAAAGAATACAAAGAAATAATGCCTAAAGATGCTTTTGGAGTTTGGACGAAATTTAAAAAATCTCTCATTGCTCCAAGTGGTGCTGGGGATTGTCAAGATTGTGGTGAATGTGCGAGTGTGTGTCCTGTGGGAGCTTTAAGTATTGCTCATTTTCAATACAGCTCAAATGCGTGGGAACTCACTAAAATCCCAAGCAGTTGTGTGCATTGTGCGAATACTTGTCCTCTTACTTATGAAGTAAAACAGCAAGGAATAAGTGGTAATAAAAAGCAGGTTTATCGTGTGAGTAGTGATTGGAACTTTGCAACTTTATGCCCAGCAGGTCGCCTAGCTTTTGGTGTCAATAATCAAGCTATCAAAAAGGATTTAGAAGCTTTTAATACTACCATAGCTGCTTTTAAAGAGGCAAATAGTATCAGTTTTAAGGGGAATATTAGCAATGAGGAAGCTTTAATCCTGCAAAGATTAAAAGAATATTTTGGCTATCGCTTGGTTTGTGATGAAGTCTATGAGTTTGCTCAATTTGTCCATAAATTTTCAACCCTGTGTGGCAATCTAGGCAGTGCTACGCAAAAAAGCATTACTCAAAGCGATTTGGTGATTTGCTTTGGTGGTGCGATGAGCTATGATATGCCCGTAATTACCCATAGCATTAATAATGCGATGAAGCAAAATAAAGGAGCAACTCTAGCTTATTTTCATACCGCAGAGGATAAAGTGGCAAATAATTTTGTTAAACCCGCTAATCTTATTAAAGGGATTTATAAACCCCAAAGTGAGGAGGCTTTCGCGTTACTTTTAGCGAGTTTATGTATTCCAGAAAATAAGCAGCCTCAAAGTCTTAAAGAGCAAATTGAACGTTATGCTATAACCACACAAAAAACTATTCAAAAAGAAGTAAAAAAGAAAATCAAAACCCCTCTTTTAGATGAGTGTGGTAAAGTCTTACTTGATGAAGAAGGAAAAGAAAAATTTGAAGAAAAAGAAGAAGTGAGTATCACAGAAGAAACTATCACTTTAGAATCAAGCAAATTGATTGAGTATTGCGGTTGTGATTTGGAATCTATCGAGGCATTAAGGGATAATCTTAAAAATGCTAAACATATAAGTTTGGTGGTAGGATTTGATGTGTATCGCACAAGAAGGGCTTTAAATATTGCTGTGATTTTGGGAATGATTGAAGAGTTTTCTAGTGTCTCTATAATGCTTCTTGCACCTAGCACAAATGCCTTAGGAATCGCATTAATTTGTAATTTAGATAAGGAAGTAAAAGGTTATAGTATAGGTTACAATACAAAAGGGCATTATAAGATTGGCACTTATGAAGATAATGCCCTAAGAATGCCTTTTTTAAATGAACAAGAAGGGACGCTAACAAGTATAGATAAACGCGTTGTGCCTATTTCGCCCGCTACTCCTTATTATGGTTATGAGCTTAATGATATTGCTCTAGCTTTGGGATTGAATGAGGAAAATACGATTGATTATACGCCACAATTACCGGTGCAAATGGGATTTAAAAGCGTATTGTATGATGATTTGCAATATGGTTTTGCTAATGATGGAACGGAAATTAGAGGCTATTTGCTTACACAGCATTTTTTAAAGGGGGCAGAGGAGGTTTGTGCTGTTGAGTTAGAGCCGCTAAAAACCTATAATCTTTATGCCCGCAATCCTGTTTCACATTTTTCTAGGCAAACTTTGCAATCAAAGCTTTTAGATTCCAAAAAGGGATTGCAACTCTCTCTTGAACTCGCAAAAAAATGGAATCTTAACGCACAAGATAAAGTGGAAATTGAGTTTGATAATGGCAATGCAGTGCTTAGTGAGGTGATTTTAGATTCTGATATGGAAGGCAGTATTGCTGCCCTTAGTGTGTGCGATTTAGAGGAAAGGGAGTTTTTTACTTCAAGCCGTTATGCTAACGCTACAATAAAGGTTATGAAATGATAACATATGTGATTGAAACCTTGATAAAAATTTTGCTTGTTGTTTTGATTTTTTCAGCTTTAGGGGGATTTGCAACTTACGTAGAAAGGAAGCTTTTAGCTTTTTTTCAAAGGAGACTTGGTCCTATGGTGGTGGGTCCCTTTGGGATTTTACAAGTTTTAGCCGATGGGATTAAACTTTTTACCAAAGAAGATGTTGTTCCTAGCGGGGCTAATCGTATTATTTTTAGGATTGCCCCTATCATTACAGCCGCAACAGCTTTTATTGCAATGGCACCCATTCCCTTTTTTCCTGAATTTGAAGCTTTTGGAATGGTGATTCGCCCTATCATTGCAGATATTAATGTGGCGGTTTTATTTGTGCTAGGTGTAGGAGCAGTGGGGCTTTATGGTCCTTTACTAGGTGGAATTAGTGCCAATAGTAAATGGTCTATTTTAGGAGCAGCAAGGGCAACCGTGCAGCTTTTAAGCTTTGAAGTGGTTTCAGGACTCTCTTTGCTTGCCCCCATTATGCTTGTGGGTTCTTTGTCTTTGATTGATATTAATCAATACCAAAGTGGCGGGGTTGGGAATTGGTTGATTTTTTCCCAACCTTTAGCTTTTTTGTTATTTTTGTTAGCAGGGTATGCTGAATTGAATCGGACTCCTTTTGATTTGCTTGAACACGAAGCAGAAATTGTTGCAGGGTATGCCACAGAATATTCAGGAATGCGTTGGGGAATGTTTTTTATCGGGGAATATGCGAGTATGATTACTTTAGCTTTTCTCGTTTCCTTATTATTTTTAGGCGGTTTTAATCCTTTAGGATTTATTCCGGGCGGTATTGCAATTATCTTAAAAGTTGTTTTCTTTATTTTCTTATTTATGTGGGTTAGGGCAGCTTATCCTCACATTCGTCCTGACCAGTTAATGGGATTGTGCTGGAGGGTTTTGTTTCCTTTAGCGTTATTGAATCTTTTAATCACAGGATTAATTAGTTTAGGGGGTAGTGTATGAGTCAATATGTTAAAATCTCGCAGCCTAATCCACCAATAACAAGCGATAAAAAGTTTATTCGTTTTTGGAATCGAGCCTTAAAGGGAGAATTATTTGTTGGATTATGGCTTGTGTTTAAAGAAATGTGTAAATGGAATATCCACACCGTGCAATATCCCCTTGAAAAGCTCCCTCTTAGCCCTCGTTATCGTGCTGTTCATGAGCTGAAACGATTATTAGAAAGCGGTAATGAGCGGTGTATTGGCTGTGGCTTGTGTGAAAAAATTTGTGTGGCAAATTGTATCCGTATGGAGACAGGTTATGGGGAGGATAAACGCAAAAAAGTATTAGAATACACGATTAATTTTGGACGTTGTATTTATTGTGGTTTATGTGCGGAAGTTTGCCCAGAGCTTGCTATTGTTCATGGAAGTCGTTATGAAAATGCAAGTGAGCAAAGAGCATCGTTTTCTCTCAAAAATGATATGCTCACGCCGCTTGATAAAGTTTTGAGGGGAAATGATTGTGAATTTGAAGGAGTAGGGAGTGTAAGCATTGATGCGGATAAAAAAATCAAAGCAACGCCACTTTCCTATATTTCTATTTCTCAAACAAACCAAGAAACTAAGGAGGAAGCAAATGTTTGAAGCGATTGCTTTTTATACTTTCTGTGCTTTGAGTTTGGGTATGTTTTTGATAGCTGTAACGACTCAAAATATTCTTTATGCCCTTAGCTCTTTAGCTGCTGGAATGATTTTTGTCTCTGCTTTTTTCTTTTTGCTTGGAGCTGATTTTATCGGTGTGGTGCAGATTGTTGTTTATACGGGTGCGATTATGGCTTTGTATGCCTTTGCAATGATGTTTTTTGATACTCAAAAATTACAAAAAGAAAAGATTGAAAATCCTAAATTTTTGTTTTTAGTTACAGGAGTTGGGGCATTACTTTTAGTTTTGATTGTGATTGCTCCTGTAATTTCAAGCAATCTTGCTAGCATTCAACCACAAATCCCTTTAAAAGAAGGCATTGGAAATGTGCAAATGATTGGCTATGTGCTTTTTACGGAATTTTTGATTCCTTTTGAGATTGCTGCTATTATGCTATTAGTGGCTATGATTGCAGGAATTGTTTTGGCAAGCAGAATGACTAAAGAGATTGAAACACAGGAGTAAGAATGATAACTTTAAATCATTATTTGATTGTATCAGCTTTGATGTTTATGATTGGGGTGTTTGGAATGTTGAGGCGGAAAAATCTTTTGATGTTATTTTTTTCCACCGAGATTTTATTAAATGCTATCAATGTAGGTTTTGTAGCCATAGGGAGTTATTTAGGCGATTTAAATGGACAGATGTTTGCCTTTTTTATTTTAGCGGTTGCAGCAAGTGAAGTCGCTGTGGGTGTTGGCTTACTGATTGCGTGGTATAAAAGGTATCATACGCTTAATCTTGATGAACTTCAAATGATGAAAGGATAGCAATGGAGATTATTTTTTATACTGCTTTATTTGCCCCTTTGATTGGTTCTTTATTTGGGATTCCTTTTGCGACAAAACCGAAATTCACTTTAGTGGGGATTTTTGCCTCTTTGATGATTGGGATTTCTTGTTTTGCTTCCCTTTTGCTTTTGATTTATGTGCATCAAGGCGGAGTGTTAAGAATCGAGCTTATGGAATGGATTGGGGCAGGTGGGCTTTATATTCCTTTTGGATTCTTGATTGATAGCGTGAGTGCAACAATGATTTTTGTTGTTACTTTGGTTTCTTTTTGCGTGCATATCTATTCTATTGGCTATATGAGCCACGATAAGAGTTTTAATCGATTTTTTGTGTATTTGTGTGCCTTTGTGTTTTCTATGTTGATTTTGGTAATGAGTGATAATTTTGCGGGATTATTTATCGGTTGGGAAGGTGTTGGGCTTTGTTCGTGGATGCTTATTGGATTTTGGTATGATAGGGATAGTGCGAGTTTCGCTGCTAATGAAGCTTTTATTATGAATCGTATTGCTGATTTGGGAATGCTGCTTGGGATTTTTCTAATTTATTGGTGTGTTGGCAGTTTGCGATATGAGGAAGTCTTTAGTGTAATTTTTGAAATTGATAAGGAATTGTTGATTGCTATTGGCGTTTTGCTTTTTGTGGGTGCAATGGGTAAAAGTGCGCAATTCCCACTTCACACTTGGCTTGCTGATGCGATGGAAGGACCCACACCTGTTTCTGCTTTAATTCACGCTGCAACTATGGTTACCGCAGGGGTTTATTTGGTGATTCGGGCTAATCCTTTGTATAGCTTAATTCCTGAAATTGGCTTTTTAATCGCTTGTTTGGGTGCTTTTGTTGCTTTATTTGCAGCAACAATGGCTTTGGTTAATCGGGATTTGAAACGCATTATTGCTTATTCAACACTTTCACAATTAGGGTATATGTTTGTCGCAGCGGGATTGGAGGCTTATTGGATTGCTTTATTTCACCTTGCTACACACGCCTTTTTTAAATCCCTTTTATTTTTAGGAGCGGGTAATGTAATGCACGCAATGAACGATAAGCTTGATATTAGTAAAATGGGAGCTTTGTATAAACCTTTGCGATATACTGCTATTTTGATGATTTTAGCTTCTATTGCATTAGCGGGGATTTATCCTTTCTCTGGTTTCTTTTCTAAAGATAAAATCTTAGAAGCAGCTTTTGCTAGCGGTATGCCTATCCTTTGGGGTATGTTATTGTTAGGGGCATTTTTGACGGCATTTTATAGTTTCCGATTGATTATGCTTGTATTTTTTGGTGAGAAAAAACATAATGAACACCCTCACGAGGCTTATTCTTATATGCTTTTTGCAATGTTACCTTTGGTTATTTTAGCTATTTTTAGCGGTTTTTTTGAAGGATTTTTTCATCATTTTGTAATGCAGAGTTTGCCTGATTTTAAAGCCCATTTGGATTCTCAAACCCTTTGGACACTCATTGGTATTACTTCATTGGTTGCTGTGAGTGGGATTTTATTTGCTATTATTAAATATAATAAAGGAGGGTTTAGTCCTCAATGGGAGAAAACTCGGATTTATCAATTACTTTTTAATCAATATTATATTCCTCATCTTTATAATTGTCTATTTATACAAACTTTTATCAAGCTCTCAAAAGTCGCTTGGCAAATTGATAAAAAAGTCATTGATTGGATTGTGGATAGAATCGCTTATATGTTGCAATCTAGCGGAGAAGGATTGCGTTGTACTCAAAGTGGAAATCTCTCTAAAATGCTCCGCTTTATGTTTGCGGGTTTGGTGGTTTTGTTAATTTTAGTTGTAGTATTTAATAATGAGGGGGGTATATGGACTGCCTTTTAACTCTATTGATTTTCTTTCCATTTTTTGGGGCAATTTTAGGGATTGTAATTAAAGAAAATTTAAAAAGCTATGCTGTGGTGATTAGTGGGATTGAGTTAGCTTTAGCGGGATTGCTATGGTTTGGCTTTGATGTAAATAATGCAGAAATGCAGTTTTTAACCTCTTTTCCTGTAATTATTGATTATGGGATTAGTTATTGTGTAGGTGTTGATGGCATTTCTTTATTTTTGGTTATTTTGAGTGCCTTTATTAGTTTTATTGGCTTTATTTATCTTGATGAAAAAAATGAGACCAAAAAACTTATTATTTCACTCCTCTTTTTAGAGGGAATTATGATTGGGGTATTTTGTGCCTTAGATGTGATTTTGTTTTATGTTTTTTGGGAACTCTCTTTAGTGCCTATGCTTTATATTATCGGTGCTTGGGGAAGTGGGAGTCGGATTTATGCGGCAGTAAAATTTTTCCTTTATACCTTTTTGGGTTCTTTAATTATGCTTGTTGGGATTCTTGTTTTGGCTCTTATTTATGCTGATTCAGAAGGACATTGGAGCTTTAATCTGCTAGAATGGTATGCTTCTTTGGAGACGATTCCTGTTGGTTTGCAAATGTGGCTTTTTGTGGCGTTCTTTTGTGGTTTAGCGGTTAAAGTGCCGATGTTTCCTTTCCATACTTGGCTTCCTTATGCCCACGGACAAGCCCCAACGATTGGTTCTATTATCTTGGCAGCTGTTTTGTTGAAAATGGGAACTTACGGATTTATTCGTTTTTCGCTTCCTTTATTTCCTGATGCGAGTGTAGCCTTTTTATACCCTATGGCGATTTTGTCGCTCATTATGATTATTTATGGGGCAATGGTGGCTTTTGCTCAAGAAGATATTAAACAAGTGATTGCTTATAGCTCTATCTCTCATATGGGTGTTATTATGATTGGGATTTTTTCTTTAAATCTTGAGGGGATTACGGGTTCTGTTTTCTTTATGCTTAGTCACGGAATTATCAGTGGGGCTTTGTTTATGCTTGTGGGTATGATTTATGAGAGACGACACACAAAGATTATCACAGAGTTTGGTGGTATTGCCCAAGTAATGCCTCATTATGCGGCGATTTTTGGAATTATGATGATGGCTTCAGCAGGATTACCTTTAACTATGGGATTTGTTGGGGAATTTCTCTCGCTTTTAGGATTTTTTCAAGTTTCGCCTATTATGGCAGGAATGGCAGGTGTTAGTATCATTTTTGGGGCGGTGTATATGCTTAATCTTTATCGTAAAGTTTTCTATGGAAAGTTAAATAATGAAAACAATTATAAATTACAAGACCTTAGTAAAAGGGAATGGGCAGCACTTTTACCTTTAGTTGCGGTAGTAATTTGGCTTGGTATTTATCCTAAGCCGATTTTAAATCCCATTAATGAATCAGTCAATAAGACTTTAAATATCCTTTATATTCGAGCACAACAAGAAACAAGAGATTTTTTTGGTGTGTATATCGGTGATATTATTATAAAAGATGATAATATGCAAGACTCAGAGGGAGAAAAATAATGTTAGAGATTTTTAGTGTTCCATTTGAGAGTTTAAATGTTTTTAGTATTTTACCTATGATGATAGGGATTGTTGGGGCATTGATTATTTTAATGCTAGATTTGTGCTTAAGAGTCAATAACAGACAACTCTATGCAATGCTTACTTTTTTGTTTTTGATTATGGATTTAGGGGCTGTGATATTGAGTCCTGATGGGAAAGGATTTTTTGGTTTGATTACTATTGATACCCTTTCTAGTTTGGGACAAATTATTGTGCTTATTACGGCTGTTTTGTTTTTGCCTTTAACCTTAGCCCATAGTCAATTTGATGAATTTGACAAACCTGAATATTATGTTTTGTTTTTGTTTGTAACAACAGGTTTTCAGTTTATGGTCTCAAGCGACCATTTAATTGTGATTTTCTTAGGGTTAGAGACTGCTTCTTTGGCTCTTTATACGCTGATTGCTTTGCACAATAAAAGAACTTCCCTAGAGGCGGCGATTAAATATTTTACAATGGGTTCGCTTGCAGCGGGTTGTTTTGCTTTTGGGGCAATGTTGCTTTATGCTGCAACGGGGCATTTGGATTTAGGAAATATTTATAGGGTTTTGGATTTGGGAGATTTTCGTAATCTTTTGGAAAATAAACCCTATCAACCTATTCATTTAGTGGCGGGTGCAGTTGTCTTTTTCTTAGCTTCAGTGGGATTTAAACTCTCTTTGTTTCCTTTTCATACTTGGATGCCCGATGTTTATGAGGGTTCTAACTCCTTTCTTGCAGGTTATATGTCGATTGCACCCAAAATCGCTGCTTTTGTTGTAGCTATTCGGATTTTTGATATTTTTAGCAAATTGCCTTTTGTGCATACTATTTTTTATATTATAGCAATCATTACAATGACATTGCCTAATTTAATTGCTTTGGCGCAAGATGATGTCAAAAGAATGTTGGCTTATAGTTCTATCTCACACGCTGGTTTTGCCTTTTGTGCTATTTTGATTGGGACTCCTAATGCCTATGCGGTTTTGTTTTTTTATTGGATTTTATTCCTCTTTACTAATCTTGGGGCGTTTTCAATGCTTTGGATTACAAGGACAAAAGAGCAATTTTGGCATAGCCGTTATGACCACCCCTATGAAAAATTTTCAGGATTGATTAAAATTAGTCCCTTAGCAGCAGTGATTATGGGATTGTTTATGCTTTCTTTAGCAGGTGTGCCGCCTTTTTCAGTTTTTTGGGGAAAACTTTATTTGATGAGTACCGCAATCAATCACGGGTATTTATTTTTGGTTATTGTAATGGTAATCAATAGTGCTATTGCAGCTTATTATTATTTGAAACTCATTGTTTTTATGTTTTTAAAAGAACCTATTATTACCGATGGGAATATTTACACAAGGAATGCAACCTTCCCCTTGAAAGTTGTTTTGGGGATTGCAGTGATAATGGTTTGTAGCTCATTTTTATTTGTGGGTGAGCTTATTTTTATCTTAACGGCGGCAATTACCTCTTTATTTTGGTAATGATTTAAATTTTACTTTTTAAAATCCTCTATTGCCGTTTTAATGGCAGCATTAATCGCATCAATCGTGGTTTGATTGATTTCAGCTTGGCTAAGCATTGCTTCTGAATCTTTTACGCCAAAATAGCTTTTGCTAGAAAGACTCGCTTTTGCTTTTCCGGTATAGATTCGTGTTTCTCTAAAGTTTGAAAAACTAATTTGTACTTCAATCACATTATCATCTTGTGTTGTGGTTTTAATGAAATAGGATTGTTTTTGGTAGTTATTTGAAGTTCCATAAACGACCCTAAGTTCGTAATCACCATAGATTGAGGAATCAGGTTGGAAGAAGCAGTTACTTTCTTTAAGTCCTTTGAGTAAATGCGTTTTGACAAAATCGCTTTTAATATCTAAAGTATTAAAATCCCCCTGAAGAATGCTATGGAAGCGATAATTAATCAGCGGTGCTTCACATTTTTGACTGATATTGATTGTTGCAGGTTGCACTGCTGTTTTTTCTGAACAACCACCGAATAACAATAAGGAGGCAAGAGCTATTGATGAACCCAAATAAAGTTTTTTCATAAAAATCCTTTAAAAGCAAGTAATGAGCTTATTTTATCATAAATTTATTAATATTTTTTTACAATATGAAAATATTTAGAAGCGGAGTGGAATTTTGCTTAAAGATTATAAGATGACAATTATTTATTTATCTTTGCTAACGATTTTAGTGGTTTGTAGCGGATATTATTATTCTTACAGCAGAGAAAAGCTACTTCAGCAAAATGCCGCTTTGTATTATGTCAATATTAGCGGAAAGCAAAGGGTTTTAGCTCAAAGGATTGTGTTTCTTTCACAAACTATCGCGACAAATTTTATTTTTAAACGCAATAATCATAATAATTTTATGGAATTGCGAGCTTGTATTAATCAGTTAAGCTCAATTCACCTAGTCCTTCAGCAATTTATTATTTCGCAAGTCTCTCAAGATTCTACACTTAATGATATTTATTTTGGGAGCAAAAGTTTAGCAACAAGAATAGATACATTTCTTGATAGTGCAAATTTGGTGCTTACAAGTCAAAATTACCAAGAGCTTTTGCGTTTGAACTATGAGCTTTTAAAAGAGTTAGAAGGAGAAGATGGATTGCTCTCTAACTTAGAATTAGCAACACTTAGTCAGCAAATCTATGCCCAAAATCAAATCCAAGAAATTGAGCAGCACACTTATTATTTGCTGTGTATTGTGCTATTGTTTGTATTAGTGGAGGGGATTTTAATTTTCACTAGCAGTTTCCCAAAGACTAAAAAATCCTAAGTCTTCAAAATGTTGCAAAATCCCTATGAGGATTAATCCTAACAATCCTGCAAAAAATCCTGCTAATAAATCATCACCCACTACCCCTAATCCTCCTTTAGTTTGCTTATCCACTTTACCGATGATTGAGGGTTTCCAAATATCAAACAAGCGAAAAAGCAAAAAGGATAAAATCCCTCCTAAAAGCGTGCAACCTAGCATACTAAGGGTAATCCAAACACCCGCTAATTCATCAATGACAATTTCTTTTCTATCGTGTTCCATTCCCTCTTTTTCATAATTATCAATAATTTTAATTCCTATTGCACCAGCAAGGAGTGCGGATAAAAATAAAGTGGTTGTGGAGAAATAAAATTCAATAACAAATCCCAAAGGGATTGCAACAAGAGTTCCCATTGTGCCGGGAGCTTTGGGGGAAAGTCCGCTAAAAAAAAGTGTCAGATAAAGTTTTTTGATAAAATCAAGTTTGTTTTTAAAGACTAAAAAAAAGTTTTTTTGCATTCTATTCCCTTTAATTGAGCGAAAAAGTTTGATAAAGCTCAAGAAGTTTTAAATAGATTTTTTCTTCATTATATTCCTCTAGGATACCATCATTAGGGAGGATAGAAAAATCCAAACAAGGAATCTTTTTAAAACGATTAGGAAAAAGATAACTTAATGTTTTTGCTGAAACCTCTTTTCTTAGCAAAATAGGAGGCGGAATCAATCCAGCTAGGAGGATATTGCGGATAAAATTAGAATGGTAGCTGATATGATGATGTTTGCCGTGAGGACAAGTTTTGACACTCACAATGGTTTTACATTCATTGCAATAAACAAGCTCGTTTAGCATTTTGATTTTGATTTTAATATCTTTAGTGGTGTCAAAAATGGAATAAAGCTTTTGATTATCGTAATAGAGTGCCAACTTAGGATAATTTTCACCCACTACAATACGCTCACAGCCAAGATTTTGGGATAAAATCGCCTCTAAAATGATTCCGTGTGAGCCAGCAAACAAATAAATATCCTCAAAAGGAAAAATCAAAATTCTTTCTTTAGGTAAATAATTTTGGACAACATATTCAAGGCATTCTAGGCGGATTTTATAATCGAGTAGTTCTTCATTGTCTTTGCACACAAGAAAAATGACAAGCAAATCCAAATCCTCTAAAATAGAGCGGAAAATCCTTTCGTGGATTCTTGTTATTGGCGAGGCTTCCACCACTATGGAAGTAATGTGCCTAGCTTTAATTCTTTTTTTGGCTTGGAGGATTTTTTCTTTTGAAAGGAGATTTGGCATTTCTTCTAAAGTGAGTTCATATTCCCCACAAATAGCATAATTACCTATTCTTTGAGCGATATTTTGAGCTTTTTGGGAATAAATATCTCCCCCCATAATTTTTGATACTCTTTCTTGTTTATTGATTGCAAAAGTGCTTTGGGTTATGAGTTTGCCACAAATTTTATTTTCGCAAATCAAAAGTATCACATCACCGGTTTTTGCTTTTTGGATAACTTCTTGATTGCGTTTGCCAGAAGGAGCAAGGATAAAAGAAAAAGGAAAACTTTGATTTTTATATAAGCCTGTATTATCGACTTCTTGCATTTCAGATTCATTCATTAAATGAGTAACAGGATAAAGCAAACCCTTTTGGCATAAAAGCAGGGCATAAACAGCTTCTTTGTCAATTAAGAGTGTATTATTTTTTCTTAGTAATTCCATATTTTTTTCTTTTTTCCCACAAGCTTTTTCTTGACATACCAAGACGTTTGCTTAGTTCAGTATCAGGATAGCGGTCCTCAAATTTTAAAATCATCGTATGAATGTATTCATCGACACTTAAAACATCATCTTGCAATTCTGTTGAAATATTTTTCAAGCTGATTTCATACACATTAGGAAAATCCGATACTTCTCCACCTAGACAAGAAAAAATCACGGGAATATTTCTGAGAGATTTGACACACTCTAAACGCTCTTCTTTTTTGAGTGTTTCAAGTCCTGTAACATAAGTGAGTTGCTGTTTTGAAATATTTTGCAAGGATTCTTTGTAATGTGTGTTTTTGTGAAGCTTGATAAGATTGATGGGGAGTTTTTTCTGAATTGCATAATTAGCCACATAAATATCAATCACTTTTTGGGAAGTACTCTTGACAATAAGCGGAAAAGAGAGTTTTCCCTCAAAAGCATAAGAGGCATTGCAAAAAGAGTGTGCTAAATAATCTTTATAAAAAGCCACTTCTTTTTGTAATTGTGAAAAAGTATTGTAGTGTTCTATTTTACGCACAAGCTCATCAATAATAAAGGGCTTAATAATATAATCTTTAGCACCCGCTTTTAGCGGACGCTCAACGGTTTCATTATTGATATAAGGAATCATTAAAATAATAATTGCCTCTTTGAATTTTTCAATCAAAGGATAAATATTTTGCCTTGAAGTCCCTACGGAGAGTAAAATAATATCTGCTTTTGCATTCATTGCATCTTCAACAAGAGGGATTATTTCACACTCAAAGCCAAATTGATGAAGTTTGGTAGAAATACTCTGGGCTAGATAGATTTCATTTTCAATAATAAGAATTTTCATAAATGCAACCTTTAATTTGTGTTCCAATTAAAATATTCCAAAACCACATTAGCTTGGGTTAATACTCCTTCTTTTCTGCCAATAAAGCCTAATTTTTCAGTCGTGGTGGCTTTGAGACTAACACAAAAATGAGGAATATTAAGAATTTGTGCGATACTTTTTTCTATGGCGATTTTGTAAGCAGAGAGTTTAGGCGTTTGTGCGAAAATTGTAATATCGGCTTGTTTAAGAGAGTAGCCTACATTACAGGCAAAATCAACAATCCTAGAAAGTAGATTTGCAGAGTTAGCGTTTTTGTAGCTTTCATCATTATCAGGAAACCACTCTCCAATATCACCCGCTCCAATCGCCCCTAAAATCGCATCGCAAAGTGCGTGCAAGCAAACATCACCATCACTATGGGCAACAAATTCATAAGGGCAAGGGATAAAGACACCTCCTAAGAGGATACCTTCCCCTTTTTGAAATTGATGAATATCACTCCCACTTCCTATGATTGTCCTTTTACTTGGTGGTGGGAGATTGAGTTCTTTTAAATCCTCAAAAAATGTGATTTTTTGGCTTTCCCTAGAGCCTTCAATAAAACCTATTTTACCGCCATTAGCAGCAATCGCACTACTTTCATCAGTGTAATTTTTATCAGTATTAAGGGAATCTTTAAGTTTTGCACTTAAACTTAATTGCGGTGTTTGGATAAGCTTACATTCGTCTCGATTCAAGTAAGTAGGGATTTCGCCATAAGCTAGGGTATCACTCACTTTAAGATAAGGAACAACGCAATCATATTTACCTATTTGCTCCAAAATATTTTGAAAAATAGCATTAGGAATATTGCATCGTGCAATATCGCTGACTAAAACATATTCTTCTTGGACTTCTTTGAGAGCATTTTGGAGGGATTCTTGTCGCGTCTCTCCTCCTTGTATCACTTTAAAGGGGAGATTAAAAGAATCTAAATATTTTTGAGTGTATTTGATTTCATTTTTGTGTGCTGTGAGGATAAAATTTGCAAAAGGGTAGAGTGAGAATATTTCTTTTGCGACTTTTAGCCAAAGGGGAATTTCACCAATCCTAAGCCATTGTTTTTTGGGGATTCCTTTTTGTCTAAAACGATTACTTTGTCCTGCTCCTAATAAAACTAATGCCACTTTGTGCAAAATTAACCTTTCTTTGTGTGAATATTTGATTCTAAGATTTTCTGTAAAAGTGCTACAAAAATATAAAATGTTACAAAATTATACAATAAAAAACTTTATTAAAACTTCAGAATATTCTTAATTTAGTAAAAAAGAAATGAAAATGATTAAAAAATATGAGTTTTATTGTCAATAAATTTGAGATTTAAAGCACCAAAAGCCTAGATTTTAGGCTTTTAATTAGATTTTGAAATGATTAATTTGTGCTTTAAGTGTTGAAGAGATTTCTTTAAGAGAGTTGGCTGCCTTGGTGTTAGAATCCATTGAAGTTGCAGTATTTTGTGAGCTTTCAGAAATTTGAGCAATTTCTTTTGCAAGGGTTTCCATATCATTGGATTGACGTTTTGTTGCTTGTGCCACTTCTTGTGCTTTATTGAAAGAATCAAAAGTTTGAGAGTGGATTTGTTCCAAGATTTCACTTGCTTCATTGGCAAGCTGCATTCCTTTTTCCACTTGAGGAATAGAGTTTTGAATCGCTTCAACGGCTACTTGTGTTTCTTGCTGGATAAGCTCAATCATTCGTGTGATTTCTGATGTGGCGGTACCTGTTTTTTCAGCAAGTTTTCTGATTTCATCAGAAACAACAGCAAATCCTCTTCCTGCTTCTCCTGCACGAGCCGCTTCAATGGCTGCATTTAAAGCTAAAAGGTTAGTTTGGTCAGTGATTTCTTTGATAAGTTCAGCTGAACTACTAATGTCTTGAGAGTGTTTTTCAAGCATTTGAATTTGCTCAGAAGAATGCGAAACGGTTTGAGTGATTTTTTCAACCTCTTCAACTATGGTTCGCATTGCTTCCTTGCCTTTTTGGGAAAGTTCTGTCGAGTATTTAGAGTTTTCTTCTGTTTGTGCTGCAATTTTTTCTATTTGATTGACAGCTTCCTTTGCCTTTTGGATTTGTTTCACAGAATCTTGAGAAATCGTGAGTTGTTTATAAGAAATATTTTTTGCTTCCTCTGAACTTTGTGAAACTTCATTAGCTTTTTGATTGAGTTCTTCTGAAGAATGCCTAATGTTATTGACGACTTCTTTGAGTTTATTTTGCATTTCTGCGACATCATAGAGCATACTCTTTTTGAAGTTGGTTTTAATAGAAGTGCTAAGATTCCCTTCAGCAATGCTTAAAACTGCTTTGATTGCTTCTGATGGCTCACCACCTAAAGAAGAAATAATCGAGCGAGAAATTAAGATTGATGTTACGCTTGCCACGATGATAGCGATAATAGTTAAAATAATCGTAACAGAAAGGAAGCTATCAATCGTATCCATAGTTTGTTTGGTGAGGGCATTATTTTTATCTTCTTGATAATCAATAAATTCATTAATGACATTGAGCCATTGCACAAATTCGCCTCTAGTTTGGCTTAAGACACTATTTGCTTCTTGGAGATTTCCTTGTGCTTTTTGGGTGATGATTTGGTTAATATGCGGCATTGTTTGGGCTTCAACTTGTTTAATGCGAGCGTATATCTCTTTATCTTTATTATCGATTTTGCTTGCATCTGTGAAAAGTTTATCCATATTAACTTGCGATTCTTCATAGAAAACCTCGAGCTTTTTGATAGTCTCTAAGGTTACCTTAAGCTCATCAGCATTGTCGAGCATTACAAAATCTCTAATAGCAATGGCTCTATCATGCACGCTTCCTCTGAAGTTAATAGCATAACGTTGCTTAACAGCATTAATATTAGTGATTGTTTGCAAAGTATGTTTAACTTTGTTGATTTGGATATAACCCGTGGCGGTAATAATAAGGATAAGGACTAGAATAATCCCAAATCCTAAAGCAAGCTGTAATTTTAGCGACAAAGATTTTCTATTCATTAAGGAATCTCCTATTCTAATATTTTTTGTCTTTAATTTTAAATGAAAAAAACAAATTGCGTTAGTTTAACAAAAATTTGTTAATATTTTGTTAATTTGTGTTTTTATTTTCAAGATTTTTGGCGATTAACTCTAGCGGGTGGGCAAAAGTAACGGGAACTTTGTTTTGATGAAGTGCGTTGGTAAGCTGCATTCGGCACGCATTGCATTCTGCTACAACAAAATCTGCCTTTGTATCTTTAATCATTTTTGCCTTTTTATCTCCTACTTTTTGGGCTAATTCAAAATATTCACTTTGGATTGTAACGCCACCAAAACCACAGCACATATTAGGATTTTCCATTTCAATGAGCTGATAATTTTGGGCTAAAAGTGCTCGAGGTTCTTGCCAAATATGAAGAACTTTCCTAGCGTGGCAGGGGTCGTGATAAGTTAGAGTTTGATTGATTTTAGGGAGATTGGCAAGTTTAGATTGCAAGTTTGTGTTATGATAGAGCCATTGAGTTGCCATTGCAATTTTAGGGAGGAGCTTTTGGATTCGCTCTAAATAATGGGGATTTGTTTGCATAAAATGTTTCCAATCCTCAATCACCATAGCGGCACAAGTGGCTTCAGGAATCAAAATCACATCAACTTCATCAATAAAACTTTCAAAATATTCCACATTTTCGCAAATAAGTTTATGAGTCGTCTCAAAATCGCCCGTAAAATACGCTGGGGCAGCACAGCATTTTTGCTTTTTGGGAATGACAACATTAATATCAAGGAATTTGAGGATTTTAAGGAGGGATTCACCTACTTCTTTGTAATTATAATTGCTAAGGCAGCCAATAAAAATCGCCACTTTTTGAGTAGAATTTTTTTGGTTGGTAATTTCCTTTGGGTGAGAGTTAAGAAAACTTTGAGTTTGGATTGCACCCAAAACACGATTTTTGATAAAAGGGAGTTTAAATCGAGGGGTTAAGGATTGCTCTTTGGGGAGTGATTTAAAAAGAATTGGAGCAAAAAAAGCCCCAATTTTAAAGCACAAATCCATTAATTTTCGATTTTTTAAAAGCTCAAAAAAGAATTGCTTAAACCACGCAATGCCATATTTTTGTGCTAATTCGTAGCGGATATTTTCAATCATAGTATCAGTGGGAAGTGCATTTGGACAAACACTCACACAAGTAGTGCATAAAAAGCATTTTTCAAAAATATGTTTAGCATTTTTATCCAAAGGAATCTCGCCCCTTTGATAAGCACCTAAAAGGTCGATAAAACCTCTTGGAGAAGTCGCTTCATCACCATTAACACCAAAGATTGTGCAATCAGGAAGACATTTTCCGCATTTCACGCACGCATCACTGCTTTTAAGATAGTTGTATTGTTCAAAATGTTGCATTTTGCCTCACTCTATTAGGATTTCATTAAATCGTTTTGCTAAACACTTTTTGGTTTTGAGTGAATTTTTTAAGATACGCATCAAAAGCCATTGCGATATTGCGGATAAGTAAAGAGCCGGTTTGATTGACTTTAAGGGAGTGGGGTAAAATCTCAATAAGATTAGCTTCTTGATATTCACTAAGGGCTTGAAGGGAATCTTTAAAATAAGTGTTAAAATCAATAGAAAATTCCGACTCAATGGCTTTAAAATCAAGCTGAAAATTACTCATTAATTGCATAATCACGCTTTTTCTTAAACTATCATCAAAGCTTAGCCTAATCCCTTTGCAAAAAGGGAGTTTCCCTTCATCAAGGGCTTTTTGGTAGTTGGCTAAATCCTTGAAATTTTGGGCATAGTAGTTTTTACCTTCTCCTATGGAAGTTAAGCCAATGCCGAGCGTTTGCGTTCCACCTTTTGTGCTGTAACCTTGAAAGTTGCGTCTTAGCTCATTTTTTTGAATCGATTTAAAAAGCTCATCATCGGGCTTTGCAAAATGGTCCATTCCTATCATTTTATAGCCTCTATCTTCAAGGTAATTGATAGTAGATTCTAGGATTTTAAGCTTTTCTTCGGGAGGTGGTAAGGTGGTTTCATCAATTTTACGCATTGTTTTTTTAAGCCAAGGAACGTGTGCGTAATTAAAAACTGCTAATCGGTCAGGATTGAGTTTGACGCAAAGCTCTAAGGTTTCTTTAAAATTTTGGTGGTTTTGATAGGGGAGTCCATAAATCAAATCAAAGTTAATGGAATTAATTTCATACTTTCTTGCTAGATTGATAGCTTCTTGCACCAAAGAAAAAGGCTGAATCCTATGGATTGCTTCTTGGGTTTCTTGATTGAAAGATTGAATCCCAAAACTTAAGCGATTAAAACCGCCATTTTTTAGGGCTTTCATTTGCTCTTCATTAAAAAATCTAGGGTCAATTTCACAGGCGATTTCAGCATCTTTAGCAAAATGGGGAAAAGTGGTGTGAAGGAGTGCGATAATCTCTTCTAACTCTTTGGCGTTAAAAAAGGTAGGTGTCCCGCCTCCAAAATGGAGTTGTTGAATTGCTTTAGTAGTATCTAAAGTATCTTTTAAAAGGGCTAATTCTTTTTTGAGATAGTCAATATAGAGGCTTTTATTCTCTTCCTTGCTCGTATAAATTACATTACAACCGCAAAAGTAACACGCACTGCGACAAAAAGGGAGATGCAAATAAAGTGAAAGGGGATTTGAATCTGCCCTCAAATCCTCAAGATAAGAAGTGAGAGTATAGTCCTCGCTGAACTCTACGGCTGTTGGGTAACTTGTATAGCGAGGTCCGGGCTTAGAGTAAAGGGCAAATTTTTTGAAATCAATTTGGGATTGCATTTTTTGCCTTATTGTGATTTGATAGAATTAATAAGGGTGTTGAGTTCCATAAAAAGGTAAGGATAAGCTTTTTTGATTTTTTTGACAATCTCTTTGGGTTCTTTTTGTGGTGATTTTTGGCATTCATTAAGGGCAATGCACCAAACATCATCAAAATCAATAGGCATTTCTCTGGCAATTTCTTGTTCAAGTCTAAATAAAAATTTTTCTTTCTCAAAAGCCTTTGTTGCACTAATAATAGTTTGGATATTTTCAAGCGAGAGGATAAGAAACTCCTTTCCTTGTGTGTTTTTAATCCAATGGATTCCGTCAAAATCTTTAGGAATTTTGAAAAAATCTCCCTCTTGCGTTGTCTCTAAAGCACTAGCTTTTTTGCGTGCTTGAGTAACTAATTGTTCTAATGCGGTTGAAATACCTTGAAACTTTTTGGGTTTCATTAGCGGTTTTGGTGTAGCCAAACCATTACTCCTTTTTGTGCGTGCAAACGATTTTCCGCTTCTTGAAAAATCTTGCTTTGTGGGGATTCTAACACTTCATTGGTTACTTCTTGCCCACGATAAGCGGGTAAGCAGTGAAGAAAAATAGAATCTTTTTTTGCCAAAGCAAAAAGCTCTTGATTGACACAATAGCCTACAAATGCCTTTTGCCTCTCTTGTTTTTCTTGCTCTTGTCCCATTGAAGCCCAAGTGTCTGTTGTAACAACATCGGCATTTTCGATAGCATCTTTAGGATTTTGAGTTAAGATAAGCTTCGCCTTTGATATTTTAGCAAATTCTTGAGCTTTTTTGAAAATTTCTGGTGAAACTTCATAATTTTTTGGGGAAGCAATCCGCAATTCAAATCCTAATTTAGCCGCTAACATTAGCCACGAGTGTGCCATATTATTCCCATCTCCGATATAAGCAATAATAGGATTTTCATCTTTGTGGCATTCTTGCATTGTGAGAAAATCAGCTAAAAGCTGCATTGGGTGAAAGCTATCACTTAAGCCATTAATTACAGGGACTTTAGAATATCTTGCAAATTCCTCAATCCTTTCGTGTCCGTGTGTTCTCATCATTATTAAATCTACCATAGAAGAAAGCACTCTAGCTGTATCTTTTATCGGCTCTCCTCGTCCAAGTTGGGTATCATTGCTTGAGAGAAAGATTCCGTTACCTCCAAGTTGATAGATTCCCGTTTCAAAGCTTACGCGTGTTCGGGTAGAATTTTTTTCAAAAATCATTCCCAAAACTTTTCCTTCTAAAAGATTGCATTTTTTATTGGCTTTCAAATCGTTTTTAAGATTTTTAGCAAGGGTTAAAATTTCTAGTATTTCTTCTTTTGAAAAATCCGCTAAAGTTAAAAAGTGTCTCATAAAGTTCCTCTAAAATTTTGTTAATTTAAAAAGTGTGTATTATACTATATTTGTAATCTTTAATCAAATAGATTTAATTAAACATACGATAAAGAGCATTAAAGAATATGCTTAAATTGTTAAATAAGAAGCTAAAAGTCTCAAAGCCTAAAGCTTAAAACTTTTTCTTATTAACATCATCAAGGATATTATCAGCAATGCTATTTACAGCATTAGCAATCACAGCCGCTTCATTAGCGATTTCAACATTGTTTTTGGTATTTTGGTCTATTTGAGTCATAGAATCATTGATTTTAGTAATGCCATCAGTTTGCTCTTTGATAGATTCTGCCATATCGTTAATGGATTGGACGAGTAGATTCGTATTGGCTTCAATCTCACTCAAAGATTTTTGAGTTCGTTCAGCGAGTTTTCGCACTTCATCAGCCACAACCGCAAAGCCTCTTCCGTGTTCTCCTGCACGAGCGGCTTCAATAGCAGCATTCAAAGCTAAGAGGTTAGTTTGGTTGGCAATATCCCCAATGATTCCGGTAATATTTTTAATATCCTCACTTTGAGTGATGATTTCATTGGTTCTTTGGGAAACATTTTGCATAGAAGAAGTGATTTCCTCTAACGATGCTGCTGTCTCCTCTAGGGACGCTGCTTGAGAATGTGAAGTTGAGTTAAGTGTTTGAACTACATTTTGGAGTTTAGTGCTTTCTTGACTTAGTGTATTAGCGAAATTTGAGCTTTCTCTAAGCATTTTGACGATTTCTGTTCCTAAAGCATTAGCGGTAGCTTCTACATTACCTTCAGCATTTTCAATTTTATTTCTGAAATCAAGTTGTTCATATTCCTCAAAAATTTTACTGATAATATTCATATCGCGTCCGATTTTTTGCTGTAAAACATTAAGGAGGTTATTAAGAACTTTTTCGAGTTCAATAAGTTGAGGATTCCTTGGAGAGGCTTCGATTCTTGCGGTAAAATTTCCCTCTTCTACGATTTTTACAGCATTTAAGGCTTCTTTTACTGCTTGAGTGTCTCTTTCTAATCCTTTTTGGAGTATTTTGACATTTTCATTAATCGCTGCTGCTATTAGCCCAATCTCATCGCCTGCTTTGATTTTAAGAGGAGAAGGAGCGGTATCGGTTTCATAATTAAGAAATTTAAAGAAATCGCGTAAGTAATTTAGCACGACTCCGATTCTTGAACCAATAAGTTTTCGTATTAAGAAGAATAATAAAGTGCCAATACCTATCAATAATGCCGCTGAAAGCCCAACAATAATAGCTTGCAATTTTCGTAAGTTTTTGTAAAGCACTTTTTCTTGCACAGAGACACTCACATAATAATCATCTAAGCCCATACCAAGCTTTTTAATAGCGACAATGGATTCTACATTGTTAAAATTGACATAATTAGCCCCAATAAATCCGGTAATTTCTCCGCTATCAATAATATCTTGGACGAGTTTATAAGAACTCGCAGGGACGACTTCGCTGTATTTCTTACCCCAAAAATCTTTTCTTTTGTGCATTAAGAGTGTCCCATCGCTCCTAAATATAAATCTCAAATCCCCTTCCCAAACATCAAGCTTGGGGTCGACAAATTGAGCGGTTAATTCTTCTAAAGGCATAATAATTCCCACGACAGCTATCACTTCTTTATTAGAGTTAAAAATAGGGACTGCTGCTGTGAGTCCAAAAAATTCGTGTTTTTCGTTTTCGTGTGGAATAGTGTAATATTTAGGATTTCCAATTTGAAACTTTTTTTCTCTTATACTTTTTTTAATTGCTAAGGTATCATCAAGCCATTTGTCTGAAAAATCGCCCGCTTGAACATACTCAACGACATTATCTTCACTCTTTTTATCAATATCTTCATAAATTGCAACAAAATTGCCTTGAGGGGTGATGAATTTGGAATTGAAGTTTTTTTCTCTTTCATTTGGATTTGGGATATAAAGGTAAATATGAGTAGTAAGTCTTGAAGAATTAAGAGAGTTTTTAATAATAAAATCAATATTATGAAAATTAATTTCAGATTTGTCTAAATCTTCAGAGAGGACTTTGGATAAAACTTCCAAAAGTGCAAAAGACTCTTGAAAAGAAATTTGCACATAATTTCCAAAACGATTAATAGTAGAAATCATCAAAGCCTTTGCGTCATCTCTGACTTGTTGTTCTACCTGAACGCTTACCACCCACGCTAAGATAAGAATACCTATAAAAAAACTAACCAAACTTGTTGCAATAATTTTTGTTCCGATTGAAAGATTTTTTAGATTAAATCGCATTTTTGCCCCCGCTAAAAAAAATATGAAGCTAAAATTTTATTATAAATTTATTTTAAGATTACTTAAATCTTGTAAATTTTTATGTGGTATTTATTTTGTTTCTTTATTATTTGAATTGTTTGTGTAAATTATGGATTTTAATACAATAAATTATTCAAATTATTTAGTGCAATAAAACAGCGTTTTTTATTTTTTGATTTGGTGGGGTTGGAAGGAAATTTTATTTTTGTATAACCTTTTTGTAATATAATAGCACGAGATTTTTATTTATGAGGAATTTTTGTGAAACTAGCAGTCTTTGATTTTGACTCCACTTTAATGGATGGTGAGACGATTAATCTCTTGGCTAAGGCTTATGGGACTGAAGAAGAAGTGATGAAAATCACTCAAGCAGCAATGAATGGCGAACTTGATTTTTATCATAGTTTAGTCAAACGTGTTGGGACTCTCAAAGGTATGCCTTTAGCTTTGGTTGAGGAAGTTTGTAACAACTTAACCTATTTTTATGGAGCTAAAGAACTCATTAAAGCGTTGAAAAACAAAGATTATAAAGTTGTGGTTTTCAGTGGTGGGTTTGATGAAGGTGTGAATGCAGCCAAAAAGATTTTGGGCTATGATATGCATTTTAGCAACACTTTGCATCATAGAAATGGGATTTTAACCGGTGAAGTGGGTGGCGAGATGATGTTTAGCTACTCTAAAGGCAGAATGCTAAGAAAAGTGCAAGCGATTTTATGTGTTGGCGAAGAGGATACGATTGTGGTAGGCGATGGAGCTAACGATATTTCAATGTTTCCTTATGCTAAAAAAACAGTGGCGTTTTGTGCTAAAGAAGTGGTGAAAAAATTTGCCAATATTGTTGTGGATAAACAAGATTTGACAGAGATTATCGCCTATATTTAAGGATTTTATTATGATGAATGACATTTCTTTTTCTCTTTGGTGTGATTTTATTGAAAGGGATTTTTTGGAGACAGATTTCAAGACATTGATTGCTAATGATATTATACAAGGGGCAACAAGCAATCCTTCTATTTTTCAACAAGCTTTCAATAATCCTGTTTATGCGAGTCAAAAAGAATCACTCAAGGGAAAAGAACCAAAAGAAATCTATGAGGAGTTAGCCAAAAGCGATATTCAAAGGGCAGCAGAGCTTTTATTGCCGATTTATGAAGAGGACTCTAATAATGGCTATGTGAGTTTGGAGGTTGATCCTTTTTTGTGTGATGATACCGCAGCGACTTTAGAAGAAGGTGTGAGGCTTTTTAATCTGGTTAATTATCCTAATGTGATGATTAAAATCCCAGCGACTAAGGCAGGATTTGGTGCAATGGAGAAGTTAATCGCCCAAGGTATTTCTGTCAATGCAACTTTGGTTTTTTCTCAAAAACAAACCATAGATTGTATGGAAGCTTTTAAGCGAGGTTATGATGCCTTTAAAGCAGATTTTGGCAATAAAGAGCTTAAAGATTATCCGCGTGCAGTCGTGAGTATTTTTGTCTCTCGCTTTGATAGAAAATGTGATGCTATTTTGAGTGCTAAAGATGTGCCAAGTGCGACTTTGGGGATTAAAAATGCTCAAAAGCTTTATCAAATTATTGATAATTATGAATTACCCGCAGTTCGAGCATTGTTTGCAAGTACAGGGGTAAAAAGCGGGAATTTGACTCCAAGTTATTATATTGAGGAGCTTTATTATTCTAATGTTATTAATACTGCTCCTTTGAATGCGATTGAAAAGTTTGCCCAAATCGCAGAACCACAAGAAGCTTATTTACCCTCTGAAGAGGAATTTGAGGAATACTTTAAAATGGTAGAGGAAGCAGGAGTGAATTTGGAGGAAGTTTCTTTAGAATTGCTTGAACAGGGGTTAAGTGATTTTAAAATGGCTTTTGAGAAAATCTTAGCAAGTTTTGCTTAAATAAAATTTTAATTTATTTGAGCTATAATTGCGGCTTTTATTTTATTCCTAAGGATAGTCAATGTTAAGTGGAAAAGTTAGAGAGAGTATTTCTAAAGCGGAAGCAAAAGCTTTGAGAAAAAATGGTTATCTAATTGCTAATATCTATGGGAAAGGCAAAGAAAATGTCCATTGTGCCTTTAAACGGAATGATTTTATTCGTGAAGTTAAAACCAAAAAGAATCTTATTTTTGATGTAGAAGTGGGCTCACAAACTTATCCTGTTG
This sequence comes from Helicobacter sp., assembly GCA_022511145.1. Lineage (GTDB taxonomy): Bacteria > Campylobacterota > Campylobacteria > Campylobacterales > Helicobacteraceae > Helicobacter_D. The sequence continues at coordinate 65,312 of JAFLSC010000001.1, forward strand.
TGGTGCAAGAATATCAAAAAGACCCTATAAGCAATGAGATTATCCACGTTGATTTGATGTTAGCTCAAAAAGGCATCAAAGCAAAATATTCTGTTAAAGTCAAAATTGTAGGAACAGCTAAAGGGCTCAAAAACAAAGGTGTTTTAATGCTTTCTAAAAAAAGAATCAAAGTTAAAGCTGCTCCTGAAGATTTACCCGCAGAGTATGAAATTAATGTAACCCCTCTTGATGTGGGCGATGTTGTTTTGGTTAGAGACTTACCTCAAAAAGAGGGAGTGAGGATTGTTGAACGAGATGATGTTGCTATTGTGGGTGTGATTAAATCTCGCTAGTATGGTATTGATTGCAGGTTTGGGGAATCCCGGAGAGCAATACGAAAAAACACGGCATAATATTGGTTTTAGGGTAATTGACGCCCTTATTAAAGAACTCAATGCTCAAAAGCAATCTGATAAAGGTTTTCAAGGAGAGCTTTATAAAAGCACACAAATCCTCCTTTTGAAACCAACAACTTTTATGAACGCTTCAGGAATATCGCTTCAAAGTGTTGTTGCTTATTATAAACCCAAAGGGGTGATTGTTATTCACGATGATTTGGATTTAGGATTTGGTGTGGTAAAGTTTAAGTATGGTGGCGGTAATGCGGGACACAATGGCTTAAAATCCATTGATAGCCTTTATGGAAAGGAATATTATAAAATCCGCTATGGGATTGGCAAACCTGCTCAAAAATCTCGTATTATCCATTGGGTGCTAGAAAATTTTACTCCTCAAGAGGAAGAACAAAATGCTATTTTGATTCCGCATTGTTCCAAAGCAGCTTTAGCAATAGCTAAACTTGAATCTCCTAAAGAATTAAGTGAGAAAATTTCTAATTATTTTACGCTTAATTTACAAGAAAAATCGCAGTTGCAAAAACAATCGCAGCATTCCCCAAACAATCAAATCTCAAACAATCAATCCACTAATGCAAGATTGCAAAAATTACAAGAAAATCCTAAAAATTTGTTTTAAAGAAGTAAAATGAGTTTGTTTGTCCGTCATATTAGTTTTTTGTATCTCAAATCATTTTTTATTCTTTTTGTTTCTTTGGAATGTTTTTTTGTGAGTATTGATTTGGTTAAATATCTCGATAAACTTCCTAGCTCCGCTAACTTGATTGTTTTGCTAGTTTGTTATGATTTTGTTTATGCGAGTAATTTTATCTTGCCCCTTACTTTGATTTTAGCACAAATTGTTCTTTTGGTGAGTCTGTTAAGAAATTCACAATGGACGGCATTTTTGGCTTTGGGCTATTCTAAAGCGAGAATCTTTTTTCCGATTTTTTTGATTGCTTTTAGTATCACTTTATTTTATATTTGTTTGAATGCAACACCCTTTGCGTACGCTAAAGAAAGGGTGGATTTGATTATTGAGGAAGGTTTTTTGGGGACTTATAAAAGCGGTTTGTTTATCAAATACAATAATACTTATATTTATTTTGCTCGGATTTTTCCTTTTTTACAAAGTGCAGAGGGGGTTAAAATCTATGAATTTAGCGAGGATAATGCAGAAGTAGTAAAGATTATTGAAGCACCTAAGGCTGAATTTTTTGAGGGACAATGGATTTTACAAGATGCACAAATTACGACTTTAGCTAAGGATTTGGAATTAGGCAAAACACCCTTAAGTTTTGAAACACAAGAACGTTATATTACCTTAGAGGGATTTAAGCCCAAGATTTTGGATAATATTTATGAAAAGGAAAGCAATGTCTCTATTTTAGATGCTTATGAAGCGATTTTGCTTTTAAATGAGCAAGGAGCATTAACGCATAAAGTCAGAGCGACTCTGTATTCTTTGATATTTTTTCCGCTTTTTGCTCCTTTGATGATGATGTGCCTTTCTTATTGGACGCCAAATTCTAACCGCTATGTGAGCCTTGCGGGAGTTACTTTGGGAATGATTTTAATTGCACTTGTGGGTTGGGGAATTTTCTTTAGCTTGACAAGATTTTCTATTAGCGGCTTTTTGCAGCCAGAATTAAGCATTATTTTCCCCACGATATTTTTGGCTTTAATAAGCTTTTTTCTCTTTTTTAGGGTAATGAGGGAGTGAATTTATATTAAGGAGTAAGTATGACGGCTTTATTGAGCGTGAGTGATAAAACAAATCTTAGTTTTTTTGCTAAGGGATTAGTGGATTTGGGTTATGAAATACTCTCGACAGGAGGGACACTTAAAGCCCTGCAAAAAGAAGGAATCCCAGCAACAGAAGTCGCACAATACACTAAAAGTCCTGAAATTTTTGAGGGTAGAGTTAAGACGCTGCACCCTAAAATTCACGGCGGAATCCTTTATCGGCGAGATAATCCTAAGGATATTCAAATCGCTAAAGAGCAGGGTATTAAAGCTATTGATTTGGTTTGTGTGAATCTCTATCCCTTTAGAGAGACGATAAAACACACTGATGATTTTGATGAGATTATTGAAAATATCGATATAGGCGGTCCCTCTATGGTGAGGGCAGCGGCAAAAAATTTCAAATTTGTGCTTGTGGTAACTAATCCTAGTGATTATGATTTGGTTTTGGAATGTTTAAAAAAGAATCAAAATACCCTAGAATTTCGCCAAGCAATGATGATTAAAGCTTATGAGCATACTGCAAGCTATGATTGTGTGATTGCAAACTATATGAATCAACGTTTTAAAGCAGGTTTTGGAGAGAGGCATTTTTTGCAAGGGCAATTAGTTGCCCAAACAAAATACGGAGAAAACCCGCACCAAAAAGGGGCTTATTATGAATTTGAGGATTTTTACTCTAAGCATTTAAAAATCCTTAAAGGCGAAGTGAGCTTTAATAATCTTACTGATATTAATGGGGCAGTTAAGATTGCAAGTGCTTTTGGGGATAAACCCGCAGTTTGCATTATCAAACACGCTAATCCTTGCGGTTTTGCGATTAAATCCAATCTCTTAGAATCTTATCAAGCGGCTTTGAAGTGCGATAGTCTATCGGCCTATGGAGGCGTGGTTGCGGTTAATGGAGAGGTTGATTTAGCCCTAGCAGAGGAGATTAATAAAATCTTTATTGAAGTGCTTGTTGCTCCAAGTATTACTGATAAAGCTTTAGAGGTTTTCAAAGATAAAAAGAAAATTAAAATCTTTGTGTGTGGCGGGAAATATTTAAACTTTCCTAAAGATGAGCAAGATTTTAAACATATTGAGGGTGGGTTTGTCTTACAAGAGAGTGATAGGGTGCTAGAAAATGAAGTTGAAAATGCTTCGTGTGTGAGTCAAACTCAAGCAAATCCTAAACAAATGGAGGATTTAGAAATCGCCTATAAAGTGGCGAGTTTTGTCAAATCTAATTGTGTTGTGTATGTCAAAGATTCGGCTATGGTGGCAGTGGGAATGGGAATGACAAGTCGCGTTGATGCAGCAAAAGCGGCTATTAATAAGGCAAAAGAGCAAGGCATTGATTTAAGGGGCTGTGTTTTGGCAAGTGAGGCGTTTTTTCCTTTTAAAGATAGCATTGAGGAGGCTCATAAAGTGGGTGTGAGTGCGATTATAGAACCCGGTGGGAGTATTCGCGATGATGAAGTGATTGAGTGTGCCAATACACACGGGATTGCTTTGTATTTCACAGGACGCAGACATTTTTTACATTAATGTATCTATTAGGCTAAGTGGAGATTTTATTCATAAAAGCGGGATAGGTGCAGTGGCGGCATAATTCTTCGGTGTATTGATGATTTTTAAATCCTTGTAAGAGTGCTTTTGTGCGAGGGTTTGAGAGTATTTCTTCAAGAGAATTGCTAAAAATATTCCCAAGCCTAATAACACCTTGTGTGTCAAAGCAGCAAGGCACAACTTCACCTTGGCATAAAATCCCAAGCTGCTTACTAGCCCCATAGCAAAAGTAGGGTTGCCAAATCAAAGGGGATTTGAGATTCACCCAGCTAAAAAAAGGTTGCATTAGTAAATGGATTTTGTAAGCAAGGCGAGTTTTGGGTGGATTTATGGGTGTGTGAAAATATTGAGTTAGTCTATCAAGGAGGGCTTGATTTTGTTTAGGCATTGAAAAATCAGGATTAAGATTCCATAGCCTTAAATTGATGAATTTCTCGCTTTTTGTTTGTTGGTGCAAGTGGCAAAGTTTAAAGATATTATCTAAATATTCCTCTAAATTTTCACAATCTTTGGGTAAAAATGCTGCATTTGAGGGATTTTTTAGTTTTTTGGTTTGGTAAAGCAGACTTGCAAGGGAAATATTGATTTGATGAATACAAGGTGTTTCAAGCAATAAAGGGATTTGTTTTGCAAGATAAAAGCCGCTTGTAGTGATTTCAAGTTTGAGATTGCTTTTTTGGGCGATTTGCAAATAATCTTGCAAATTAGGGAGGCTTAAAGGGTCGCCTAAGAGGTGTAAGGCTACAAGTTTTGTGTGAGGAGAGATTTTAAGGGCGAGGGTTTCAAAGGCTTCTAGTGGCATTATCGCATTTCCTTTTTGAGGAGTGCAAAAGGAGCAATCCAAACCACAATAATTGGTTATTTCTACAAAGATTTTTTCAAACATTAAGATTGTGTTATTCGTTGCGTAAAACTTGCAAAGGATTGATTTGGGTAGCTTTTTTAGCAGGATAATAAGAGGAGAGAAAAACAATCACAAAAGAACCCACAAGAATCATCAAAAAATCAATCAAAGAGAGTTCTAGTGGGAGTTTGTCGCTACCATACACATCAGCAGGGAGCGAAATAATCGGGAAAGAGGAGAGCAAGAAAAGTATAATCCCCGCTAAGATACAGCCAACAATGATTCCGCTAATGCCAATAAGATTTCCCAAATACAAAAATATTTTTTTAATCTCTTGTGCATTTGCTCCCATAGTCAGTAAAAGTGCGATTTCTCTACGGCGATTCATCACAGTCATTAAGAGGGAGCTAATGATATTGAGGGAAGCTACAAGGATAATAAGCATTAAAACAATAAATAAAGTGCGTTTTTCTAAGGCTAAAGCGGCAAAGAAATTCCCATTTTGTTCCCACCAACCCACAATTCTTGAATGAGGGATTGCTTGTTTGAGGATAAGAATATCTTTATGAGGGTCTGAGGAATAAATATGAATCCCGTCATAAAGGTCGCTGGGTAAATCTTTGATGATTTGGAGAGCTTCTAGGGAGGTGTAAATAAAGGATTTATCATAGGCTACCAAGCCAGAATTAAATGTTCCTGCTACTTCAAAACGTTTCATTGTGGGGGAAATACTAATAGCATTAGGATTGAGTTGTGTGAAAATAAGCATTAAGGGAGATTGATTATCAAGCAAAAAGGTATTTTGGAGGGAATGTCCAATAATAGCATCAAAAGTATCAAATTCTTTTTGTGCCTCATAAGTATCAAAATAAGAAATTTTGATAGCCTCATAAGCCTCATTAAAAACAGGATTAAGCTTACTTTCTCTTTGAAAATCTATACCAAAAACCATTACCCCTTCCATTCTCTGTCCATTCTTAGCAATCGCTTGAGTCTGAACAAAAGGGCTAAAGAGCAAGTTTGGAAAGTCTTTTTCGAGCTGCTCAAGTTCTTTTTGTGAGATTTTTTGAGACAGATTAGGAAGCAATGTTAGAGGATAATTCATAATGGAGAGCTTCCGCTCAAATTCCTTATCAAATCCATTCATTAATGCCATTGCAACAATTAGCACCATTACCCCGATACTTACGCCCAAAAAAGCAAGAAGAGCAGCGATTGAAATAAAAGGTTGAGAGTGATTAAAACGCAAATAGCGGAAAACTAAGAAAGGAACGATACTTTTTTGTTTCATTGGGCTAAGATTCCTTTTTTGGGTCCGCTAATACCACAGCAATTCTTATATTTTTTGCCACTCCCGCAAGGGCAAGGTTCGTTGCGGACAGGTTTTTTAGTCAGCATTGAAGCGTTTTGGTGGTTGGGTGTAGCCCCAAGATTAGATTGATTAAGTTTATTTTGTGTGTTTTGGATTGCCTCTTCTTCATTTGCTTTGAGTTGCAATCTTTGGAGCATTTTAATGCAAGTGTATTTGATTTGCCCTACAAGGTCTAAGAAAAGATTATAACTTTCTTTTTTGTATTCTACTAGCGGGTCTTTTTGATTATAACCTCTTAAGCCAATACCAGTTTTGAGATTATCCATCATATAAAGATGTTCTCGCCAAAGATTATCGAGTGTTTGGAGATAAATAAGCTTTTCTATTTCATTACGCATTTGGGGATTAACAAGGCTCATTTTGTCTTCATAGCTTTGTGTGAGTTGAGATTGAATATAGGCTTCAAAGGTATTATTAGCTTCATATTCTGCTTGGAGTTTAGGAATTTCTAAAGTAAGATTAAAATCCTCTAGAGCTAAAGCACAAAGGGATTCAAGATTATCATCAGAAGTGAAAACTTCAGCCTTTGCTAAGAGCATTTCTACGCACTCTTTGCGATTGTCGATAATACGCTCGGTGATATTTTTTGTCGGGTCAAGCAATTCATCTCTTAAGCGATAGATGGCTTTGCGTTGCTCGTTTGCCACATCATCATATTCTAAGAGATGTTTTCTTGCTTCAAAATGCATACTTTCTACCTTTTTTTGTGCATTTTCAACCGAGCGAGTAACCAGCTTGGAGTCAATGTGTTCGCCTTCCTCAAGTCCGAGTTTATCCATAATACCCTTAATTTTATCACTCCCAAAGATTCTAAGTAGTGGGTCTTCTAAGCTAAGATAAAATTGACTCGCACCCGGGTCGCCTTGTCTTCCGCTTCGTCCCCTTAGCTGATTATCAATCCTGCGGGATTCGTGCCTTTCAGTCCCTATAATATAAAGCCCGCCGAGATTTCGCACTTCATCATCAATCTTAATATCAACACCCCTCCCTGCCATATTAGTAGCAATGGTTACTGCTCCCTTTTTACCCGCGTCTTTAATAATTTCAGCTTCTTGGGCGTGATGTTTAGCATTTAAGACGGAGTGGGCTATCCTCTCTTTTTTAAGGAGTTCGTGGATTTTTTCACTTTTTTCAATGGAAGCAGTCCCTACCAAAATAGGCTGTCCTTTTTTATTTAATTCAATGATTTTTTGAACAAGAGCGTTGAATTTCTCTCTTTCGGTTTTGTAGATTAAATCATTCAAATCTTTTCTTGTAACAGGCACATTAGTAGGAACTGAAATTACCTCTAAATTATAGATTTGTAAAAATTCGCTTGCTTCTGTTTGTGCTGTCCCTGTCATTCCTGCGAGTTTATCATAAAGGCGGAAATAATTTTGATAGGTAATATCAGCAAGTGTTTGGGATTCTTCTTTGATAGCGACACCCTCTTTAGCTTCTAGGGCTTGGTGCAATCCCTCACTAAAGCGTCTTCCCTCACTCAATCGCCCGGTAAATTCATCAACAATCACCACTTCCCCATCACGCAACACATAATCTTTGTCTTTTAAAAATAACTTATTCGCCTTAAGGGCTTGGTCAAGGTGGTGAGCTAAGATTGCGTTTTCGATACTATAAAGATTGTCGATTTTAAAGAGCTTTTCTGCTTGGGAGATACCGCTTTCTGTGAGCAAAATCGTGCGATTTTTTTCATCAATCGTATAATGCTCATTTTCTTTGAGTTTAAGGGCAACTTCATTAGCATTTTTGTAATTATCAAGGGTGCGATTTGCTGGTCCTGAAATAATTAAAGGTGTCCTTGCTTCATCAATGAGGATTGAATCCACCTCATCAACAATCGCAAAGAAGTGGTGTTTTTGCACTTTTTGCTTATAATCGTATTTCATATTATCCCGCAAATAGTCAAATCCAAATTCGTTATTCGTGCCATAAACAATATCACAGGCATATTGCTCTAGCCTATGATTGTCATCATAGATTCCCCCCACAATCACGCCTACGCTATACCCCAAAAATTCATAAAGGGGTTGCATTGATTCTGCGTCTCTTTTGGCTAGGTAATCATTTACCGTTACGATATGCACACTCTCCCCAAGCATTGCATTAAGACAGACAGGGAGTGTGGCTACTAAGGTTTTTCCCTCTCCTGTTTTCATTTCAGCAATATTGCCTTGGTGCAAAACCATACCCCCAATAAGCTGCACATCAAAATGCCGCATTCCCAAAGTGCGTTTGCTTGCTTCTCGTGTGATAGCAAAAGATTGATAAAGGACTCTATCAAGCTCTTTTTTAGGGTCGCTAGAGGATTTGACTTGAGATTTTAGTTGTGAAAAAGCCGCTTTAAGTTCTTCATCATTCATTTTTTCATAAGTGGATTCTAAGCTATTAATATTTTTGATTTCTTTGCGATAATGTCCGACTAATCGGTCATTTTTGCTGTTAAAGATTTTTTTAATGAGTGTTAGCATAATTAAACAAACCTTAAAATTAGAATTTTGTAGATTTTAATAATAAAAGATGAAATTTTATCATAAATATTATATTAGTAAGATAAAATAGCAAGAATATTTTGAGAAAATAGAGGAAAAAATGGTTTTTATTGATATGTGTTTGGGTAAAAAAACACCTTTTACGCCCGTCTGGTTAATGCGACAAGCAGGAAGATACCTTAGTGAGTATCAAGCGACAAGAAAACAAGCCGGAGATTTTCTCTCACTTTGTAAAAATCCCCTTTTAGCAAGTGAAGTTACACTCCAACCCGTTGAGATTCTCAATGTCGATGCGGCGATTCTTTTTAGTGATATTTTAGTGATTCCTATGGAAATGGGAATGGAGCTTGGATTTTTTGCTAAAGAGGGTCCAAAATTTGCCAAGCCCCTAGAGAGCCAAAAAGATTTGAATCAATTAAGTGATAAAGCGGCTTCAAGGCTAGGTTATGTGTATGAGACACTTCAAATTGTTCGAGAAAAACTCCCTAAAGATAAGGCTTTGATTGGTTTTTGCGGTGCACCTTGGACTTTGGCAACCTATATGATTGAGGGGGAAGGGAGTAAAACTTATGCTAAATCTAAAAAAATACTCTATACAAACCCGCAATTTTTGCACAAATTACTTACTAAAATCACAGAAAATCTCCAAGATTATTTAGAAGCACAAATCAAAGCGGGTGCTAATGCAGTAATGGTTTTTGACTCTTGGGCTGGGGCTTTGGAAGAGAGTGCTTATTTTGAATTTGGGTGGGAGTATTGTAAGCAAATTGCTACTTATCTTAAGAAAAAATACCCTCAAATTCCTATTATTTTATTCCCCAAAGGGATTGTGAGTTTAGAAAAAATTGATGGGGATTTTGATGTTTTTGGTGTGGATTGGAGTATGCCACTAAGAAAGGCAAAAGCAATCTTAGGGGATAGGTATGTTTTGCAAGGGAATTTAGAGCCTTGTCGCTTGTATAATCAAACTCAAATGCTTGAAGGGACAAAAGAAATTTTGGATTTGATGAAAAATTCAAGGCATATTTTTAATTTAGGGCACGGAATGCTACCGGATTTACCACGAGAAAATGCGATAAAATTAGTCGAATTTGTGCATCAATACACGCAAAATAAATAGCGAATTAATAGCGTCAATCTTTAGAGTTCAGCAGTTTTGTAAATTTGGATAAATTAGAGTTAGTTTCTATGTTGTAATTCTAAAGCGGAAATAGTGCATTTATGGTTACAATAATATATCTTTACAACAATCTAAAAGATATATTGTAAGTTTTATTGTGGAAATTTAATTTTTCTTATACCTAGCATTTATCATTCTTTGACACTCAAATCAATGTATTTGACAAATAATAGCCTTGTTATTAAAAAGCGTTTTGGTGAAGATTTGGAATTACCCTTAGGGACTTTTATGTAGTTAATGTTAAATCAGGGTTAGTTGATATAGTATTTGAGATAGCTATTAATTCAATCCATAACCACTCTACTTTATATTCTTTTTTAAATCCTGATACAAATGTAGCTATATTACAAGTGTTATTAAAGCCCTATGTTGTGGATTACCTTGTGAATGCTAGTGAAGAGGAATATAAGCGGTTTAAATTCTTTGGCAAAATCCGCTATGATTTTGATTTGGATTTTTTGGATTTTGAGGAGATTGATAAAATAAAAGAAAATAATAAGTAAAAAGTAATACAAAATAATTTGTTGAATAGATGAAAACATAAATTAAATACTTAAATATTTATTTAATTTTAAGGAAGTAAATATTACAATCCTGCTCTATTTTTCTCACAAGGCTTTAGGTTAAAGCAGTTGGAATCTTTCTTTTTTATTTCCAATTATCTTAATAATTTACAAGGACAATGCAATGTTTGCAAACTTTAAGCAAAATTTTTTGGTAAAGTTTTGGTCTCCTATCCCTGCTATTATTGCTTTGGGTGTTATGGCGGCTTATTACTTTGGAATCACTGGCACTTATTGGGCGGTTACGGGTGAATTTACGCGTTGGGGAGGACATATTCTCAATCTTATTGGTGTGGATACGAGTAGTTGGGGATATTTTAAAATCATCGGTTTGCAAGGAACTCCTTTGGATAGAATTGATGGAGTGATGATTATAGGAATGTTTGCAGGGGCTTTAGCAGCGGCTTTAATGGCAAATAATGTAAAACTTCGTCTGCCCCAAAGCAATATTAGAATTTTTCAAGCTCTCATTGGTGGTATTATTGCTGGTTTTGGAGCAAGGATTGGTATGGGTTGTAACTTGGCAAGTTTTTTTACTGGAATCCCACAATTTAGCCTACACGCTTGGTTTTTCACACTAATGACTTTAGTTGGCGTTTGGGCTGGCACTAAAATCGTGTTTTTACCCGCATTTCGCTCTCATATCCCGCTTGTTAAGGTTTCAAAAATCAAAGAAATTGAAAATCCAAAAGGTAGGGCGGAATTGCTTTTTAAGCTCGGCATTTTAGTTTTACTGGGCATTGGAATCTGGATTGCGTATTTGATGATTTTTGGCACCATTCCTGAAGGTAAAAAAATCCCCATTTTAGCTATTGCAATGCTTTTTGGAGTGGGATTTGGTTTTGTGATTGCTAGGGCTCAAGTTTGCTTCACTTCAGCTTTTAGGGATTTGTTTATCACAGGACGCGGTTATATGGCAAGAGCGGTAATCTTTGGTATGATGGTTTCAACCATTGGTGTTTTTAGCTATATTATGCTGGGCTTACCTCCTAAAATTATGTGGGCAGCTCCTAATGCAATTATTGGTGGATTTTTATTTGGTCTTGGTATCGTGATTGCTGGAGGTTGTGAGTGCGGTTGGATGTATCGTGCGGTTGAAGGGCAAGTGCATTATTGGATTGTGGGTATTGGAAATGTGATTGGCTCAACTTTGCTTGCGGCGACTTGGGATTATTATTCAGAGGCTTTAGCGACAAGTTTTCCACGCATTAATTTGCTTGAGAGCTTTGGAAATTATGGAGGATTGGTTGTTAATTATCTGTTGCTTTTATTATTGTTAGCCCTTGTTTTGTATATAGAGCGGCATTATTTTCTTAAAAATAAAAAATTCCAAAGAGCTTAAGGAGAAAAAATGCAAGAGATTATCCCAAATTATCGTTTAGATTTACAAGGTGAGCCTTGTCCTTACCCTGTAATTAGGACTTTAGAAGTGTTGCCTGAACTTAAAAAAGGTGAAATTTTAGAGGTTTTGAGTGATTGCCCACAAAGCATTAACAATATTCCTGTTGATGCAAAAAATCACGGCTATGAGGTTTTGGACATAGAGCAATTAGGAGCAACAATCCGCTATTTGATTAAAAAGCCTTAATCTTTGCAAGGGCGTATGCCTTTGTGAAGTTAAGGATTTAAAAAAACAAAAATAAAAGCAAAATCTTAAATCAAAACAATATGAAAAGCAAAATCTTTGAGAATATTTATTGTGTTAATCTTAACCCTTAAAAGTGTCTCTTTGTCGGATTCCTTCATAAAGAACAATCCCCACACTTGTAGCGAGATTCAAACTGCGGGCATTATTCCACATTGGGATTGTGTAGAGCAAATCTTTATTTTGTTGCAATAAGGATTCATTCAAGCCCGCATCTTCACGTCCAAAATGCAAATATGCCCCTTGCGTGAGAGGAGCTTGATAATAAGGTGTTTTGCTCTTGGTGGTTAAATAAAAATGCGGGAGATTGAGGGTATTATGCTGATAAAATGTTTCTAAATTTTCCCATTCAAAAACCTTTAAATCATTCCAATAATCCATTCCTGCCCTTTTAAGCTCTTTTTGAGAGAGATTGAAGCCTAGCGGGTGGATTAAATGCAGCACAGAATCACTCGCATAACAAAGTCTGCCTATATTTCCTGTATTTTGTGGAATACGCGGCTGGTGCAAGATGATATGAAAAGTCATCAACCCTCAATATTAAGAGGAGAAATAGGGATAGTTTTTTTATCGGATTTATTGGGATTTGATTGGGTATCTAATGAATGTGTTTTGGGTGTGTTAGAATTTTGATTTGGGCTATTTGGTGTTTTTTGTGTGTTTTTTGTGGAGGATAAAGGAATGTCATTAGAATGAGGAAAATGAGCACTTAGGGTATCTTGAGCGTTAATTCTTAAGATTTCTTGGGCAATTTCCTCTTTGGGATAGGCTTTTTCCCCTTTGATTAAGGCTTTGAAAATCAAAGCAATCGCTTGAGAATTTTTCTTAAAAAACTCTTTCAAGCGATATTCAAGAATATTTTTTTCAATGGATTGAATTTCGTTTAATTCTTCCAAAATAACCCCTTTAACAATAGGAATTATAGCATAAATTAGCGGTATTTTTTAAGAAGTTCAATCCGCATTTCTTTTCTTTTGAGTGCTTTTTCAAAGCGACGTTTTTCTACTTCCGTTTTGGGTTCTAGGGGAGGAACTTGTGTTGGTTTTCCGTTTTTATCGACACAAACCATTGTGAAAAAAGCACTATTAGTATGAAGAACGGTGCGTTTGTGAATATCTTCAGCAATTACTTTGATTCCTACTTCTAGTGAAGTTTTACCGGTGTAATTGACAGAAGCTAAAAAAGTAACCAAAGAGCCAACTTCTATGGGATTTTCAAAACTGATTCTATCAGCAGAGAGGGTAACAACATATTGTCCGCAATACCTTGAGGCACACGCATAAGCGACTTGGTCAAGTAATTTCATAATATCTCCCCCGTGAACCCTACCGCGAAAGTTAGCCATACTAGGAGTCATCAAGATTGACATTGTAAGAGATTTTATATCAAAAATATTCTCCATATTATTTTCCTCCATCATTTTCTCCTTAAAAAAACAAAATTTAATGCCTATATCTTAGCACTTTTTTCTTTGGAAACCAAAAGTATTAAAATTATTTTATTTTTATTTGGGGTTAGAGTATAATTTTTACACACTTAGAAATTTGTGAAATTATGTTTCTTATTGCCATTATGAGAAAATTTGATAGAATTTTTTGCGGTAATTTTATTTGTAGCAATTTAACAAGAGATTGCTTTGGTTAAAGCCTTGTAATGATGAGGGAGAATGTGAATAACAAGGGAAAATATGGCAATAGCGATAATGTGAGCTTCGTGATAATGCAAATGTTTTGTAATAACACTTTGATTTTTTGTTATTGCAAGAGGCTTTGCCTTGTGGCAATCTTTTTTGGGAGATTTTAGAATATTTAAAATATTAATCGTTAATTTTAATGCTTTTAATAAATCCTTTTATATTAATATTGTAAAATAAACGCTTAATTTTATTAAGTGAGAATCCAACTAAAAGTGAGAATCTAATGCAAGGTATAATATTAGTCGTAGTTTTTGGGGTTTTGGGCTATTTGTTTTATCAATCAGATTCTTTTTTGGGAGCTTGTTCAGGGATTGCTATCTTTTTGTATGGTGTGCTGTGTCTGAAAAATGGCTTTAATACTTTTAGTACTTTTATTGAAAAAGTATTAAAAAAATGGACTAATTCTATCAGTAAGAGTCTCATTTTTGGGGCTATTTCAACAATGATTATGCAAAGTAGTGGTTTAGTCTCTGTGTTGGCTATTTCTTTTTTAGCAGCAGGATTTATCACGCTTGCACAGGGAATTGGGATTATTTTTGGGGCAAATCTTGGCACAACCATAGTGGCTTGGGTAATTGCTGGGGCGGGAGTGAAGTTTGATATTTCCTCTTTTACAATGCCTTTGATTGTATTTGGAGTGATTTTACTTTTGCAAAATTCCAAAAATGCAAAAGCATTTGGGTCTATTCTTTGCGGTATTGGTTTCTTTTTTCTTGGGATTCATTTTGTCAAAATTGGATTTAATGAACTCAAAGATACGATTGATATTGCTCAATATGGACGCATTGATGGCTTAGCAGGAGTGTTACTTTTTGTTTTTATTGGTATGGTTTTAACGGTGGTTATGCAAAGCTCTAATGCAAGCTTGCTTGTGGCTATTACGATTCTTGCTGCTGGGCAGATGAGCTATGAAAATGCCTTAGGATTTGCGATTGGTTCTAATATCGGAAGCACTGTAATGGCGATTATTAGCTCACTTAGTGTTAATATTATGGGGAAACGATTAGCCGCAGCTCATTTGCTTTTTAATAGCGTAACGGCATTAGTAGCGATTGTTTTTTTGCATCAATTTATGGGTGCGGTTAATTTATTTTGCGATTTAGTAGGGATTGCACCTGATGATTATATCTTGCAGCTTTCAGCATTTCACACGCTTTTTAATATTGTGGGTATTGTTTTAATGCTTCCTTTGATTGGTAAAATGGTTTATATACTTGAGAAATTTATCGTAGATAAAAAAGCTAAAGAGTATGAGCCTATTTATTTGAATTATTCGATTATTGAATATCCTGATACTGCTATTGAAGCTCTTAAAAATGAAATGTTTCATCTCTATGATAATTGTTTTTCAATCTTGGCTTATTCTTTGGGCTTTAGCCGCGAGGATATTCGCTCCAAAATGCCTTTTAGAGAGATTATTGCTCAAAAAAAGCTTTATCAAAAGGATGTTGATATTGAGGAACTTTATAAGCAAAGCGTTAAACATCTCTTTGATAGTATTTTTGACTTTGCCACTTTGGCACAGACTTACATTCGCGATAAAGAACAAATGAATGAAATGTATCATATTCAAACTGCTACAAGGAGAGCCGTAGAGTCGATTCACCAACTCAAAATGCTTTATCGTAATCTCAAAGATTCTGTGAATTCTCCAAATGAATCGCTTGTAGAATTTTATCACGAGATTCGTATTAATCTTGCGGAATTGCTTAGAAGCATTGAAAATCTCAAAACAAGTTCAGATAAAAATGTTCATTTGATTTTGGCAAATATCACTAATGCTTCTACTTTACTTGATGAAGCTGATGATAATGCTATCAATAAAGTAGAAAGTCTGATGTCTGATAAAAAAATTAGCACCCTTAGTGCTTCTTCACTTTTAAATGATATTGATACCACTAATAAAATCAGTAAAGATTTGTTGGCGATGACTAGACATATTTATAGCCCTGAAGAAGAGCTTTAGGGCTATGTTTTAGGGTATCTTGATTTGTTATTGCAGGGATGATTCTCTCCCCTTGTAGAGATTGCCACGCTACATATTCTTGCAATGATGAGGTAGCCTGATTGCAAAGCACCTATTGCTTGATTATTTTTAGCTTAGATTTTTAGCTTGGCTTAGGAATTTTTCTTGATTTTTCTTGATTTTTTCTTGAGCGACTTTTTGCATATCGCTGGCTTCATCAAATTCATCAATGATTTCTTTACCCAAAAGCGTTTCAATCGCATCTTCAAGCGTTACAACCCCAGCAAATTGAGCATATCTGTCTTGCACAACAAAGAGTTTTTCTTGCTTGAGTATGAAAAGATTGAGCAAATTAAGCACATTAAGGCTTGATGGCACAATATAAACAGGCTGCATTAAATCAGAAATTTTTTTATCCTTTTCTTTTTTTACTGCTTTTAGAATCTTTGCGGTTTGCACCGCACCAATAATCGTATCAAGATTATCCACATAGACTAAAATGCGAGAGTGATTGTGTATTCCTTCTTTTTCTAAAGCCTTTTGCACAGGGCAATTATAAGGCAAAGCAACAACCACACTTCTTGGTGTGAGTATATCAATCACACGGAAATTTTTAAGCCCTAAGAGATTCTCTATGATTCCCTCTTCACGCATTGTAATTGAACCACTTTCTTCACCCATTTTACTAGCAACTAAGATTTCATCGCGTCCTATAAACAAACTCGAACTTGTTTTAACAAAACGCGTAATAAGCTTTGAGATTTTTACAAAAGGTAAGGTAATTTTTAGAAGATAATGAATCCCTAAAGTTACATAAATCGCTAAACTTTTCCAGTAAGTCGCTCCTATGGTTTTGGGTAAGATTTCAGAAAAATAAATCAAAACAATCGTGAGCAAAATCGCACCAAAGGCTTGATAATCCAAACCAAAAATGTGAGCTACTTCAATCCCCACGCCTGTGGCTGCTGCTGTGGTTGCAAAGGTGTTAAGCACCAAAATTGCTCCTTCAGCATCATCAACATTGTTTTTTAGCTCTTTTAAATAGCCTCCAATTTTGGGATTTTTCTTAGAAAAACTGCTCACAAATGAGGGGGTAATACTCAAAAACACAGATTCCATAATTGAACACAAAAAGGTAAAAACAATCGCAATTAAACAATATAAAATCAGAAGAAACATTAAATTTCCTTTTCAGTTTGTAAATTTCCAACTCCAAGCACTGCATTAATCACATCATCTAAGCTAACTATGCCGATGATTTGCCCTTTGGTTGTCTCTACTGCTTCTATTATTTTTGTTTGTTTTTCATCAGATTGCGTTTTTTCAACAACCAAAAATAAATGTTCTTTTTGGATAATGAATTTTTCAAGCAAATCAAGCAAGAGGATATTTGTATCCACACTTGTGATTGCTCTTGCAATGCTTTTTAAAGGCTCTTTTTCTTTGTTTTCAAGGCTTGCGTGCAAGACATTGCGTTTATAAACAAGCAAATGAATTTCTCCCTTTTCATCAAACAAAGGAATGCGAGAGTATTTAAGTTTTTTTAGAGCTTTTTCAATGCTAGTTTCCTCGCTAAGAGCGAAAATTTTTTCTTTGGGAGTCATAATATCCTTAACACTAAGGGATTTTTGTAAAAGCAAATGCTCCAAAATATCACCTTCAAGCTCATTAATCGAGCCACTTTTCTCACCAAGCTCCATAATCGCTAGAATTTCATCACGGCTGATTTGGTTGTTTTTGTTTTTCTTGAACGCATAAGTGATAATCCTTGAGACATAAACCAAAGGAAAGGTAAGACAATAAAGAAATAAAATGCAATACGCCGCAGGTAGAACAAGGATTTTCCAGTAAGTCGCCCCTATGGTTTTGGGTAGGATTTCAGAAATATAGAGTATGCACAAAGTCATAAACAAAGCCACAAAGCCCTGCCACCTTTCACCAAAAATCTCTACTGCCTCTGCTCCTACACCTGCTGCACCCACTGTGTTAGCGAAGGTATTAACCACAAGGATTGCACCAATAGCATTATCAATGTTTGCTTTTAAGTGTTTGATAATTTTGCCACTTTTTTGGTGTTTTAAAGCATAGCTTTCCATAAAAGAAGGTGTAATAGAGAGCAAAACCGCCTCTAAAACAGAGCATATAAAAGAAATCACAACTGCTAATAAAAAATAGCCAATAAGCCAAACCATTAAATCCTCACATAAAAAATAGTTTAATATATTACCATAATAAGATTTTTTTGTAAATTTTTAGATAAGAATTATTAGAATGTAATTTTAGATTTTTTATAATGATATTCTTTGATAGAGCCAAGGTTAAGAGCGGCAAAGGAGGAGCAAAATGAAAATCATCGTTAGTGGTGGTGGCACAGGAGGGCATTTGAGCGTAGCGAGTGCTTTTATTGAGGAATTTCACGAAAGAGGTTGGGAATGTCTTTTTGTAGGCTCTCAAAACGGACAAGACAAAATGTATTTTGAAAAAGATTCAAGAATTAAAGAAAAAATCTTTTTGCAAACTTGCGGTGTTGTCAATCAAAAGGGATTGCATAAATTTCAATCTCTCTTTGCTCATTTTAAAGCTCTAAAAGAAGTCCTAAAAATACTCCAAGCCCAAAAGCCTGATTTTGTCTTTTCTGTTGGGGGATACTCTGCTGCTCCTATGGCATTTGGGGCTGTTTTAACTCATACACCTCTTTTTATTCACGAACAAAATGCCAAAATTGGTCGCCTAAATCGTGCTTTAAAAGGCTTCGCAAAGATTTTTTTCTCTTCTTATGAGGCAAAATCCCCTTGCAAATTTTATCCTACTAAACAAGAATTTTTTGATAAAGCAAGGGTGAGAAGTGAAATCAAAAATATTCTTTTTATGGGCGGCTCTCAAGGGGCTAGAGCGATTAACCATTATGCTTTGAGCCTTGCTGAAGCACTCCACACTAGAGGCTTTAAAATCTTTCATCAATGCGGACAAAAAGAACTAGAATCCCTGCAAGAGCAATACCGCAATTTACCTTTGAAATTAAGGGTTTTTGAGGAAATGTGTAGGGAGGATTTAAAAATTCAAGATTTTGATGTGGGACTTTTTGGCTTTAGTAAAGTAATGCCAGATGTTATGCAATTATGCGATATGGCAGTATGTCGGGCAGGAGCAAGTTCACTTTGGGAACTTTGTGCTAATGGAATACCTGCCCTTTTTGTGCCTTATCCTTATGCAGCAGGGAATCATCAATATTTTAATGCAAAATTTTTAGAAGAAAAGCAATTAGGTTTTTTGTGTGAAGAAAAAGAATTGTATGATGAGACTTTATGGAGTGTTTTAGAGGTTTTGCAAGAAGAAAATAATCTTAGAAAAATAAGCCAAGCCTTACAAGAGGAATGCTCTAGCAGTGCGGTTTATCAAATGGTTGAGCTAATGTTAGAATCTCTGCGGTAACCTTTTGATTGCTTTGGCTTTCGCCTCATAATGATAAGAAAGAGGGTTAAAATGATAAGAGAAATTGCAATAATAGGAATTGAGTTTTGCAATGATGCTTAATTTGTCATTGTGAGAAAATCCTCAAGGATTTTTGTGGCAATCTTTTGCAGGATTTTGAATCTTATTCTTCTGAAATTTTAATCGTTTGAATTATATCGCCTTGTTTAAGGGAATCTAAGACTTTAAGACTTGCTTTATCATTAGCCTTGATTTTACCAAAAATCGTGTGTTCCCCATCAAGATGAGGTTGAGGAGCAAGACAAAGGAAAAATTGACTTCCGCCTGTGTCTCTCCCTGCGTGAGCCATTGAGAGAGAACCTTTTAAATGTTTATGGGGATTATCTTGGACTTCACAAGCGATATGGTAACCCGGTCCGCCATACCCATTACCATCAG
Source organism: Helicobacter sp. (assembly GCA_022511145.1). GTDB lineage: Bacteria > Campylobacterota > Campylobacteria > Campylobacterales > Helicobacteraceae > Helicobacter_D. Next base: position 84,608 of record JAFLSC010000001.1, read on the forward strand.
GACAGCCTCCTTGAACGACAAAATGCGGAATCACTCGATGAAAAGTAAGATTATCATAAAAACCACTTTGAGCCAAAGAGGCGAAATTTGCCACAGTGTTGGGTGCATCATCAGGATAAAGTTGGATTTTCATTTCCCCTTTGTTGGTAACAATAGTAGCAAATTTGAGTTTTTGTAATTCTTCTTGAGGGAAGTTAAAGACTTTAAGCGACATAGATTCTCCTTAATAATATGATTTAAATCCCGATTGTAATATTTTTATCATTAAAGAAAAATACATTTAGCGGATTAATGCTATTTTAATGTTCAGAGCGTGTTTTTAAAGTTAATTATTGTATGATTAAAGTTTTAAAACCATTTAAAAGAGATAAAATGAAAAAGATTTTAATTTTTTTGCTTTTGTGTTGGGGGCTTTATGCACAAGACCGCCAAATCTCGAATTTTGCTGATTTTTTTGGTAGTCAAAAACCAAAAGTTCAATGGATACAAGGGGCTTTGAAAATCATTGCTCATTTTGATGAAGTTCATTATCGTGAAGGTTTTGGGTTGCTTATTGATGAGGGATTGGCGATTACAAGCAGTGAGATAGTCTATGAACACAAAAGAGCCATTGATATTGTGCTTTATAATAATGAGGTTTTAGGGACTCCTGCGGCGTGTTTGAGCCACGCTAAGATTTTAGCTTTAGATGATGATTTGGGGATTGCTTTATTACAATTAGAATCTTTCACGGATATTTTTTGCAATATCTTACCCAAGCCGAATTTTAGGGAGAAGCAGTATATGGAATTTTCCTATTCTATTTTGAAAAAACCTATCTCTTTAATCCCTGTGCTAGAAGATGAAATAACCTATTTTAGGGAGACAGATTGGCTTAATTTTGGCAGGATACGCAGTCCTTTAAGGCAGCTTTATAAAAGTCAGCTTTGGGGAATGCCTTTGTTTGTTAGAGACGCTTTAGGGCAAGAGGAATTCATCGGGATTTTAACGCAAAAATTAATGGTAAAATCCAAAAACAATTCTTTGGATTTTCAAAAATCTCAAAAATCGCAACAAGATTTAGAAATTCTCTCTCATCAAGAGATTTTGGATTTTCTTTGCTATTTGCAATCCCACACTTCTATTTTAAAAAATTATAAAAAAATTGATGAGTTTTGTCGTGTTAGGTAGAATAAAGTAAAATTAAGGTAAAATCCAAAACTTTACTAATTAAAAAGGTTGTCAATGGTTGATTTGTTAAACCAAGATATTCAAAATCGGAATATTGAGGATTCTATTAAAGAAAGCTATCTTGATTATTCAATGAGCGTGATTGTGGGTCGTGCTTTGCCTGATGCACGAGATGGATTGAAGCCTGTGCATCGGCGAATTTTATACGCAATGCACCGCTTAGGCGTTACTTCAAAAGCAAAATTTGTAAAATCTGCAAGAATCGTGGGGGAAGTGATTGGTAAATATCACCCTCACGGCGATACTGCTGTCTATGATGCCCTTGTGAGAATGGCACAAGATTTTTCAATGCGTTTGGAGCTTGTCGATGGACAAGGAAACTTTGGCTCTATTGATGGTGATGGAGCAGCGGCAATGCGTTACACTGAAGCGAAAATGACACAAGCTGCTGAAGAGATTTTACGCGATATTGACAAAGAGACGGTGGATTTCGTCCCTAATTATGATGATACAAGCAAAGAGCCAGATATTCTACCTAGTCGCTTGCCTAATTTGCTGATTAATGGTTCTAATGGGATTGCAGTGGGTATGGCGACAAATATCCCACCTCATCGTCTTGATGAGATTGTTGATGCTTTGGTTTATTTGATTGAAAACCCTAAGGCACAATTAGAAGAAATTATGAATTTCATTGAAGGTCCAGATTTTCCTACAGGGGGCATTATCTATGGTAAAAATGGGATTAGAGAAGCTTATGAGAGTGGGAGAGGGAGAATCAAAGTTCGTGCTAAAACGCATATTGAAAAAACCAAAACCAAAGATATTATTGTGATTGATGAGATTCCCTACCAAGTCAATAAAGCAAGGTTGGTTGAGCAAATCGCAGAATTAGCCAAAGAAAAGGTTATTGAGGGGATTTCTGAAGTGCGTGATGAATCTGATAGAGAGGGGATACGCGTTGTTGTTGAACTTAAAAGGGAAGCAATGAGTGAGATTGTCCTTAATCATCTTTTTAAATCCACGCCAATGGAAAGCACTTTTGGGATTATTTTATTAGCTATTTATAATAAAGAACCCAAAGTCTTTACGCTTTTGGAATTGCTTTTATTGTTTATTTCTCATCGCAAAAGTGTAGTGATTCGCCGCACTATTTTTGAGCTTGAAAAAGCTAGTGCGCGAGCTCATATTTTAGAAGGATTAAGGGTTGCTTTAGAACATATTGATGAGATTGTGGCATTAATCCGTGCAAGTAGCGAACCTGCGGTGGCTAAAGAGGGGTTAATCAAGCAATTTAAACTCTCTGAAAATCAAGCTCAAGCTATTCTTGAGATGCGATTGCAACGCTTAACAGGCTTGGAGCGAGATAAGATTGAGAATGAATACCAAGAATTACTCAAAGAGATTGCCCATTTACAGGCTATCTTAAAAAGTGAAGATTTGCTTAATAGCATTATCAAAGAGGAATTGCAAGAAATTAAAGAGAAATTTTCTACTAAACGTTTAACGGCTATTGAGGAAGATTATGAAAGTATTGACACAGAGGATTTGATTCCTAATGAATCGGTGGTTGTAACAATGAGTCATCGAGGCTATGTCAAACGCGTGCCGGTAAGAACTTATGAAAAGCAAAATCGAGGCGGCAAGGGGAAAATTTCTGCTAATACGCACGAAGATGATTTTATTGAGAGTTTTTTTGTCTCTGATACGCACGATACGATTCTGTTTATCACAGATAAAGGGCAGCTTTATTGGCTTAAAGTCTATAAAATCCCTGAAGCAAGCCGAACAGCTATTGGCAAGGCAGTGGTGAATCTGATTAATTTAAGTAATGATGAAAAAATTATGGCAACCATTACGACTAAGGATTTTAATGAGGATAAATCTCTTGCTTTTTTCACTAAAAAGGGGATTATTAAACGCACGAATTTAAGTGAGTTTAAAAATATCCGCAGCGTAGGAGTGAGGGCGATTAACCTTGATGATAATGATGAACTTGTAACAGCAAAAATCATTACCCCTCAAATCCGAGAAATTTTAGTGGTAACTTATGAGGGTATGTGCGTCCGCTTTAATGCTGATGAAGTTAGAGAAATTGGACGCGTTGCACGAGGTGTAACAGCAATTAAATTTAAAATGCCTAAAGATTATGTGATTGGGGCGACTGCGATTGAAAGTGATAACGAGGAAATTTTAAGCGTAAGTGAAAAGGGTATTGGCAAACGCACAGAGGTTAATGAATACCGAATCACAAAGCGAGGCGGTAAAGGCGTAATTGCGATGAAACTCACGCCCAAAACTGGCAAACTTGTGGGCGTTGTCAATGTTGATGAAAATATGGATTTGATGGTGCTAACAAGCAGCGGCAAGATGATTCGTGTCGATATGCAAGGGATTCGTAAAGCAGGAAGGGCAACAAGTGGCGTGATTATCGTCAATGTTAATGATGATAAAGTCGTCTCAATCGCACGATGCCCTAAAGAAGAAAAAGAAGAAGCACAAGAGGCAGAAGCAAGCGATGAGTTATTGGGGAGCAATCCTAAAGAATAAAGGCATTTTGATTCTTTTGATTTTGGGATTTTGGAATCATGCTTGGGCGAGCGAATATATTTTTTCTTATCGCTTAAGCGTTAAAAATGGGATTGTTAGTAATGAAAAGTATTACTTTTCTAGGGCAATGATTCATTCTAGGGATTTAAAATACACTAAAAATCCTTTGAGAACCTGCGAGATTGTGCATAATACCAAAACAGAAAAGCAATTTTTGCAAGAATACAAACAGGATATTTTAGAATGTTTCTTTAAATGGGGAGTTAAGTTGGAGGATTGGAGTAAGAATCTCAATCATAAAAGCAAATCTACGACTTATTTAGCGATTCCTGCAACAAGGATTGAGGTGCTTTATGCTAATGAAGTAGCGGTAATTTCACACTTAAGCAAGGAGGTAAAATGAAATTAGCCATTGTAGAAGATGATATTAATATGAGAAAATCCCTTGAAATTGCCTTAGGTGAATATGATGAATTTGAAGTTGTGAGCTTTAAAAACGCCAAAGACGCCTTAAAAAAGCTTGATGATACGATTGATTTGATTATTACGGATATTAATATGCCTCAAATGGACGGACTTGAGTTTTTAAGGGAGCTTAATGGTCGTTATGAAGCGGTGATTATTACTGGAAATGCGACTTTGAATAAAGCCATTGATTCGATTCGTTTAGGGGTTAAAGATTTTTTAACTAAACCTTTTGAAATTGAAACCTTAGTGGAGGCGATTTATCGTGCTAAAAAGGCTAAGGAGGTTATTGCTAAGGCTAAAACTCCCGCTAAATCCTCTAAAAATGCTGAAACTAAGCAATTTATGGCTACCTCTCCTGCTTTAGAAAATTCCCTCAAACTTGCTTCAAAAGCAGCTAAAACTGATGCTTCTGTTTTGCTTTTAGGAGAAAGTGGGGTAGGAAAAGAGCTTTTTGCTCATCATATTCATCAAAATTCACCCCGAGCTAATGCCCCTTTTATCGCTATTAATATGGCAGCAATCCCTGATAATCTCCTAGAATCTGAACTTTTTGGTTATGAAAAGGGTGCTTTTACTGACGCCACAGAGGGGAGAGCGGGGAAATTTGAATCCGCTAATGGCGGGAGTATTTTTCTTGATGAGATTGGAGAAATGCCTGCAAGTCTCCAAGCTAAGCTTTTAAGGGTATTACAAGAAAAAGAGATTGTGCGTTTGGGAAGCACAAAGCCCATTAAGATTGATATTCGGGTAATTTCTGCTACGAATGCGGATATTCAAAAGCAAATCAAAAAAGGTGAATTTCGCGAGGATTTGTTTTTTAGGTTACAAACCATACCCATTAATATTCCACCTTTAAGGGAACGGCTTGAGGAAGTAATACCGCTTTGTGAATGGAAGTTGGAGCAAACGCATAAACAATATGGTGTGGGGAATAAAAAATGGGGTGAAGGTGCTAAAGAGCAGTTACTCGCTTATAATTGGCCCGGAAATATTCGAGAGCTTTTAAGCGTGATAGAGCGGGCAGCAATTTTGTGCGAGGGTGATACGATTACTCCGGAGGATTTGTTTTTAAGTTCGCGTGAGAGTGGAGGAAAGAAAAAGATTGCTAATCTTGAGGAGGAGCTTTTGTATGAAGCTTTAAAAAATTGTGATTCAGATACCGATAAAGCAGCAGAATTATTAGGTATGAAAAAAGAAGTTTTGCTCAGTAAAATACAAAAATACAATATCAAATTATAAGGAGCTTAAAATGAAAGCTTATAAAGTCGCAGTTGTTGGTGCTACAGGTGCAGTAGGGGAAGAGCTTTTTAGGATTTTAGAGGAGAGGGATTTTCCTGTAAGTGAGCTTGTGCCTCTAGCAAGTGCTAGGAGTGTAGGGAGGGAGATTGAGTTTAAGGGCAAAAATTATCCCGTTAAAGAGCTAACTCATAATGTTTTTAAAGAAGAGGGCGTGGAGATTGCGTTTTTTTCAGCAGGTGGGAGTGTAAGTGCGGAATTTGCTCCTAGTGCTGCAAAATCTGGGGCAGTCGTGATTGATAACACAAGTCATTTTAGAATGCAGCAAGATGTGCCTTTGGTTGTGCCTGAAGTTAATCCTGAAGATATTGCCTTATGGGAGAAAACCGGCATTATTGCCAATCCTAATTGCTCAACAATCCAAATGGTGCAAGTCTTAGCCCCACTTCATAAAGCCTTTGGTATTAAGCGGGTTGATGTTAGCACTTATCAAGCAGTTTCGGGGGCAGGAAAAAAGGGAATGGAAGAGCTAGTTTTGCAAATGCAAAAATTCTTTGATTTTACTTTGGATTCGGTTGAGGCTAAGGCTTTTCCGCACAGAATCGCTTTGAATCTGATTCCGCATATTGATATTTTCTTGGAGAATGATTACACTAAAGAAGAAATGAAAATGGTTAATGAGACTAATAAAATCCTCCATAGCGATTTTGAAGTGAGTGCTACTTGTGTGCGTGTGCCAGTCCTTAGAAGTCATAGTGAGGCTTTGAGTATCCATTTTAGCCAAGAAGTAAGTGCTAAAGCTGCAAGAGAGGTGCTTAAAGAAGCTGAAAGTATTGTGCTTATGGATAATCCTCAAGAAAAAATCTATCCAATGCCGATGATTGCGACTGATACTGATGAAACCTATGTGGGGCGAATCCGTAGTGATAATTTCAATAAAAAGATTTTGCATTTATGGTGCGTAGCTGACCAACTCCGCGTAGGAGCGGCGACTAATGCGGTAAGAATTGCACAAAAATGGATAGCAATGCAAAATCGCTAGAAAATGAAAATCAAAGGGATAAGGGTAGCGGTTACTAAGAGCTTTCTTGAAGGAATAGGATAAATGGAAAAAATCAATGAAGCATTAAGGCAGTATTTTGAGGAAATTGAGGGTAGAAATCTTATTTTAGCGAGTGAATATTCCCTCCGCACCCCTTTAGAAAATCTCCTTAATGCCATAAAGCCCGATAATTTTCAGATTCTCCACGAACCCAAAAGCGAAAAAGGGGAGAGTATTTGCCCTGATTTTAAAATCTATCAGCTTATCAATCCTCAAAATGCTTTAAGTTATAATGCTTTAGTGGGATTTATAGAATGCAAAAAATGGGGCGAGGATTTGGATAAGCACTTAAAAAGTAAGCAGTTAGAGCGGTATTCTCAAATCAGCCCTAATATTATTCTCACTAATTACAATCGCTTTATTTTGCTAAACTTTGGTAAAAAAAGCCTAGATTGCACCCTTTTTAATGCAGATAAAACTACAATCAGCCCAAAACCTTTACAAGATTTAAATAAATTCCAAGAATTTTACACGCTACTTCTTGCTTTTTTTAGAGCCGATAGGGCGGCTATTGTCTCCAAAGATGAGCTTGTGCGTGTTTTAAGCTCTCAAAGTTTTTATTTGAGTGATTGTTTAGGTGCTGTGTATCATCAATCCCCCAGAACCTCTTTTCACAAATTTTTTGAAAAAACAAAAGAAACTTTTGAGAATATTACCCAAGCAGGATTGAATCAAGAGCAGGAATTTTGCGATATTTTAGCACAAAGTATTGTGTATGGTATGTTTGTAGCATTTATGGAATCGCCCTTGGCAAAAGATTCCTTAGAATCTCCGTCTTTAGAATCATTGCATATTGATAATATTGCTAATCTTTTACCGAGTGGATTAGAGCTTTTGAGTGAGTTTATTTACTTTTCGATTCCTAATTTCAATTTTCCCTCTTTGATTAGAGAAACCCTAGAGAGTGTGCGAAAAAGTATCGTGCTAATTGATAGGGCAGCGATTGTTAAAGAAACGCAAAATGAAGTGGATTTGGTGGCGATTTATTTGTATGAGGATTTTCTCAAAGCCTATGATAAGCTAAGAGAAACGCAAAATCGCAAAGAAGGGGGAGTTTTTTACACGCCAAAGCCTATTGTGGAAATGATTGTTAGTAGTTTGCATAGGCTTTTAAAAGATAAATTAAACAAAAAAAAAGGATTTGGGGATAAAGATGTTAAAGTGCTTGATTTTGCCACAGGCACAGGAAGCTTTTTGGCTTGCATTTTTAAGTTAATCTTAGAGCAGGAGAAAAACAAGGTTTTCAAAAACGAAGTTATTAAGGAAAAATTTTTTAAAGATATTTATGGATTTGAAATTAGTTTTGTGCCTTACATTGTCGCTCATATCAAGCTTAGTGCGATTTTGAAACAAGCAGGATTTAATGATGAGTTGAAATTACAAATTTTTCTAACAAACACACTCAATTTGAGTCGTGAAGCTAATTATAAAATGACAATGCCGCTTGTGCATTTAGAGGAGGAGGATTTAAAAGCAAGAGAAATCAAACATTCTGAAAGTTTGCTTGTAATTTTGGGTAATCCTCCCTACAATGTCAAAAGCAAAAATAAGGGCAAGGAGATTTTAGAGCTACTTCAAAGCTACAAGCAAGGTTTAAATGAAACTAATATCCAACCTTTAGATGATGATTATATTAAATTTATGCGTTTTGCACAATGGAAGCTTTTAGAGCAAAGAAAAAATACGCTTTTTGAAAATCCCAAAGGACTTTTAGGCTTTATTACGAATAATTCTTTTCTAAGCGGACGCATACACCGCAAAATGCGAGAGAGTCTTTATAAAAGCTTTGATGAGATTTATATCCTTAATCTTCACGGGAGCGATAAAGAGCCTAAAAAAGAGGATAAAAATGTTTTTGATATACAAGTGGGCGTTTGCATTAGCCTTTTTGTGAAATATAAAGATACTAAGGAGAGTGAAGCAAAATTGTATTATTACTCGACTTTAGAAAATGAAATTTACTCAAGGAGTGATAAATTTGCTTTGTTGAATGAACTTAGCACCAAAGGTTTGGGGGCGATTAAATGGCAGGAGCTAAACCCCACAGAGCCTTATTTTTGGTTTGTGCCAAAAAATTTAGACAATGCAGAATACGAGGATTTTTGGGCTTTAGCACCTGATAAAGGTTTGGGGGATTCTAAAGTGATATTTGAGAATTTTAGGAGCGGAATTCAAACTAAAAGAGATAATTTAGCTATACAGCTTAAAAAAGAATATGTAAAAAGTATTGTAGAGGATTTTAAAAATTTAGATAGTGTAAGTTTGAGTGAAAAATATAATATTTCAAATTCAAGTAGTTGGAGCATAGAAGCTGCAAAAAAAGATATAGAAAAAAATCAAGGAGAAATCCAAAAAATTGCTTATCGTCCTTTTGATATGCGTTATACCTATTATACAACTAAACAAGGATTTTTAGGCAGACCTTTTTATGAAACAATGCAACATTTTTTACTCGGTGAAAATTTAGGGCTTTGTTTTTCTAAAGATTATCAATTTGATGATTATGATACGCCTATTATTACTGATTTAATTGTAGATATTCATTATAACGGAGGGCAATGTTATATCGCTCCCTTGTATTGTTTTATTAATAGTGCTAATGAAGTAGGTAAAATTGATAAAATCCCTAATTTCACTGCAAATTTTAAAGCTTATTGTCAAAAACATAAAATCCTAAAGCACAAAAGCCCTGAAGCGATTTTGTGCTTTATCTATGCAAATCTCTTTAATCCTACTTACCGCAAAACCTACCTTGAATATCTCAAAAGTGGTTTTCCAAGAGTGAATTTTGAAGTGGATTCAAAGACTTTTGAATCTTATGAAAAACTAGGGCAAAAACTCCTTAAACTTCATCTTTTGCAAACAATCCCCCAAAATTCTAAAATCCAACTTGCTTTTAGAGAAAATGCGAATAAAGAAAATCCAAGTAAGAGGATTGAAAAGCTCAAAGAGGAAAATCGCTTCAAAGAGGGGAAGCTCATCTTAAATGAGGATTTATGCCTTGAAAATCTGCCTGAATCTGTTTATAATTATACGATTGGGGGTTATAAATGCTTGAAAAAATGGATTGATTATCGGGTGGGTTATTCTTGTGAAAAAGAGGATTTGGAGCATTTAGAAAATCTTGCTAAAATTCTTTTAGAAACACTAAGGATTCAAGAAAAATTAGAGGAATTGCAATGATTCAATCCATTTTGTTTGTTTGCTTGGGGAATATTTGTCGCTCACCTTTAGCAGAGGGGATTGCTAGGGATTTGGCACAAAAGCGGGGCTTGGATTTGAAAATAGATTCTGCGGGGACAAGCGGTTGGCATATTGATGAAGCCCCTGATAGTCGCTCGATTGCGATTGCAAAAAAATATGGTATTGATATTTCGGGATTAAAGGGGAGAAAGGTTAATGCCTATGACGATAGTGCTTTTGATTTGATTGTGGCAATGGATAGGCAGAATTATGCGGATTTAAAACCTTTTGGATTTGGTGAAAAACTCGTTCTTATGGGGGATTTTGGTTTAGAAGGTAGGGATATTCCCGACCCTTATTATTATCCTAAAGGAGAAGGGTTTGAGAAAATCTACCAAATGCTTTTTAGGGCGATTAATACGCTTTTTGATGAAGTAAGCTTAAAGGAAAAAAATGAACGATAAAGCTAAAAAAGCCATTTTAGAGCAAACCAAAACTATTGCGATTTTGGGACTCTCGCCTAATGAGGATAAACCTAGCTTCCAAGTGGCAAAGTTTTTACAAACTCGTGGCTATCAAATCTTACCCATTTACCCTAAGGGTGGAGAGATTTTGGGTGTGAGGGCATTTTTGGATTTAAAAGATGCCTTTAACGATGAAGTTAAAGCTCAATATGGAGAAATTAAGATTTTGAATGTTTTTCGCAAAAGTGAAGCCCTCCTTGAAATCGCTAAAGAAGTCTTAAATCTCACAAATCCTCCTGCGTGTGTTTGGGTTCAGCTTGGGCTTTCTAACCCTCAAGCTAAGGCGTTATTAGAGGATAAAGGCTTTTTATATGAGGAGGATTCTTGTATCAAACTTGAATATGAAAGGTTGTTTGTATGATTGCTCTTGCTAAAATAATGGACGCAAATTTGCGTCTAAAAGGTATCGCACAGCATACGAAATTAGCTTATGCACCAAGATTGAGTCAGATTGCTAATGCTAAAGTGTTTGTGAAACAAGAAAATTTGCAAAACACAGGCTCTTTTAAGCTACGCGGTGCGTTTAATAAAATCTCTGCTCTTTCTTTGGAGGAGAGAAATAAAGGTGTTTTGGCTGCAAGTGCGGGAAATCACGCTCAAGGTGTCGCTTACTCGGCAAAGCATTATGGTATAAAAGCGGTTATTGTAATGCCTGAAGCAACGCCGCTTTTAAAAGTAATGGGGGTAAAAGAGTTAGGAGCGGAGGCGATTTTGTATGGGAATAATTATGATGAAGCCTATGCTTATGCCCTTGATTATGCCTCTAAGAATGATTTGAATTTCATTCACCCTTTTGCTGATGATGATGTGATAGCCGGACAAGGCACGATTGCTTTAGAAATGATTGAGGATAATAATGCGTTAAGCACGATTGTGGTGCCTATTGGTGGAGGTGGATTGATTGCAGGAGTTGCTGCAGCTTATAAGCAAATGCTCCCTAATGTGAGGATTGTTGGTGTTGTGGCTAGTGGTGCTCCAGCGATGTATCATTCTTTTTGTGAGAAAAAAATCAAAAGTATCAATTCTGTGCGGACGATTGCCGATGGGATAGCGGTTAGAGATGTGAATGAGCAAAATCTTGGTTATATTTTAGAGAGCGTTGATGAAGTAGTAATGGTTGATGATGAAGAGATTGCTAATGCGATTTTGTTTCTTTTAGAAAAGCAAAAATTAGTTGTTGAGGGTGCTGGAGCGAGTGTGGTGGCGGCTTTGTTGCACCATAAATTTGAGATTAAAGCCGAAGAATCTGTGGGGTTGATTTTAAGCGGGGGAAATATCGATGTAACAATGCTTGGAGTGATTATCGAGCGAGGTTTAATGCGTTCTCATCGCAAAATGCAATTTAGTGTAACGCTTGTTGATAAGCCCGGGGCACTTAAATCCCTAACGGATATTTTAAGCAGACTCAAAGTCAATATTGTTAAAGTTGATTTTGATAGGATTTCAGCAACGCTAGGCGATGCGAGTATTACTATCGTGTTGGAGACTAAGGGTAAGGAGCATCAAGCCCTAATCCGCGAAGAACTCCATAAAAATGGGTATTTAATTATTGAAAATTAATGAAAACATTTTTACTCAATAATCGTCTTTATTGGCTTTTGATACTTTGCTTGGGGATTGATTTTTGTCTTTTATTAGGTATGATTGAGGATTTGAGTGTTAGCTATTATGAGGCATTAAACTTTTTTGAAGGGCAGGGATTAGAGGCTTATTTGGCTCGATTGGGAGTAAAAATATTAGGGCAAAATGATATAGGGTTGAAAATCCCATTTGTGCTGTTAAATCTTATCAATGCGGTTTTGTTGTTTTTTTATGCGAAAGGATTTTTGAAGCGAGAAAGCGATGCTTTGGTTTGTGTGATTTTATTTTTACTTTTACCCGGTGTGAATGCGGGAGCGATTTTGCTGCATAAAAGCGGGATTGTTATTTTTTTTATTTTATTGCTTTGTTTGTGGAATCAAAAAACCCAAAAAATTCCTTATTGGCTTTTGTTGATAATGGTTTTTGTGGATAAGAGTTTTTCGCTTGTTTTTTTTGCTTTGATTTTTTATGGGATTGCAAAAAAGAATAATTTTTTAATTGTGTGCTCATTAGTCTTTTTTGCCCTTAATATGTATTTGTATGGTTTAGAGGTTAGTGGGCGACCTGAAGGGTATTTTTTAGATACAAGCGGACATTTGCTTTTGATTTTTTCCCCTTTGATGTTTTTGTATTTCCTCTACACACTCTACCGCTATATCAATACAAAACCTAAGCCCCTTATTTGGTATATTTGCGTGGTTGCTTTAAGCTTTATTTTACTTTTTTCTTTGCGTCAAAGAGTGGATACCCAAACTTTTGCCCCGCTTTTGACTTTGGGGATTGTGATGATGGTTAATCTTTATTTTTCAGGGCTTAGGGTGAGATTACCACAATTCAAATCCCGCTATCGTGTGCCTTTTGCGGCTTGTCTTGCTGTTTTGCTTTTGTGTAGTGGGATTTTGTTTGCTTCTAAGCCTCTATTTTTGGTTATGGATTCTTTTCAATCGCATTTTGCTTATCGGTATTATGGGGCAAAAGAGCTTGCTAATTCCCTTAAAGCTTTAGGAATCCAAGAGGTAAAAACTAATGAGAGACTTCAAGAATCTTTGAAATTTTATGGGATTAGTGAAGGGGGTAGGCATTTGGGGCTTATTCCTGCTAAAAATGCCCATAAGATTCCTATTAAATATTATGGAAAAACACTTGTTACCTTTTACTTGGAATAATAAAAAAGCTTTTAGCCTTTTGGAATTGCTTTTGGTTTTAGTTATTGTAGGAATACTTAGCACGCTCACTTATAGTCTCTATCCTAAATCTCATTTAAAACTTGCTAAAGAGCAGTTATTGCGTCATTTGGCATTAACGAGATTTTTAGCTTTAAATCAAGTTAAAGAAATTACGCAAAGTGCCTTTTGTCAAAGCGATTTTTGCCAAGAGGAAAGGGAACGTTATGTTGAGAGTTATTGGCGATTGCAATTTGCAAATCTGCAAAATCCCAAATGGACTTATTCTGTTTATAGCGATAGCTCAAGAGCGGCAAAAACGAAACATTTTGATGATTTACCGCGAGATTCTTTTGAAGTGGCACGAAATCCTTTAGATGGCAAATATATTAGCGTTTATAACTATGATAATAGCAAGTTTGCCAATGTCTTAAGAGATGGGGATTTGTCTTTGAGCGAACGTTACGGGGTAGAAAAAGTAACACAAAAAGGAGGTTGTGGAGAAAGAGAAGGGGGAAGAGTTTTGTTTGATGAACAAGGGTTTTTGTTGTGTAAGATTCCTTATTCCTCTGTAGAAAAGCCTCAAGGGGAAGTGATTTTTGTCCTTGAAAATCGCTTTGGAGAAAAAGAGCAAATTTGTATTAGCGAAAATGGAATCGCACAAGGTTGTTAAATTCTTTTTTTTATGCTAAAATATCTATAAAAAGGTTTTTCAATTAACGATACAATAAAAAAGGCATTGGCAAAAAAGCCTTTAGGGCAGAATTTTTTGTGCGATGAGCAAATTTTAGAAGCGATCATCAAATCCATTCCCAAGCTTAACAAAGGGGTTGAGATTATCGAAATTGGGGCTGGCTTAGGTGATCTAACAAATAAGCTATTAAGCTTAGGAAATATCACTGCTTATGAGGTCGATAGGGATTTGATTCCTCATTTAAAAGAACGTTTTTGGGAAGTTCTTGAAAATGGGAAATTAAAGCTCGAGATAGGCGATATATTAGAGGTTTGGAAAGAGAGAAGCTTAAGGAAGAATCCTTATTTTCTTGTTTCTAATCTTCCTTATTATATTGCAACTTTATTAGTGCTTAAAGCCATTAAAGACCCGATGTGTCAAGGTTGCGTTGTAATGACACAAAAGGAAGTGGCTTTGAAATTTTGTGCTGTATGCAAAGAGGTTAATTTTAGTGCGTTGAGTGTTTTAGCAGGGAGTGTAGGAGAGGCGAAACTTCTATTTTGTGTGCCTAAAGAGGCATTTATCCCTCAACCTAAAATTACTTCTGCGGTTTTTTTGATTCAAAAAACCAAAGATTTAGAGCCAGATTTTTTAGAGCATTTAGAAAGGTTATTAAAAATCAGCTTTGCTATGCCGCGAAAAACTTTGCAAAACAATCTTAACAAAGGTTTTGACAAAGACAAAGTAGAACAGGCTTTCAAAGCATTAAAGATTGATTCTAAAAGGCGACCTCACGAGATTGATATTTCCACTTATCACCGACTTTTGAATTTTTTATAAAAGGCGGACTTATGGAAGAGAATAATAAAAATAATCACACAGCAGAGGATAATAAAGAGCCTCAAAAAAGACGATTTAGAATGCGAAATCCAAAAACTCATTCTAATGATTCTAAAGAGGAGCGAAAAAGACCTCGATTTAAGAAAAATTTAGAATCACCCAAAGAACAATTTCCCCAAACAGCTTATCCTAAGGGGAATTATGGGGCAAAAGAAGTCCATCAATCTAATACTGAGCTTAAAAAAATGGTGGAACTCAATGCTAAGGTGCATCAAAGTTCCTTAACCCCACATTCACAAGTTAAATTTAATCCTAATGGGCGAGTGAGAATCACGCCGCTTGGGGGATTAGGTGAGATTGGTGGCAATATGACAATCATTGAAACGCAAAATTCTGCGATTATCATTGATGTGGGAATGAGTTTTCCTGATGAGAGTATGCACGGCGTGGATATTTTAGTGCCTGATTTTAGCTATTTGGAAGTGATTAAAGATAAAGTAGCAGGGATTATTATCACCCACGCACACGAAGACCATATCGGTGCAATGCCTTATTTGTTTAAAAAATATCAATTTCCCATTTATGGCACACCTCTCCCTTTAGGGCTTATAGGTTCTAAATTTGATGAACACGGCTTGAAAAAATTCCGCTCACTTTTCCGTGCGGTTGAAAAAAGAAAGCCGATGAAAATCGGTGAATTTGAGATTGAGTGGATTCATATTACCCATTCTATCGTGGATTCTAGTGCTTTGGCGATTAAAACAGAAGCGGGGATTATTTTTCACACCGGAGATTTTAAAATCGACCATACTCCTATTGATGGCTATCCTACGGATTTAAATCGGATTGCTTATTATGGAGAAGAGGGGGTTTTATTGCTCCTTAGTGATTCTACAAACTCTCACAAATCCGGTTACACACCAAGTGAAGCGAGTGTGGGACCTGCTTTTGATTTGCTTTTTTCTAAGGCTAAAGGACGCGTGATTATGAGTACTTTTAGCTCAAATATTCATCGTGTTTATCAAGCGATTAATCACGGCATTAAATATGGGAGAAAAGTCTCGGTGATTGGGCGTTCAATGGAGAAAAATTTAGAAATCGCACGCATTTTAGGCTATATTGAATTACCGCAAAATATTTTTATCGAAGCTCACGAAGTGGCGAAATATGCCGATGAGGAAATTTTGATTGTTACAACAGGAAGTCAAGGGGAGACGATGAGTGCCCTTTATCGTATGGCAACCGATGAGCATCGCCATATCAAAATCAAGCCTACAGATACAATTATCCTCTCTGCTAAAGCAATTCCGGGAAATGAAAGCTCTGTTTCTAATATTTTAAATTTTCTCAATAAAGCCGGAGCGAAAGTTTATTACCAAGATTTTAGTGAAATCCACACGAGCGGACACGCTGCACAAGAGGAGCAAAAACTAATGCTAAGGCTTGTAAAACCCAAATTCTTTTTACCAGTTCATGGCGAATACAATCATATTTTAAGACATAAGGAAACAGCAATAAGTTGTGGAGTTGAGGAAAAAAATATTTATCTTATGGAAGATGGCGACCAAATTGAAATCGCTCCAAATTATTTGCGAAAAGTCCGTAGTGTCAAGACAGGAAAAAGCTATATTGATAATCAAGTCAATGCTACAATCCAAAACGATGTGATTTTAGACCGCCAAGATTTGGCAGAAAATGGGATTGTTATTGTTGCAGTGCAGATTGATAAGGCAAAAAATGCTCTCATAGGTAAGCCTAAAATTAATTCAATGGGAATTATTGCTAATAAAGACACAATGGCTTTTAATAAAGAAATTGAGGATTTTTTCACACTTTTTGTTAAAAACTGCAAAAAAGAGCTTTACCATAACTCCAAAGCAATGGAAAATGAAATCCGAAACGCTTTAAGAAAATTAATGTTTAAAAAAACCAAACGCTACCCCACAATCGTGGCGAATGTGATTTTTGCTTAGGGGGAGGATTTAGGGTGTTTTTGCACTCTAAATCCTTAAGAAGTATTTTAAAAAGTTATTAAGTAAAAGCAATGTATCACACAGAAACTAATCATTCAAGAAAAATAAGTTTGAAATATTTTAATCTATAAAATGATTTTAAGAGCGATTTTTCTTGCAATGACGAGGGTTTCCTTTAAGCCTCTTGTAATGATTTTAAAAAGCAGGGTAGCCTAGCAAAATACATTTATCAAATCTAGGCAAGACGCACATTGCATAAATTTTCCCTTCAATCCCAATATCTTGCAGAGTTTCGTAATATTTAATATCAAATTGTAAATAACTTCCCTTATCAGTGGCAATCCCAACGCCACTTATTTCATTAAAATACATAAACCAAGCAATTTTAGCAAAAACCAAAACCAAAGAACCATCAGCCGCTCTTATTTCATCAGGTTTAAGCCTATGGTAAGATTCCCTAGAATACAGATTGCGTCCTCGAAATTTCACAGGATTTTTTTGAAGGCTTTGGAGATGAACTTGCTGATAGAAGGTTTCAAAATCCATTCCCCAAAGGGTGTTACAAAGTAGGCTATAAAAGTAAAAAATTAAGAGTATTTTTTTCATTAGAGGGATTCTAAGATTTGCTCTAAACTATCAAAATAAAGCCTTTGGGCTTTGTTAAGGGGAACAATAATCTCTCCTAAATCAATCTCATCTCCTCCTAGAATTCCTATTTTTTCCAAAGTTAAAAGGGAATTATCAAGGAGATTGAGTAAATTGTTCTCATTTTGTGCTTTTAGGGCAAGAATAACTTGCGTAGGGGCTTCCCCAAAAAGCTCCAAAATGCTAAGTTTTTTTGTGAGTTTGCAACCTAGATTTCCTATAATACAAGCTTTACTTAGGGCAATAGCTAATCCTCCTTGATAAATATCCACTGCACTATGCAAATAACAAGAGGTTTTTTGCAAAAAATCCCAAAGAGCAAGTTCGGCTTCTAAGTTAATTAAAGCTATTTCTCCTTTAATGCTATTAGCACAAAGTTTAGCTGCCAAACTCCCACCAAAGCTAAGTTGGCAGGATTTTGCCGCGAGGTGATAAAGACATAAATCTTGCGTATCAAATTTTCCCCTTAGAGTTTTGTTGGCATTATCAATAATCCCTACCCCTGCAATACTAGGTGTGGGGTAAATATCTGTCGTATTGGTTTGATTATAAAGGCTTACATTCCCACTAACAACAGGCGTTTGTAAGATTTTAGCCGCTTCTTTAATGCCCTCGCAAGTTTCTTTGAATTGCCACATTACTTCAGGATTTTCAGGATTCCCAAAATTTAAACAATCCGTAATCGCTAATGCCCTGCCACCCCGCAAAGCAATATCGCGTCCCACTTTTGCTACTGCTTGTTTAGCTCCTTCTTTGGGATTAAGGTAACAAAGGCGAATCGGACAAGCCACACTCATCGCCAAAGCCTTGCCATTTTCTTTAACGCGAATCACACTCGCTCCACCACTGCCACTTCTAACAATAGTATTTGTTTGCACAGAGGAATCATATTGTTCATAAATCCATTTTTTATCTGCAATATCAGGGCTTTTAAGCAGAGTAGTAAAAATTGCATTAGGATTTTGTTGTATTAGAGTATTATAATCCAAAGCGGGGATTGCCTCAAGATAGGTTGCTTGAGTGCTAATAGGGCGATTGAGGATAGGGGATTCCTCACTTAAAGGAGCGATAGGAATCTCTGCACATTTTTGATTATGCCAAAAAAGCTCCATTTTCCCGCTTTGAGTAACTTCTCCGATAATCGCACAATCAAGTTCCCATTTGTTAAAGATTTCTAAAATTGCTTTCTCGCAACCTTTTTTAGCACACAAAAGCATTCTTTCTTGAGATTCACTTAGCATTAATTCATAAGGGGTCATACCCGCTTCACGCATTGGCACTTTATCAAGGTGTAGTATCATTCCGCTACCGCTTCTCCCTGCCATTTCAAAACTTGAGCTTGTAAGTCCTGCTGCTCCCATATCTTGAATACCAACAATTAAATCCTTTTTAAATAACTCTAAACACGCCTCTAGGAGTAATTTTTCTGTGAAAGGGTCGCCAACTTGCACGGTGGGACGCAAACTTTTGGAGCTTTCACTAAAGCTATCACTGCTCATTACCGCCCCTCCTAAGCCATCGCGTCCGGTTTTGCTTCCCACATAAATCACAGGATTGCCGCTTCCTTCTGCTCTGCCATAAAAAATTTCATCATTTTTGACAATCCCTAGAGTAAAAGCATTTACAAGAATATTTCCCTCATAGCAATCCTCAAAACTTGTTTCACCACCAATTGTTGGGACTCCCATACAATTCCCATAACCTCCGATTCCTGCCACAACGCCCCGTAATAAGTAGCGGTGTTTAGCCCCTATGGCATTTTTTTGGGTAATATCGCCAAAACGGATAGAGTTCAAGGAAGCCACAGGTCTTGCTCCCATTGTAAAAATATCACGCATAATGCCACCAACTCCGGTAGCAGCACCTGCATAGGGTTCAATAAAGCTTGGGTGATTGTGAGATTCCATTTTAAAAACTGCCCCATAGCCTCCACCAATATCTATAATCCCGGCATTTTCTCCGGGTCCTTGAATAACCCACTCCGCTTTAGTAGGGAATCCTTGAAGATAGATTTTGCTTGATTTATAGCTGCAATGCTCACTCCACATTGCTGAAAAAATGCCAATTTCAATAAGATTAGGTTCTCTTTTAAGAATTTCAAGGATTTTAGTATAATCTTCTTGTGTGAGTTTGTGCTGTTTTAGGATTTGTTTTAAATTTTCCATTGTTATCCTTGTTTTGCGATAATGTGTAAAAATTACCTTTATGGCTTTCATAAAGAGAAGTTTAACAAACAAGTGATAAAGTAGAGATAAACTTAAGAATAAGATAATGTAATTTTCAATAGAATAACGCATATTTTAATAAAGGGGTTGCTGTGAAATACATTAAGTTTTTCAAGGAGTTAAATAACAAAGATGTGCCTATTGTTGGCGGAAAAAATGCAAGTATTGGCGAGATGTTTCAAGAGCTTGTGCCAATGGGTATCAAAGTCCCTAATGGTTTTGCAATTACGAGTGAGGCTTATTGGTATTTGCTTGATAGTGCAGGAATTAGAGACAAAATTAAAGAACTTCTTGAAGGTGTAGATGCAACAGAAATTGATGTTTTAAAGGTGCGTTCTCAAAAGATTCGTGATATGATTTTTGGCACCCCTTTTCCTGCGGATTTGCGTAAGGAGATTTTAGAAGCTTATGAGATTTTAAGCAAGGAATACAATATGGAAGAAGCTGATGTTGCTGTGAGGAGTTCAGCCACAGCTGAAGATTTACCTGATGCGTCTTTTGCGGGGCAGC
This sequence comes from Helicobacter sp., assembly GCA_022511145.1. Lineage (GTDB taxonomy): Bacteria > Campylobacterota > Campylobacteria > Campylobacterales > Helicobacteraceae > Helicobacter_D. The sequence goes on from JAFLSC010000001.1 coordinate 104,448, forward strand.
AAGATACTTATTTAAGTGTTCAAGGGCAGCAAGAATTAATCCACTATGTGAAATCTTGCTTTTCTTCACTTTTTACTGATAGGGCAGTGAGCTATCGAGCCTCAAGGGGATTTGACCATTTCAAAGTCGCACTCTCTGTGGGTGTGCAAAAAATGGTGCGTTCTGATAAGGGAAGTTCAGGTGTAATGTTTAGCATTGATACAGAGACGGGATTTAAAGATGTGGCATTTATTACTTCAAGTTGGGGGTTAGGCGAAAATGTCGTAGGTGGAACGGTAAATCCTGATGAATTTTATGTGTTTAAACCGGCTTTGCAATTAGGAAAACGACCGATTTTAAAACGTCAAATGGGATTTAAAAATATCAAAATGGTGTATGCTCCTCCGGGTTCTCCTCACCCAACAAAAAATATCCCCACAACACAAGAGGAACTAAAAAGCTTTTCTTTAAGTGATGATGAAGTTTTGACGTTGGCTCGTTATGCTATTTTGATTGAAAAGCATTATTCTAAAGAGGCAGGTGAATATCGTCCAATGGATATGGAATGGGCAAAAGATGGGGATAGCGGAGAGATTTTTATTGTTCAAGCTCGTCCAGAGACTGTTCAAAGCCAAAAAATGAAAAAGCAAAGCAACACTTTTGAAAAATACTTTTTTAAAGACAAAAAGGAAAAACCTGTTTTATTGGTGGGCAAAGCAGTAGGCGGTAAAATCGGAGTAGGGAAAGTTCGGGTTATTCATAATATCGCTAATATGGGGGAACTTCAGCAAGGCGAAATTCTTGTAACTGATAATACTGACCCTGATTGGGAACCTGCGATGAAAAAGGCAGGAGCGGTTATTACCAATCGTGGAGGAAGGACTTGCCACGCTGCTATTGTTGCAAGAGAGATTGGAGTGCCTGCGATTGTTGGTGCAGTGGGAGCAACAGAAAAATTAGAAAACGGAATGGAAGTTACGGTTTCTTGTGCTGAAGGCGAAGATGGGTATGTGTATAATGGGATTTTCAAATATGAGATTGAAAAGCTTGATTTAAGTTCCCTAGAGCAACCCAAAACCAAAATTTATATGAATATCGGAAATCCCGAGAAAGCCTTTGCTTTTTCAATGATTCCTAATAATGGTGTGGGATTAGCTCGAATGGAGTTTATCATTAATAATTATATTAAAGCTCACCCGCTTGCTCTTTTTGATTTGCATAGCGGGAATAAAGAATTTGATGGCATTGAAGGTGTAAGGGAAATTATGGCAGGGTATGCCAATCCTAAAGACTTTTTTATTAAAAAAATCGCAGAAGGTGTGGGTATGATAGCTGCGGCATTTTATCCTAAACCTGTGATTGTGAGGACGAGCGATTTTAAGTCCAACGAGTATTGCCGAATGGTTGGGGGAAAAGATTATGAGCCTCACGAAGAAAATCCTATGATTGGCTATCGAGGTGCGAGCCGTTATTATTCAAAAGAATATAAAACTGCCTTTGAGTGGGAATGTCAAGCTTTAGCAATGGTGCGAAATGAAATGGGATTTCATAATATGAAAATTATGATTCCTTTTCTTAGGACGCCTGAAGAGGGGAGAAGAGTCTTAGAAATTATGCGTAAAAATGGCTTAAATCAAGGGGAAAATGGCTTAGAAATTTATGTAATGTGTGAATTACCTGTTAATGTAATTTTAGCTGATGAATTTTTGAATCTCTTTGATGGTTTTTCTATCGGCTCTAATGATTTAACGCAGCTAACCTTAGGTGTGGATAGAGATGGTGAGCTTGTAAGCCACGTTTTTGATGAGCGAAATCCTGCTTTACTTAAAATGTTTAAAATGGCGATTGAAGCGTGTAAAAAACATAATAAATATTGTGGAATTTGCGGACAAGCTCCTAGTGATTATCCCGAGATTGCGGAATTTTTGGTAGAAAATGGCATTACTTCTTTGTCTTTGAATCCAGATTCTGTAATTGAAACTTGGGAAAGTGTGGTTAAATTAGAAAAAAAGCTAGGTATTTCTTAACCTAGCTCTAAGCCCCAATAATGTATCAAAGATTTTAATCTCCTAAACTTAAGAAAATTTAAGCTTAGGATAAAGGTGAGTGAAAAATAAGGCAGTAAGAGTGATAATGAGTGCCTTAAAAACCCACACCGATTGTTGGTGGATTTGATAAAAAGATTCTGTTTGAGTTGCTGCTTCACCGAGTTTTTGAGCCTCTAAAATCGCAGGTGTGTAATAAAGGGTAAAAAGAAAAATCAATGCAATATTAACTAATCCCAAAAAGGGCGTTATTTTGGCTTTATTGATTTGAAAATATAAAATCTCAACAACAATAATGAAAAATGCCAAAATATTCATCAAAATATTAAATTTCAAAAAAATAGAAGTCATCAAAATACCGGATTGAAAATGCGTTATTTGCAAACCTTCAACAATTTTTGCAGCCCCAAAGATACTTGAAGCACTCAAGGCTGTGGTGATAATTGCTCCTAAACTTATGCCAATAAGCAAAAGATAACTCATTAAAACAAAAGATTTTGCTTTGTAAAAGAAAGTCATAATCATTCCTTAGCTAAAATATTTTTTTATTTTACCAAAAAAGAAGTTTTATGAAAATACTTTTCTCACCCAGTGAAAAAAAGCTCACTCATCACCCCGCCCAAATCCCAAGTAAAAATGACTTTTACCAAGATTTAATCGCAAAAGATTCCCTAAAAAATATTATCACGCAATATGAAGGATACCTCAAAAAAAGCACTGATAGTGCAATCCAAAAACTTTTTGGTAAAAAAACACTTTCTTTAGAGGTATTGAGGTTGTGCCAAAATCTCTCTACCTCTCCTTTATTGTCTGCAATTTTGCGTTATTGTGGCACAGCTTATGAAGCTTTGGACTTTGAAACTCTCAAAAAATCTCAACAAGATTATTTGCAAGAGAAAGTTTTGATTTTTTCTAATCTTTTTGGATTATTGCGTCCTTATGATAAGATTCCTTATTATGATTTAATGCAAGGGGAGGGATTTTTGGATTTTGAGACAAAAAAATTTTATAAGGCTCATCAAGAACAATTTTTAGGATTTTTAGAAGGTGAGATTTTGGATTTAAGGGCAGGATTTTACCAAAAATGCTTAACCTTAGGCAACGATTTTCAAGTTTATGAGCCAGTTTTTATAAAAGGAGGCAAGGTTGTAAGCCATTATGCTAAATATTATCGCGGGATTTTGCTTAGAGAGTGTGCAAAATCCCAAATCCCAAATCCAAAAGCTTTGTTTAAGCTAAAAATTCAAGGATTATCTTACCCTAGAATTCAAAATCTTAATAACACTAAAATAAGAATTTTTTATGAAGTATTAAACTAAAACAATGTAATTTTGCGAAAAAAATGAATTTTGTAGGATATTAAGATTTTACGCTAATAAAGAATTGTATAATACACTAAAATTTTTCCAAAAATAACAAGGAGAAAAGTAATGAAATTTTGTGGCAAGAATGTTTTAATTACAGGTGCAAGTAAGGGAATAGGTGCAGAGATTGCAAGAGTTTTGGCACAAATGGGATTGAAAGTGTGGATTAATTACCGCTCTAAGCCAGAATTAGCCGATAGTGTGCAAAAAGAAATTGAAAGGCAAGGTGGAAAAGCAGCTGTTATTTGCTTTGACGCCACTAAAGAAGATAAATTTATCGCTGGGTTGAATACAATCTTAGATAGTGATGGAGAATTATCTTACCTCGTCAATAATGCAGGAATTACCAAAGATAAGCTTTCTATGCGAATGGAAATAGAAGATTTTGAATCGGTATTAAATGCTAATTTAACTTCAAGTTTTATTGGTTGTCGTGAGGCTTTGAAAATTATGCGAAAACAAGGCTATGGGAGCGTTGTTAATATTGCCTCTATTATTGGCGAAATAGGGAATCTTGGACAATGTAACTATGCTGCAAGTAAAGGCGGAATGATTGCAATGACAAAATCTTTTGCTAAAGAGGGTGGTTCTAAAGGGATACGTTTTAATTGTATTACACCCGGTTTTATCCAAAGCGATATGACAGAAAATCTCAAAGAAGAAATTAAACAAACTTATAGGAATAATATTCCTTTAGGACGTTTTGGAACAGGGGAAGAGGTGGCTGATGGGGTAGCATTTTTGCTCTCTGATTATTCAAATTATATAACCGGCGAAGTGTTAAAAATTAATGGCGGGTTATATATGTAAGTTTTTTGAGTTTTTAAGGAAAATTAGATACAATAACTATTTGAAAATTTTTAAGGAGTTTTAAAATGGCATTATTTGATGATGTGAAAGCGGTTGTGGTAGAACAACTCAATGTAAATGCAGGTGAGGTAAAACCAGAATCTAAATTTGTTGATGATTTAGGTGCGGATTCCTTAGATGTTGTTGAGCTTGTAATGGCATTAGAAGAAAAATTTGAGATTGAAATTCCCGATGAAGATGCTGAAAAAATCGTTACCGTTGGAGATGTTGTTTCTTATATCGAAAAATTGAAAGCCTAAGGCATACTTTTACAAAGTATGCCCTCTTGATGAAAGGTTCGTATGCGAAGAGTGGTTGTAAGTGGAATAGGGATAATTAGTGCTTTAGGGCTTAACAAAGAAGATTCTTTTGAAGCTATTATTAATGGAAAGTGTGGAGTCAAAACAATCTCTTCTTTTGATGTTTCAGAATTTCCTGTGAAAATTGCCGCGGAAATCACGAATTTTGACCCCAATACAGCTATGGACGCTAAAGAGGTTAAAAAAGCTGACCGCTTTATCCAACTAGGAATCAAAGCCGCTAGAGAGGCAATGCAAGATAGTGGGCTTTTGGATAATCCTAATGATTTTAGTCTTGCTAAAAATATCGATAATGAACGATTTGGGATTAGCTCGGCATCGGGGATTGGTGGCTTAATTAATATTGAAAAAAATTCGATTATTAATTCTGAACGCGGTCCTAAGCGAATTTCTCCCTTTTTTATTCCTTCTGCTCTTGTGAATATGCTAGGAGGATTTGTTTCTATTGATTATAGGCTCAAAGGTCCTAATTTAGCGAGTGTAACTGCGTGTGCAGCAGGAACACATGGAATCATTGAAGCAAGTAAAACTATTATGCTCAATGAAGCCGATAGAATGCTAGTTGTAGCGGCAGAATCTGCGATTTGTGGTGTAGGAATTGGTGGTTTTGCAGCAATGAAAGCGTTATCAGATAGAAATGAGGAACCTTTACTTGCGAGTCGCCCTTTTGATAAACAAAGAAATGGCTTTGTAATGGGTGAAGGTGCAGCAGCCTTAGTGCTCGAAGAATACGAAATGGCAAAGGCAAGAGGTGCAACAATCTATGCGGAATTAGTCGGATTTGGTGAAAGTGGCGATGCTAACCATATCACTACTCCCGCTCCAGAGGGAGAGGGTGCTTATCGTGCAATGCGTGCCGCTCTCAAAATGGCAAATTTAAAGATTGATTATGTCAATGCACACGGAACAAGCACCTATTATAATGATTTGTATGAAACCTTAGCTCTCAAAAAAGTCTTTAACCAAGAAGTGCCACCTGTTAGTTCAATAAAAGGTCAAATCGGGCATTGTCTAGGAGCAGCAGGAGGAATAGAGGCTGTTATTTCTATTATGGCAATGCAAAAAGGAATCTTACCGCCTACCATTAATCAAACGGAAAAAGATGAAAAATGCGATTTGGACTATATTCCTAATGTCGCTAGGGAAGCAAAAATTGAAACGATTATGAGCAATTCCTTTGGTTTTGGCGGGACAAATGGGGTTGTAATTTTCAAAAAGGTATAAAAACAAGTGGCAACTTATTTAGATTTTGAAGAAAAAATAAAAACTATTCAAGAGTCAATCGCAACCGCACAGCTTAAAAATGATTTACCTGCTATTGAGATTTTAAAGCAAGAGTTAGATAAGGAAGTTAAAAAAGTCTATTCTAACCTTTCTGATTATCAGAAACTTCAACTTGCAAGACACCCAGACCGCCCTTACGCGATGGATTATATTCATTCACTTCTTAAAAACCCTATTGAAATCCACGGAGATAGGCATTTTAGCGATGATAAAGCGATTGTTTGTTTTATCGGTGAAATCAAGGGTGAAAATTTTATGGTTATTGGCGAGGAAAAGGGTAGAGGGACAAAAAATAAACTCCAAAGAAATTTTGGAATGCCTAATCCTGAGGGGTATCGCAAAGCATTAAGGGTGGCTAAAATGGCAGAGAAATTTGGACTTCCTATTTTAATGCTTGTGGATACTGCGGGAGCTTATCCGGGTATTGGTGCAGAGCAAAGAGGGCAGAGCGAAGCGATTGCTAAAAATCTCCAAGAATTTAGCAAACTCCAAACTCCTACAATCGCTATTGTCATTGGCGAAG
>JAFLSC010000010.1 GCA_022511145.1 Helicobacter sp.
TTTTTCTTGACAAGTGGTTTGCAGGAGGATAAATTTACCCATCAGAATCCTCTTTTTTGGTGCGTTTATTTTTTTCTTCAAGGGCTTTTTTCTTCTCTCTTCTCCTTTCTTCCTCAATACTTGCTTGTCTCTCCCTTGCTCTTCTCATTTTATCAATATATTCTTGTCTTTCTGTGGGGGTTTGATAAGGAATGGGACGAATGAAAAAGATAATCAGCATTAAAACAAAAAAAATAGTGGCAACTTCTTGATTGGAAGTTAAATGATACCACGCCATTGCAACTCCCAAAGAGAGCAAAATCTTAAAAAATACAATCATTTTTTAAGCCCTCAAATCATCTTTGGTGTAATTTGATGCTCATTAAAGCAAAGTGTGTGTGTTTTTGTATTTTCAAGCAAAAGCAAAATGATTTGTGGTAAAAAAAGAATAGGAACTTCCAAATCATCTCGTCCAGAGGCTTTTTTGATTTTTAGGCTCTGTTCATCAAAAAGATGAAAATCCTCGATATTAAAAGTCGCGATAAAATCTACACCGCAATCTGTAATCTCATAATAATCTTTTGATGCCATTTTGTAGGCTAAATTCGCATTATGATTCAACAAATACGCATAACTTTCTTTAAAAAAAGTTTGCACCCTAAGTCCGCTCACTCTCTCTAACTTTTCAACAATCCACCAATCTTTTAAAAATCTCTCAAGCTCTCTATCAACGATTAATCCGCATTTAAAGCTACTCCAACGTTGATTGATAATTTTAGTTTTATCGAGCCTCTCAAAAATTAATTGAGGCAAAAAAGTCAAAGTTTTGTCAAGCTCAAAAAGATTAATATTTTCTTTTGAATCTTTTATTATTTTCTCTCGAAAATCTGCATTTTCTTGAAGCAATGCCAATAAATTTTGATACGCCAATAGCGTTTGACTATCACAGCACAAAGGAATTTTATCAGTTTCCAAAATCTCCAAAAAAGCTTTAAAAAGCTTGGAATAATAAGGAATTCCCTCCTCAATAAAAGGCAGAAATTTTGATTCTACAAGAATTTGCTTTGTAGAATCAATCCTAATTTCTAACATTTCCAAAAGTGTTTTTGAAGTTTTGGTTAATACATTTGAACTCTTTGTGTAAAAATTATTATGCAATAAAACAAATTTTTCCATTTTTTATCCTAATAAACGCTTTAGTAGCTTATGGGAAAAACTTTTATGCTTTTCTAAAGCGAGGGCTTTTAGAGCATTAAGATTTTCATCATAAATATTCTCTTGGGGAAAAACATAAGTTTGAAGACTCTGGGCGTTAAAGATTCCTTTATCAATTTGTGAAATGTATTCTATAATTTGCGGATTCTTTGTTTTGTCATATAAATTCAAAGCAAGCAAGAAAAAAGCCTCACCGAGATATTCTGAATCCTCTATGCTTAAAGGCGTGGCATACGCTAAGGGCAAAAAAGCCAAAACAAAATCACTTTCATAAGAAAAGCCAAACTGCTCAAGTCGCCTAACTTTTTGGATAAAATGCGTTGTATCAATCTCTAAATCTTTTAAAGCTAAATGAGGATTTAGCGGCTCAATCCTCCAAGTTGTCCCAAATTTTTTAAACAAATCATAACCCAAAACTTTAAAATCCCAAATCGCTACCCCATTGATTTTAAAACCATAGGCACTATAACCAAAATCATTAAGGTTTTGTGCGATAAACTCCAAAATATCAGCAAGCCTTTCTTGCCCTTTAAGAATAATTTGCAATTTCGCATAATAAGGCAAATAATCCGTCTCTATATTAAAGCGGAATAATTCCAAATTGATTTTTTGCTTCATTGGGTATTCCATAATCCCTCCTATTTCTTAAATCTCTGATTGTGATGATTAGAGAGCAACGCTTTCATAGAACGCGTAATCCCTTCTGAATCTTCTTTATTATTTGGACTTGCATAAGTGGCTAATAAATTAATATAAATGCAAAAATCCGAAGGAAAATTATCTTGGTTAGGCAAAATAATCTGCACGATACAATCTAAAGGTGCAGTTACAAAGCTTCCTAGATTTTCACTCCCAAATCCCGCTTCAAAATACAAATTATGTTCATCAATCTCCAAACTCTCAAAAGTATAACCTGCCAAAACAAAAACCGATAATTCCCCAAAATTTTCTGTAATTTCGCTAGGAAGCTCGGGTTCAAATTTTACGCAATCGATTTTGCAAATAATGGAAAAATTGACTTTTCTTTGGATAAGAAAAGTTAAGATTTCGTAGCAATGATTTTTGAGGAGCTGCTCGAATTTTTTGTTTTTAAATAAATTTTCCATAACCCCTCTCCTTTATAAAATTGCTTTTAATTCTTCAAGCAATCTTTGGATTTCCTTTAATCCAATCTGCCAAAAGCTCTCACTCTCAATATCCATTCCAAAAATCCCTACCAAATCTTTGGGAGATTGACTCCCACCAAGCGAGAGGAATTCCTCATATTTAGGGATAAAGCTTTTCTTATCTTGACGATACAATCCAAAAAGTGCCATTACTAAAAGCTGTCCGTAGCTGTAAGCATAACAATAAAAAGGGGTGTGAATAAAATGCGGGATATAAGACCACCAAATCGCATAATCTTCACTCAAAATTACGCTTTTTCCAAACATTTTTTGATTTTCCTCTTGCCATATTTGGTTAAAATCCTCAACAGATAACTCACCCTCTCTTTTATGCACCAAACGTTCAAAATTGGTAAAAACATTTTGTCTAAAGAGTGTGGCAAAAATATCCTCCAACTTCCCTGCATACAAGGCAATCTTTGCTTTTTTATCCAAAGAATTTTTCATTTGCTCAAAAAGAAGCATTTCAGCAAATACCGAAGCAGTTTCTGCTGTTGTTAAAGGAGTATCCGCATTAAGATAGCCCACTTTATAAGAGAGTTTTTGGTGGATTGTATGCCCTAGTTCGTGTGCCATCGTGAAAGAATCTCGGCGGCGGTTAGTGTGGTTAAGCATTAGATAAGGATGCACGCTTGGCACTGCCCCGTGGCTAAAAGCCCCTCCTCGTTTATTATCTCTTGGGTGAGAGTCAATCCAACCTTCCCTAAAAGCTCCCTTAGCAATTTCATAAAATTTTAAAGAGAAATTTTTAAAGCATTCTAAAACAATCTTTTGGGAATCCTCAAAACTAAAGCCTTCTTCCTCTCCTCCTTCTAAAGGAGCGTATCTGTCATAATCATAGAGTTGCTTTATTCCTAAAAGTTTGGCTTTAAGCAGATAATACTCCTCAACCATTGCCACATTGTTATTTAGTGTTTTTACCATAGAATCTACGCTTTTTTGTGTGATTTGGTTATCAATATGGCGAGATTCCTCTAAATTCTTATATCCTCGTAATTCGGCAGTGATTTTTAAATCTTTACGCACCACATTATAAATAAAAGCAAGCAAATTAAGATTTTTTCTTAAAACTTCACTTAGGCTTTTGGCGGCTTTTTGTCTTGTATCGCGATTTTTATCATAAAGGAGACTTAAAATCTCCTCTTCGCTCATTTCTTTACCCTCAAAAGAAAATTTCAATGTGCTTAAATGTTCATCAAAAAGGCGTTTGAAACTATCAACGCCAACAGGTTGTGTTTTGAGTAAGATTTTCTCCTCTGGTAAGGTGAGCTGATGTTTAGCATTTTTAGCCAACAATTCCAAATAATAACGATATTTTCTGCTTTTTTGGATAAAGCTTTTTTGCAAGGTTTTAGGGAGTTTGTTAAATTCAACTTCAAAAAATAGCAAATGCTCTTGAGATTTATTCACCTCTAATTCACATTCTGCATAAAACGCCCCCTCTTTTGTGTTGGAGGCAAAACGCAAAAAAGCATAAGTCATAATCCTTGAAATTTCCTCGCAACATTCCTCATATTCACGCATAACCGATTCAAATTGCTCTTTTTTAAGGGTTTTGAGTTGTTTTTGATATTTTTTTTCAAAGGCGAGGCATTTTTCAAAATTCGATTGAATGAAAGTTTTTAATATTGTTTTATCTTTAAATAATGGACTTAAATCCCAAACACTCATTAATAAACCTTTAGATTGAAAATAACTTCATATTCTACCTTTTTGTTACCTTAAGTTTGTTAAATTTTAATATTTTTTTGAGTTTTTTTAAGTTTTATGTGAAATTTTGGAAATTCCTAAAGACAAGAAAAGTTCAATCTTTTTTCTTTTACCCTACTCTATCAAAAAAGCCAAGATTTAGTCCTCGTGCAAGAAGCACTAGGACACGCTAATTTAAATACTTCAAGGATTTATACACATTTTGATAAATCCAAACTCAAAAAAACAACTGAAATTATGGAGTAAATCGTATTTTTATCGCGTAGGTTTATCTTAATAAAAGATTTAGTCATATTGATTCTTTTTTTTGGGTTTATAGAGATTGATTAAATAAATCGCAACAATCGCTAGAGTTCCACCAAAAAGCGTAAGAAAGCTAGGAATTTCACCTAATATCAAATAGCTAGTTATCAAAGCACTAGCCGGGACAAGAAGCGGAAAAGTGCTTGCTTTTGCTGCTCCAACATAAAAAACACCCATATAATAAACACTTGTCCCCAAAGCCGTAGAAAGCACCGCCACGACAAAAAGCATTCCCCAAAATCTCAAATCAAAATCAAAAATATCAAGCAAATGAGGCTGAAAATAAAAAAGAGGAAGCCAATAAATCACGCTCAAAAAAGTAATATAAAAATTAATCGCAATAGGGTGGATTCGTATTTTATGCGTTAAAATCGTTAAAAAAGCCCAATCTAATGCCGCAAGGAGAAAAAAGGTATTAAAACGCCCAAAAAGTTCGCTTAAAGAATGTAGGTTCAAAAGACAAATACCTGAAAAAATCCCCAAAACTAACCCCAAAACTTCATTTTTACTCATTGTCTTGGTGCTGTCTTTTTGCCATTTGTGGATTGCAAAGGTGAGTAAATAAGTAAAAACCGGCGTCATTGTCGTAACAAGCACACCGCCCTTCCCTGCACTTCCATAATTCAAGCCCGTAAAAAACAAAATAGAATAAAGGCTATTAAAAAAGGCAACTAAAATAAGTAGTTTAAAATCTTTAGATTCTATTCTTAAGGGAATCCTAAAAATAACCAGAAGCGGGATTGAAGCCAAAAGGGCAAAGAAAAATCGCCAAAAAGTAATCACATCGGCACTTGTGTATTGCACAAGGATTTTTGAGCTAGGCCAAGAAGCACCCCAAAAAATCATCGCCACAACCATTAGGATTGAAAAAATCAAGCTTTTATTCACTTTTGCCCTCAAAATTTATCAAATTTCTAAAATTCATTAACCCCATAAATCCCGCTTTTCTCACAATGACAAATAAAATTGCTAAATTCCAAATCCCCTCATCAAATCCCAAAATCTAGCCCAATCCTCTAAATCCTTAAATCCCACTTAAAACACAATCGTTTTGTTCCCAAACACAAAAATTCTATCCTCTAAAGCCAGATTCAACGCCCTTGCTAAAACAATCTTTTCAACATCTCTCCCGCTTTTTTGCATTTCCCTCCAATCCATTGAATGATTCACTTTGATAATATCTTGATAAATAATAGGACCCTCATCAAGCTCATTATTCACAAAATGTGCGGTTGCTCCGATGATTTTTACCCCTCGATTATAAGCTTGTTTATAAGGATTTGCCCCAACAAAAGCAGGCAGGAAGCTATGATGAATATTAATAATCCTCCCTTCAAATGCCCTCACAAAATAAGGCGTTAAAATCCGCATATACTTTGCCAAAACAATATAATCAAAAGTGTAATTTTCAAGGATTTTAAGGATTTCCCTCTCGTGTTCCTCGCGGCTTAAACCCTCGTGGCTCACAAACAAAAAAGGGATTTTGAATTTCTCACACAAAGGCTCTAAAAGAGTGTAGTTAGAAACCACCGCGACAATATCAGCCTTTAGCTCGCCACTATCATAGCGGATAAGCAAATCCCCCAAACAATGATTCTCTTTTGTGCATAAAATCACGATTTTTTTAGGCTCAATAGGTGTAATAGCAACCTCTGTTTGAGTAGGTAAAATCGCACAAATCTTAGATTCTAGGGACTTTATCTCACAATCCCCCTCAACTTGCGAACGCATAAAAAAAATATTGCTTTCTTTATCAACAAATTCATCATTTTTTAAAATATTCAAATTATTTTCAAAAATCACCTGCGTGATACGTGCAATCAAGCCCTTGCTATCGGGGGTTTGGATTTTTAAAACATATTCCATCTAAAAGCCTTGATTGAACTGACTAAAGGCACTCTCTATGCCTTTTTGAATCCCTTTAGCAAGGTTAGAACCCACGATTTTTTCTAAATACAAATCAATCTTATCTTTTTCTAGCCAATTTGGCTCTTTAACCCCGCTTAATTTTATCAGCTGATTTTGTGCTTCATAAAGACTCCCTACTTCATCAATAAGCCCAATCTCTAAGGCACTCTTAGCACTAAAAACCCTACCTTCAGCGAAATTTTGATTTTTCAAAGCCGCACCCCTTGCCTCTTTAACATCATTAACAAACATTTGGTATTGCTCTTCTAAGAGATTTTCAAGCATTTGTCTCTCTTGTGTATTCCACTCCCGCATAAAAGTCCCCGCTTCTTTGTAAATACCTGCTTTGATAGTTTGGGATTTAATCCCCATTTTATCGGCTAATTCGCTAATATCTACGCCATTAAGAATGACACCAATAGAACCCAGCAAAGCCCCACGATTAGCGATAATCGTATTTGCCCACATTCCTGCCATATAGCTACCACTTGCCATAGAACCTTGTGCGTAAGCAATAACAGGCATTTTGCTTTTCAATCGTTTAATGGCTTCAGAAATCTCAACACTAGGGCTTAAAGCACCACCGGGTGAATCTATGACTAATAAAACCCCTTTAATCTTAGGTTCTTTCTCAATCTTATTAAGCTCCAAAAGGAAAGTATCGCTCTCCATAATAGGACCAAACAAATCAATCCTTGCTAAATTTGCAGGTTTTTGTATCTCGCCACTAGGAGCAAAAATCAAAAACACAATCAACAAAAAGACTAAGGCTTTAAAATATTTCATAATAAAATCTAGCGGGGCTAACAAAATCCTAAAAAAACGCATTAATTCTCCTTTATAATAAGTGATTTAGTTATTGAATCTTGACTGATTTTTCAGGCTCTTTGATGAAAAGTTTGACACCAAAAATTTCAACTTTTGTATCGACTACCTTACCTTTTTCATAAGTGTATTTAATCCAAAAGCAATTTGAATTTATAGCCTAATTCTCCTTTAAACTCAATCTCATTTTGCCTCTTTTCATTCATTTGGATTAAAATCTTGTCAAATTCAGGGATTTTTAAAATAGTTATTAATTTCTTATCAAATTCTTTTTCAATTAAGAAATTATTGTCTTTTAAGGTTATCGCAATATCAGTATGAGAGACTTTAGCTTTAAAATTTACAAAGCCTTAGTCTATGTTATTGATATTTTTAGCCGCATTGATGAGATTTTCTAAATCCTGCGTATCTTTTTTGAGTTTTTGTATAAGCTCTTCAGCTTTTAGTCCAATCATCAAAAGTTCATAGACTTTGGGTCTGTCCTTTTTCCATTTGCGGAGCGTTTTAACATTAATATCAAGTCTTCCTGCTATATCTCTTTGAGTCATAAGATTCCGTTTTTGTTTTAGTTTATCTTTTATCGCTTTAAAACACAATAAAGTAAAATTAGGATTTTTAATAAAATATAGGGTAAAATCAGGACTTTAAAATATTTTTCAGGAGAGTTTATATGGAGAAAGATAAAATAATGGGGGGGGGGGGGGACAAATGCGTATTTAGAAACCTTATCTAAAGATTTAGTATTTAAACAAATTGATGAAAATAACAACACAATCTACGGGGATTTAAGCAAACAATGCAATTTAAAATTTGAGTTTAAAGGTAAGGATAATATCCTATTCTTTGCAGGTTCAAGTGCTAATTTGAATATCTCTTTTAGTGGTAATAATGCCCTTGTTTTTGTGGGGGATAGAGTTACGATGAGGGGAAAAACTGATATAAGAACAAATGGACTTTTATTTGTCGGGCAAAATTCAACTTTTAATAGTATAATGATTCTGCTTCACGAAGGTAAAAATATAATTTTTGGCAATGATTGTATGTTTTCTTGGAATATTTGGCTAAGAAACGGTGATGCTCATATGATTTATGATTCCAAAACGCACCAAAGAACAAATTTTAGCAAAAGTATTTATATAGGCGACCATATTTGGTACGGACAAGAAGTTGCCATTTTAAAAGGTGTTTTTGTGGCAAGTGGGAGTGTGCTAGGTGCAAAAAGCGTAAATAGTGGCGGAATGAAATTTTCAAATGCTATTTATGCTGGGAATCCTGCAAAATTAATTAAAGAGGGGATTTTTTGGAGTAGGGAAAGTTCTTGTGATTGCGAACAAACTAAACAATATGAATTTAATGAGAGAAAAGATTTCATCTATGAATTTGAAAAAGAGGTTTTCTTAAATCCTATTTTATTAGAACAAGAACTTGATAAGCTTGAGAGTGCTTTACAAAAGCTTGAGTTTGTGTTTGATTATATCCACAATAATACCCATAAAAATCGTTTTGCTTTGTTTGAAAATAGTGATACAAGTGAATGTATGCTTTATAAAGATGAAAGCAAACCTGCCTTTAAAACTTTAAAATTTAAGACAATAAAAAATCCTGCAGTTTTTAGGGTAAAAAATTCCCTCTCTTATCGCTTAGGGCAAATAATGATAAGTCATTCAAAATCTTTTAAAGGTTATTTAACAATGCCTTTTACTTTGTTTAAGTGTTCAAAAGAATTTAAGCAAAATCGCACAAAACAAAAATTAGAGGGTATAAAAATCCCACCTTTAGAAAATTTAATAGATTACAAACAAAGCTTAGCTTGCAAAAATCATCTCTCTTATAAGCTTGGCTCTGCTCTTATTAAAGCTCATAAAGCTTGGTATAAAGGGGGTTATATTTGGCTGTGTTTTGAGATTTTTAAAATCAAAAGAGCTTGATTGCTTTGTTATTATCATTTTTAAAAGTTAGATTGCTTCAGCTATCGCCTTGCAATGATAAGGGGAATTACAATAACAAAAGAAATTGCAATGGTGAGAAAATCCCACAATAATAAGGTAGTGTGTTAGGCGTTTATAAAATCTCCAAAACTTTAATCATAAATTCAAGTTTATCAAATATTTGTTATAATAATTTTCAATAAAATTTTTAATCTAGGCAGGAGAAAGTGATGAAAAAAATTCTTTTACTTTTAGCGTTTTTGATTTCAAGTGTGATTGCCGCACCCCAAACTGATAATTTGGATTCTAATCAAAGCATAGAGAAAAATCAAACCGCAGAGGAAACCCAAGCCGCACCCGAGAGCGAAACAAAAAGCAGAAATATTTACAATCTATTGCGTGAATATGTGGTTTTAAACCAAAAACTTGAAGAATACAAAAGCGATGAAAAAAATACTAATGAAGAGACATTAAACGATTTAAAAAAGAGAAAAAACCAAATTCTTGAACGTATCCCCCTACTCATTGCTGAACAAGAAGTTGATGAGGAAAAAACTAAAGAATTTTTTAGAACCCAAAAAGAATTAGAACTTTTGCAGCTCAAAAACAAAAACAATGACTTTATTTATGCCAAAACCACACTAGATTTGACTTATTTAAATATTATTGAGAGTTTTTATACCTCTTTGCTTGATATTGAAAAACTTTTCAAAAACAATGCTAACAGCAACACTTTAATTAAAACCATAGACCAAGCAATACAAAATTTAGCAAAAAGTGCAAATTATGATATAACAGAGCAAAAAGAGAGGATTAAAAACCATAAAGAATTAGAGGAACTAAACGAAAAAGAAAGGCATATCAGCTTTGTTGTGATTTCTTTTAATGAGATTTTTAGATACTTTAAAAATAATGCAAATCTGCTTGAGAGTAATTACTTTTTTAGCACACTTAAGCTGCAACTTTGGATTGATAGGATTAATGATTTTGTCAATATTAGTTTTCTTAATGCCGGTAAAATCATTGTTTCAATCTTTGTGATTGTGTTTTTTGCCTCCTTAAGACATTTCTTTTCTTATATGCTTTACTTTTTTCTTGTCAAAATTATTTATCGTAAAAACAAAGAATTTGACCCTGAAACGATTAGGAGTATCTTTGTAGAAAAGATTAAAAAGCCTGTGGGGTATTTGCTTCTTGTTTATGCTTTAAATATTTGTTTTTCAATCCTTTTTTATCCTGCTCCTATCCCACCTAAACTTTCAAATCTTTTTTATATTATCTATGCGGTTTTTATTACTTGGACAATCCTTGTGATTTTGGATAGTTATGGTGTAGTTTTTGTCTCAAAATTTGCAGAAAAGAGCGGAAAAAAGGAGATTGTTAATTTATCGGTAAAAATTTTGTATTTTATTATTATCATTATTGCGGTTCTTTTTGTGCTATCTCAACTAGGATTTAATATTTCAACTATCATTGCTTCACTAGGGATTGGAGGCTTAGCAGTAGCTTTGGCGGCTAAGGATATTATTGAAAATTTCTTTGCTTCCGTGCTGCTTTTGTTTGATGATAGTTTCAATCAAGGCGATTGGATTAAAATCGGAGGAATAGAAGGAAATGTCGTTGAAACAGGGCTTAGAAAAACAAGCATACGGACTTTTGATAATTCTTTGGTTTTTTTACCCAACTCTTTAATTATGGCTGCAAATATCGAAAATTTAAGCAAAAGGCGAATGGGACGCAGAATGAAAACTTATGTTGGTGTAACTTATGATGCTACCACAACGCAGCTTGAAGCTTGCGTCAAAGATTTAAGGAATTTTATCAATACCTGCCCTTTGATTGCACACGAAGATGACAAGGCTTTGAAATACGGGGATTACAGAGCAAAATACCGCCAAAATTTAGTTTCAATTGATGATTTGGAAGGTTACAAAAAGGCTTCTTATGTAACTTTGAGTGATTTTGGTGAAAGTTCAATCAATATTGAACTTGATTTTTATATCAAAAGTATTTTGGGTAAAGATTTCAAAGAAGCTAGACATATAATTTTGCTTGAGGTAATGAAAATCGTTGAAAAAAATGGACTCTCTTTTGCTTTTCCAAGCCGCAGCATTTATTTGGAAAATTTTCCACCAAAACTTAAGGATTTGGGAACTAAGCAATAAATCATTCCTCTCGTCATTGCGAGAGGCTCTGCCTCGTGGCAATCTCTTTAGATTGCTTTGTTATTATCATTCCTTGCAATGATGAAAGAAAAATTGTGTAATGACAACCAAGATGCCCTTAAGCCCCTAATTCCTCTATTGCAATCGCTCTTGCTTTCTCTAAAGCCTCTTGGATTTTGCTTATATCCTTGCCACCAGCTGTGGCAAAATCATCTCGACCACCACCATTGCCACCTAAGATTTGTGCAGTTTGCTTCACCCAAGCTCCTGCTTTAAGATTGGCATTTTTGATTCCTGCTGTGATTGCAATCTTACCCTTAGATTCAGTAACGAGCAAAATCGCCACTTTGTCATTTTCATTTTTGCTTTTATCAACAATCTCTTTTGCCTCGCTAGACTCTACACTAAGTTTTGAGATGATAAGCTTCACTCCTCCTATCTCCTCATAATCGAGATTCCCTACATTTTGGGTTGTTTTATTAGCTTTAGTTTTGTATTCATTCACTTGAGTTTTAAGCTTTTGTATCCCTTGTAGAATATCTTGATTTTTTAGAGATTCTCTAGCCAAATTTAAGGTTTCTAGGGCAGCTTTGCCGTATTCATAAGCGGCTTTTCCACACACTGCTTCAATGCGTCTTACACCGCTACTCACGCCACTTTCTTTAGTAATATAAAAACTTCCGATATGAGCGGTATTTTCAACGTGAATCCCACCGCATAATTCCACAGAATCCCCAAAGGTAATAACACGCACAATATCCCCATACTTCTCTCCAAAAAGAGCCATAGCACCCTTTGCTTTTGCTTCTTTTATCCCCATATTTTCGCACTTTTGAGGATTTCTTGCAAAAATTTGACGATTGACATTTTCTTGGATTTGAATAAGCTCCTCTTGCGTTAATGCTTTAGGGTGAGAGAAGTCAAAACGCAAACGATTTGATTCTACCAAACTTCCTGCTTGAGCGATATGACTGCCTAATATCTCCCTTAGAGCTAAATGCAATAAATGCGTAGCAGAGTGATGTTTGGCTATCTCAAAGCGAGATTCATCGACTTTTGCTAAAACTTCTTGATTGATTTTAATCTCACTTTGGGATTCAATCATAGAGAGGTTAAGCCCAAAATATTTTTGCGTATCAAGCACTTTGGCTAAGATTTGAGAATCACTCATTAAAATACCGCTATCCCCAATGGGTCCCCCACTTTGTGGATAAAAAGGCGTTTGCTCTAGCATTACAAATCCTCTCTCACCTTTTTTAAGCGAAGGGATTTGATGAAAATCTTTATCTAAGAGGGCTAAAATCTTTGTATTATGTTGTGTTTTTTCATAGCCCACAAAAAGATTTTCCCCAAAATTTTTTAATAGTGCATTAAAATCCCCCTCTTTAATACTATCGCCACTTCCCTTCCAACTCGCTTTAGCTTTAGCTTTTTGCTCATTCATACAAATTTCAAAACGAGGCATATCAATTTGAATATGATGCTCTTTAAGCATATCTTGAGTTAAATCAAGCGGAAAACCATAAGTATCATAGAGTTTAAAGGCAGTCTCGCCACTGAAATATTCTTGATGATTGTCTTTTAGGGCTTTAAGTTCTTTATTAAATAGGCTCATACCATTTTCTAGGGTTTCAAAAAATCGCTCTTCTTCCCCCTTGCATTGCTCGATAATTGCTTTTTTACGCTCTTTGAGATAGGTATAATGCTCACCCATACTCTCACACACAACCCCGACAACCTCACATAAAAAAGGTTTCTTGAGTCCTAACAAATACCCGTGTCTAATAGCTCTACGCAAAATCCTGCGAAGCACATAACCTCTACCCTCTTTATCAAAATTCACCCCTTGTGCGAGTAAAAAGGCAACACTTCTAGCGTGGTCTGCAATCACGCGGAAACTTGCTTGAATATGCTTGATTTGGGTAAGCTTAGAGGAATCAAATCCAAAAAGATTATCAAGCACTTCATTATCATAGTAATATTTCTCGCCTGTAAGTTTTTCAATACAACTCATAAGCGGTGCAAAAAGTGAGGTATCAAAATTATTGATTTTACCTTCTAATAAAGCAATCACACGTTCTAATCCCATACCTGTATCAATACTAGGTTTAGGTAATAGCTTACGCACCCCGTCTTTTTGCTCATATTGCATAAAAACAAGATTCCAAATCTCCAAAAACCTATCGCCCTCGCCCCCAAAGTAATCTTCGCTAGAGTGAAAATACTTCTCGCCTTGATCCACATAAATTTCACTGCAAGGTCCGCAAGGTCCGCTATCCCCCATTTGCCAAAAATTATCTTTATCGCCCATACGCTTAATGCGGCTAGGTTCTATATGTTTGCACCATAACTCATAAGCTTCATCATCGCTTTCGTGAATAGTAACATATAAAAGACTCTTATCAAAACCTAATTCTTTGGTTACAAACTCCCACGCGAAACTAATTGCCTCTTCTTTAAAATAATCCCCAAAACTAAAATTCCCTAACATTTCAAAAAGCGTATGATGACGTGCAGTATAACCTACATTTTCCAAATCATTATGTTTTCCGCCTGCTCGAATACACAACTGCGAACTTGTCGCCTTTGGCGGCGTAGGAGTAGGAATCTTGTTTGTAAAAATGTCTTTAAATTGCACCATTCCTGCATTTGTAAAAAGCAAACTCGCATCATCAGGAACAAGAGGCATAGAATCATAGATTTTATGCCCTTTTTGTGCGAAAAAATTAAGGTATTGTGTCCGAATATCCTTTTTCATTCAATAACCTTTGAAAATAAAAATTCTACTAAGTTTGCAATAAATGCTTCCTTATAATCTTAAAAATAAGCAAATACAATTCCATTTCAATTTTATTTTATTCTCGATTTTATTTTTGGGCTTGACAAGGTCAATCTTTTAGAATAAAATATCCTCTTTAAATCCTGCAAATGATTAACACTTAAAAGAAGAAATCCTAAAATAAGGCTTTCGACTCTCCTAAATCTTAATCTACTAAACTTGATATTTGCAGTCTAAAAGGTAAAAAATGAGTGAAAAAGAAATCAAAAAACGCACCCATACGCCCGTTGAGGGGTATAATATTGAGGATTTGAGGGCTAAACCTATTGATAAATTAGCAGAAATTGCTAAATCCTTAGGCATTGAAAATCCTCAAGAATTTTTGCGTCAAGAATTGATTTTTGAAATCTTAAAAGCACAAGTTTCAAAAGGTGGATTTATCCTTTTTACAGGGATTCTTGAAATCACTTCTGAAGGTTATGGATTTTTAAGGGCGATTGATGAAAATTTTTCAGGCACACAAAATGATGCTTATGTGAGTAACACGCAAATCCGCAGATTTGCCCTAAGAAATGGTGATATTGTAACAGGACAAGTGCGTTCCCCTAAAGACCAAGAACGTTATTATGCCCTCCTTAAAGTTGAAGCGATTAATTATCAATCCCCAGAAGATATGAAAAATCGCCCTCTTTTTGATAATCTCACTCCCCTATTCCCTACCCAGCAAATTAAGCTAGAATACAATAGCTTTAAAGTAACAGGGCGAATGCTTGATTTATTTGCCCCCATCGGAAAGGGACAAAGAGCTTTGATTGTTGCACCTCCAAGGACAGGTAAAACAGAACTAATGAAAGAATTAGCCTATGGGATTGAACACAATCACCCTGAAATTGAACTTATTGTTTTACTTGTTGATGAGCGTCCAGAAGAAGTTACTGATATGGAGAGAAGCGTAAAAGGCGAGGTGTATAGCTCCACCTTTGATATGCCTGCTAATAATCATACAAGAGTGGCTGAACTTGTCGTTGAAAAAGCCAAAAGAATGGTGGAGTTAGGAAAAGATGTTGTGATTTTGCTTGATTCTATTACGCGTCTTGCAAGGGCTTATAATGCAGCTACCCCTAGTAGCGGGAAAATCTTAAGCGGTGGGGTTGATGCTAATGCTTTGCATAAACCTAAACGTTTCTTTGGAGCAGCAAGAAATATCGAGCAAGGCGGCTCTTTAACAATCATTGCTACCGCACTCATTGAAACAGGCTCTAAAATGGACGAAGTGATTTTTGAGGAATTTAAAGGCACCGGTAATAGTGAAATCGTATTAGCAAGAAATATTGCTGAACGCAGGATTTATCCTGCAATGGATATTTTAAAAAGTGGAACAAGAAAAGAGGAAATGCTCTTAGGTAATGATAGATTGCAAAAAGTTTGGGTTTTACGCAATGCAATCCATCAAATGAATAATGAAATTGATGCCTTAAGTTTTTTATATTCCCAAATGCAAAAATCCAAAGACAATGAAGAATTTTTAAATATGATGAATGATGATGCGAGTTAGAAATGTTTAAAAAAATCGGGGTTTTTGATAGCGGTGCAGGAGGATTGAGCGTTTTAAAAAGCTTGATTGCTTCTTGTCATTTTGAACATATTATTTATTATGGGGATACCGCTCGTGTGCCTTATGGTGTCCGCAGTAAAGAAACAATTATCCAATATTCCCTAGAGGCTATTGAGTTTTTTAGGCAATTTGATTTAGATTTATTAGTGGTTGCGTGCAATACGGTAAGTGCGTATGCCCTAGATTCTATGAAAAAAATTGCTCCTTTTGAGATTGTGGGAGTGATTGAACCCGGTGTCTTAGCCTTGCAAAACAAAATCCCTTCCAAAGATTCTAAAATCCTGATTTTAGGGACAAAAGCGACAATCCAAAGCCACCTTTATCAAAACCTACTCCACCAAAAAGGCTACCAAAATACTTTTGGATTAGCCACAGGACTTTTTGTCCCACTTGTAGAAGAGGGGATTTTTAAGGGGGAGATTTTGGAAGCAACAATGCGATATTATTTTGCTCAATGCCAAGAAACACCTGATGCTATTATTTTAGGTTGCACACATTTTCCTCTTATTGCACCTGCTCTTAGTGCATATTTCAAACATCAAAGCATTCTCATTCATTCAGGTGAAGCGATTATGGAATATTTACATTGCTTTTATCATCTCAAAAATACCTATGCAAACACACAAATTGAATTTTTTGCAACAGAGAGCAAAGAAAAGCTTGAATCTATTGCTAAAATATGGTTAGCCTAATAAACTTCTATTAAGTCAAATTCTTTGATAATTGTTGGCTTTTTATCCATTGGAGCGGCAAATTCTGTGCCAACTTGATAAATGGGAAGCAGCAAGAAACTTTCTTCTTTTTGGGGATTTTTAGAGTATAAAATCTTTTCTTGCACTTCTTTTCTCTTTAAATCCGCTTGAGGATTGTCATTGCTTAGCTGTTTTTGCCCTAAAGATTCTTGATAGATTTTTTTAGGAAACTCAAGAGCGACTTTTTTGAAAGCAGTACTTTGAAAATAGTCTTGTAATTGCCTAACTTTTTGGGCTACATCGCGATAATAATTCTCCGCTTGAATATCAGCTTGCGTATTTTTCTCCCAAGAATAGCCTTTATTATAAGATTTAATTATCTTTTTCCAATCGCCATTATGAGTTTTTTGCCAATATTTAAGCTCTGAAATAGCAATTTCTGCTGCAAAATTATCATCTTCTACGAGCATTGCTCCTACAAGATTTTGTGTAAAACCATTTTGCTTTAATTGCGGATAGCGGTTAATAACGCCCGGAATATAAGCGTGATAGTTCCCAGCACTTGGGTCTTGAAAGTTCATCTTATACACTCCTGCACAAGATTCTTTCCACGCAATCGCAGCTAAGGTATAGCCAAAGCCGTCTTTTTCCCCTGCAAGATAGGATTTTAATAACACTTCTTTTTGAAAATTAGAAAAATTCTCTAACGGCACACAAGAATTTTTAAATTCTACCTCGGGTACTCCATAGCAAAAATTCCCTAGAAAAATCAATAAAGCTATCCATCGCATAAAATACTTTTGCATAAAAACTCCTTTTAAACAAAGATAGCAATTATTGTTCCTCTCTGTTAAGTTTGAGTTCAAAAGTCGCAATGCTCCCTTTATTATCAAGGCGATTTTTGAGTGAAATTTTGCCTCCCAAAGCATTAGCAGCATTTTTAGCCAAAAACAATCCTAATCCTGCTCCACTCTTATTTCCCGCCCTCCTAAAAGGAGCATAAATATCTTCCAAATCAGAATCAATCCCGCAACCCTCATCAATCACAACAACTTGAAAAATATTATCCTTCAAAATTTTTGATTCTAACATAATAGTTTTGTCTTGGGGTGTGAATTTCAGAGCATTTTGCAAAAAATTTTGAATAATTTGTGTTAGAAGTGTCGGTTTAATATGAATCAAAAGCTCCTTAGGTTCAAGCTTATAAATAAAATTTTTTTGTTCTTTTTTTGCCAAAATCTTAAAGTTTTCAGCCACTTCGCCTAAAATTTTCATTATATTAGTATGGATACTCTTTTCAAATTGTGCACTTTCTTGCCTTCCTAAATCCAGCAAAGTTTTAATAATCGCATTCATTTCATCAATACTTTTAATATTTTCCCTTAGAGCTTCAATGTAAATTCCTTTTTCTCTTTCTTTAATGAGCGTAACCTCGCTTTTAGTTTTTGCTACTGCTAGAGGTGTTTTAAGCTCGTGAGCAATGCCTATGAAAAATTGTTTTTGATAAAGGAGATGATTTTTAACCCTTTGGAGCAAATCATTAATAGCACTTAATAGTGGCTGAAATTCATAGGGTAACTCTTTATCCTCTAATAACTCCAAATCTTGCTCTTTAATTTTTAAAAGTGATTGAGAAAACTTCCAAATAGGCTTATAGAGGATATTAGAAAAAGTCAAAGCAAAAAGCCAAATCACAATCAACGCAAAAAAATCCACCAAGCAAATCCCTCTTAAAACCATTTCTAAAAACTCATCAGATTGAGTTATATCAAGGCTAATTTGAATCCCTCCCTCATCATAAGGCACAAAAAGATGATAATATACACTAGAGGCTTGATTTTCTTTTTGTGTATAACTCTGCGTAATTTTTTGTTCCAAAATAGAGACTTTGAGCGTTTCATTTTTCATAGGGTTGATACCCTGAATATAAAAGACTTGCCCTGCTAAATAACTAATAGGATTTTCTAAAATCTTTTGGGCTTCTTTATGAAGTGTTGCTTTGATATTGCCATAAATACTATAATAAAAATACGCATAAAAAATGACAGAAAAAATCGCTACAAGAGCGATGAGGGAGATTGTGATTTGCTTAGTATAATCTTGCCTTATACTCCTTTTGGATAGCAAAATCGATACCCTCTTCGTCTTACCGTTTCAATCGTAGCAATATTAAGTGGTTTATCCATTTTTTGTCGGATTTGATTAATAGCGACTTCAATGACATTAGGGGTTACTAATTCAGGTTCTTCCCAAATCGCATCAAGGAGTTGTTCTTTAGAAACAATTTGGTCTCGGTGTCTTGCAAGATGCGTTAAAACCTCAAAAGGTTTTCCTTTAAGTTCAATTTCTTGTCCCTTGTAAGTGATTTTTTCTTCATCAGGATTAATGGTTAAGTCTTCAATTTCGATAAGATTGGTCCCGCCAAATCTTAATCTTGCCTCAATTCTTGCAGCCAAAACATTAAAATCAAAGGGTTTTGCCAAGAAATCATCAGCCCCGCCTCTTAAGGCTTCCACTTCACTTTCGGCATCATCGCGTGCTGAAATAATAATAACTGCTGTGCGTGGGGATTTGCTTTTAATTTGATTAATAATCTCTAATCCATTCCCATCAGGTAACATCCAATCAGCCAAAACCAAATCATAGTTTCTAATACTAATGTAATACTCGCCATCTTTTAAATTTTCCGCTACATCAGTTTGATAATTAAATTCATTTAGCCCCTCTGTAATCGTTTTATTCAGGCTAATTTCGTCTTCAATAATCAAAATACGCATCAAAAATCCTTAAATTTGGAATAAAAATTGCGATATTATAGCATATTTTTAGGTATTTTTAAAAAAAGTTTTATAAAATTTTAAAAAATAAGATTAAAACCTTAAATTCTACGATTTTTCAAAACATCAGCAATCAAAAAGGAAAGCTCTATGGCTTGATTAGCATTCAATCTTGGGTCGCATTGCGTATTATAATTACAACCTAGATTTTCCTCTGTAATAGCTTTCATACCGCCAATGCATTCTGTTACATCTTCTCCTGTCATTTCCAAATGAACGCCCCCTGCATAAGTGCCAACACTTTTGTGAATCTCAAAAAAGCTTTTTAACTCCTCTAAAATGCTGTCAAAATTTCTTGTTTTGTATCCACTGCTTGCTTTAATGGTATTGCCGTGCATTGGGTCAATACTCCAAACAATCTCCCTACCCTCATTTTTCACAGCTTCAAGGAGTTTGGGGAGTTTATCTTTAATCACTTTAGCCCCCATACGAATGATAAAATTTAATCTCCCTGCTTGATTGTGAGGGTTAAGAATATCACAGATTCCTAAAATATCCTCTTTAGTAGCATTAGGTCCAATTTTAACACCCAAAGGATTATCCACACCACGTAAAAATTCCAAATGAGCACCTTCAAGATTTCTTGTCCTCTCGCCAATCCAAAGCATATGGGCTGAACAATCATACCATTTATTTGTTAAATGATCTTTGCGTGTAAGGGCTTCTTCATAATTGAGTAATAATGCCTCGTGAGAAGTGTAAAATTCTGTCTCGTGCAAAAGTGGTGTATTAGAGGCATTAATCCCACAAGCTTCCATAAAAGCCAATGCTTCAGTGATTTTTTGTGCCATTTGTTTATACTCATTGGTTGAAGCACCATTAGCGAAGGTGAGATTCCATTTTTGCACTTGATTTAAATCCGCTAAACCTCCTTGAGCAAATGCTCGAATAAGATTTAAAGTGGCAGCTGATTGATGATAAGCTTGCAAGATTCTTTGAGGATTTGCCTCTCTTGCCTCTTTAGAAAATTCTGTGCTGTTAATAATATCTCCACGATAGCTAGGAAGCGTTACTCCATTAATTGTTTCAGTATCGCTTGAGCGAGGTTTTGCAAATTGCCCAGCAAGCCTCCCTACTTTAACAATCGGACAAGCCCCTGCATAAGTTAAAACCACTGCCATTTGTAAAATAACTTTAAATAAATCACGGATTTTTACAGCATTAAAATCATTGAAACTTTCTGCACAATCCCCACCTTGAAGCAAAAAGGCTTTCCCTTGTGAGACTTTTGCAAGATGTTTGGTTAAAGCCCTTGCCTCTCCTGCAAAAATCAAAGGAGGAAATTTGCTTAATTGTTCTTCTACTTCTTTTAATTCCTCTAAATTATTATAAGTTGGCTGTTGAAGGGCAACTTTCTTTCGCCAACTTGCAATATCCCATTCTTTCATAATAAAAATTCCTTTTTAATAAAAATAAATTTTGCATTATATCAAAAAAGGATTAAAACTAACTGATATACCAAATTACCCGAGCCTAAGCCTAAAATCTTAGATTGATTAGGCGTTTGGACTAACTACAAAATTATTTCCCTAGATAAACTTGTCTTGGACGCGTAATTCTAGCGTGAGGATTTTTCATATGCTCCATTGCTTGAGCACACCAGCCGGGCATTCTTCCTATCACAAACATTGGTGTAAAGAGCTGAACAGGGATTTTAAGTGCAGTTAGAATAATCCCACTATAAAAATCAACATTAGGATAAAGATTTCTTTCTTTGAAATAATCATCATTCAAGGCGACTTCTTCAAGTTTTTCAGCAATTTCGCTTAATCTTGAATCCATTTTAATACCCTTTTTATTCAAATCATCTTTAAGGGCTTTAATCGCCTTTGCTCTTGGGTCATAGCTTTTATAAACACGATGTCCAAATCCCATTAATCGGAACGGGTCACTTTTATCTTTCACCCTCGCAATAAATTTATCAACATTTTTAACATCACCAATCTCACGGAGCTGAACCAAAACTTTTTCATTGGCACCGCCGTGTGCTGGTCCCCAAAGAGCGTTGATTCCTGCGGAAATAGCAGCATAAGGATGAACGCCTGTGGAAGCAACATTTCTTACCGTTGTTGTAGAGGCATTTTGCCCGTGGTCTGCGTGGAGTATAAAGATTTTATCCAAAGCCTCAACTTCAAGCGGTGTGATTTCCTCCTCCCCTTTTAAGGTGTATTTGAGCTTACCGCCCGGATAGGCTCGCAACATATACAAGAAATTTTCAACATAATTGCGGCTAATATCAGGATAAATAAAAGGAGCACCTACGGAATTACGATAAGAAAAGGCTACTAAAGTCGTGATTTTAGCGATAATGCGTCTTGCCATTATTTGATAGTCATCTTCGCTTTCCATTTCTTTATGGTCAAAATGAAAAGTAGAAAGGGCTGCTACTGCTGAACTTAGATTTGCCATTGGATGCCCACCATCAGGAAAAGCACTAAAAATATTGATTAACCCTTCATTCAAGAAACTTCTGTGCCGTAATTCTAAATCAAATTCTTTAGATTCTTTGTCATTTTTGGGAGCTTGCCCGGTGATGAGCAATTTAATAACATCAGTAAATTTATATTTTTCAACAATTTCTTCAATCGGTAAGCCTTTATAAAGCAGTTTTCCTTGTTTTCCATCAACATAACTAATAGTAGATTCACAGCCTGCTGTTGAACCATATCCCGGGTCATAAGAGAAAATATTGGCTTTCTCAAACAATTTGCTAAAATCAACCGCTTTAGGTCCTCTTGTGCAATCAATCAAATCAAAGTCAAATTTTTCACCTGTTTCATTATTAATAAGTGTAACGGTTCCCATCGCTTGTCTCCTTAAAAGTGCAAAATGCTAAAATAATTTATATTTTACAATAGATTTGCTTTTTGAGTCAAAAAAGCATTTATTTTGTTCTATTTTTTAAAAATTAAGGGAAAATTTTACACATTTTAATGATAAATCAAATCAATCCCTTCTTTGGGTTCAAAGACAAAAAGTTCCTTTTTTAAGGGTTTATTGATTTGAATCTTATCAAATTGAATAATAACTTTGTTTTCTAATGCGTCAATAAAAGTGATTTTCTCCAAAATTCCCTCATTGATAATAAGATTATATTTTTGCTCCAAAACTTCGGCTTGATAGAGATTATCTTTTATCTTTTTTGCCTTATTGACTAAAGCAAAAATGTCTAACTTTTCTTGCAAAGAAGAAAAAATCGCTTGTTGGAGTTTAGGCTCATAAATAATAACTTCATTGGAGTGAATATAAACCTCTTTAGGGATTGGTTTTTGGTATTGCCATAAAACATTATCGGGAGATTGAGCAAAAATTTTTCCTTGATAGACAATCTCACTATTATCTTGTGCAATAAGCTTTTGTGTGAAATCTGCTTCAAAGGTTTGAATGATTTTAATCTCACTGCCCCACGCTAAAATCCCTAAAAACAATCCTATAATAATTCTTTTCATTTTCCCCTCAAACGTTTTAATGTTTAGAATCTTTGTGCAAAAAATAAAGTCCCACTGCCAAACACAAAATAGAAATTGCAAAAAAGAGCATATCTTGCGTTGATTTCATTCCCATATTGAGTACTTTTGAGAAAAACGCAACAATCAAAGCCATCACAATCACTTTAGCGAGTTTATCTTTAAGCTGGTCAAGTGTATGAATCTCAAGGATTTTTGAGCTGCTCTCATCTTTGATTTGAATTTTGCAAATAAAAAGTTCATACAAACCAAACGCAAAAATTAGCAAAATCACTGCAATAAGATACAAATCTAGTGCCATAATAATGGCATTAAGTAAAATATTATGAATATCTGCTCCTGCCTCCAAAGCATTACTATAATAAAGAAAAGTTTGTTTAACTGCCTTAATAATATCAATACTAGCAACCACAAAAAGCAAGATTGAGCCTATTAACGATAAAATCACCGCCAAAACAACAAAGATTCTTGCATTCCACATCAAACTTTCAAAAAATTGTCTTATTGTCTCCACACCAAAAACCTTAAATAGTAAATTTTAATTCAAAAATATAACGCAAACTTGCTTATTTAGCAATTAAAGGAAAGCAAGGCTTATACCTGTAAGAGTTTTTGCATACTTGGAGAGTCTCTCATTTTTTACAAAGAGTTTCTAATAAAACAAACCTTAACAAGCTTAGTAATTATCTTTATCACACTTAGCTTTTAAATTTGTTATCTTATATTCAATTCTTTGGGACTATCAGAACTGATAACTAGGCGACTACTTTAAGCAAAGCTAACATAAAAACTCCCAAGTAAGCACCTCCAAAATAGCAACAGCAAATACAACTAAAACAAAACCGACAACATTGCCAAACCCACAAGATTTTTCATATTTCTGGCTCATTATGGGGACTTATACGCAAAACAACAAGTTCTAAGATTTCCTCACTGCGTTTATAAATCAAAACTAAATCGTGTTTGATATGACAATCTCTAGTGCCTTGTAAATCTCTAACAAGTGCGTGGTCTTTGTATTTTAACTCTAGCGTTTGATTATTACAGAGCTTTTGCAAAACTTCCATAATATGCTCTTTATCTTGCTTGTTAAGCTTTTTTGCGTCTTTTATAAATCTTTTAGTCAAATGAAGTTTATACATAGTCAGATTAATCTTTCAGCTTTAAAAGCTTCTTCCACACTATCATAAGTCTTAAGTGTGCCATTTTTTCTTTGCTTTTTAATTTCTTTTAAATCTTTTAAAATTTCTTTTTCAAACCCTTTTGTATAACCATTAAGGGTTATATCCTCTCCTCTTTTAACTCTTAGCTTTGCTTGAGGATAGAGATTGATTACTCCCTTTAAAGCTTTTAGTAAGTTCTCATCAGCATTTGAAATTTGCAATATAAAGTTCATTTCCGCCTCTTTTAAAGTCTCAATTTTTTGGCACAAATAATAGCAAATTTACCCTATCTGTGTCAAATAATCCAAAAAATATAAATACCAAGAATTTTTCCAAAAGAAAAATTTTTCTGACATTTTTTGCTCACTCTAAGGTTTTAAACATCAAATTAAGATAGGGAATCGAATAGTTTTATTTAAAAAACCTAATCTTAATCCTACAAATTCAAACAAAGATACTTGAGTTCCAAATACTCGCTAATACCATACTTAGAACCCTCTCGACCTAAGCCACTAAGTTTAACACCCCCAAAAGGAGCAACCTCATTAGAAATTAAACCCGTATTTACACCCACCATTCCATATTCTAAAGCCTCACTCACTCGCCATTGTCTTGCATAATCTTCAGTGAAAAAGTAAGAAGCTAATCCAAATTCTGTATCATTTGCCTTTTGTATCACCTCTTCTTCCTCATCAAAAACAAAAATGGGTGCTAAAGGACCAAAAGTTTCCTCTTTTGCAACAAGCATATTTTGAGTAACATTTCCCAAAAGTGTGGGTTCAAAAAAGTTCCCACCTAAAGAATGCTTTTTACCTCCACTAAGCAGTTTAGCCCCTTGATTTAAAGCATCTTCAATGTGTTCTTGAACCTTTAAAACTGCCTTTTGATTGATAAGGGGACCTTGATTGATACCCTCTTGAAGCCCATCGCCAACTTTTAAGGAAGTAATAGCTTCACAAAGTTTTTCACAGAGTTTCTCATAAATACCCCTTTGGACATAAATCCGATTGGCACACACGCAAGTTTGTCCGCTATTACGAAATTTTGAAAGCATAATGCCCTCAATAGCTTTAGAAAGATTGGCATCATCAAAAAC
Source organism: Helicobacter sp. (assembly GCA_022511145.1). Classification (GTDB taxonomy): domain Bacteria; phylum Campylobacterota; class Campylobacteria; order Campylobacterales; family Helicobacteraceae; genus Helicobacter_D. The sequence continues at coordinate 24,849 of JAFLSC010000010.1, forward strand.
AATCAAAGGGGCATTACCGCCAAGCTCAAGGCTTAGTTTTTTAATACTACTTGCACACTTTTGATAAAGCTCAATACCTACTTGCGTAGAACCTGTAAAGCTTAATTTTTTAATCCTCTCATCTTGACACAAAACATTACTAATCTCATTAGAATCGCCATTAACAACCCTAAAAAGTCCATCAGGAATCCCTGCTTTTTGAGCCAAAATTTCAAGAGCATAGGCACTCAAAGGTGTCGCAGAAGCGGATTTAACAATCATCGCACAACCACAAGCTAATGCGGGTGCAATCTTTCGCGTAATCATTGCGGAGGGAAAATTCCAAGGTGTAATTGCCGCACATACACCAATAGGTTGTTTTAGCACAAGAAGCTTTTGTTTAAGATTTTTACTTTGTAAAATATCCCCATCAACTCGCCTTGCCTCAAAAGCAAACCATTTCAAAAAAGAAGCTGCATACACAATCTCTCCACGAGATTCCGCTAGTGGTTTTCCTTGCTCTTTTGTCATAAGATTTGCTAGAAACTCTTGATTTTCAAGCATCAAATGAGACATTTTATAAAGCTTATCACTCCGCTCTTCTGCTAAGGTATTTTGCCATTGTTTTTGGGCGATTTGTGCTTTTTGTATGATTTGTTCTAATGTATCTTTAGAAGTTTTTTTCACATAAGCTAAAATCTCACCATTAACAGGATTATCAACAGGAAAAAAGTCATTTTGGGGATTTTGGGAAATATCAGAGTGCGTAAAAATATCAAGCGGCATATCTTTTGTGTTTTGCATTTTTTCTCCTTTTAGAATAATAAACTAATCATAATCTTTTTTGATTAATTTTTTGTTTAAAACTTAAAAATATTTCAAGCGGGTTTTAAAATTTGCCAAATTTTTTATAAAATATTTTTAAGATTTATTGCAATACAATAACAAATTTCACGATAAAAGATTGCATAATGAAACAACAAAAATTTAGCCCAAATGATACCAAGCTTGATAAAAAAATCGTAGAGATTACTGAAAGAGCCGGCTTTAAAGTCGCTTTATTTTCTATGGCAGCAATGACAACACTTGGAAGTGCGGTGATTGCTTCATCTTTACCCTCAATCTCAAGGCATTTTGAGGAAATTTTACACAATCCAACTTCAGCTTTAGCCAGCTTTACTCTTGAACATTTGGATATTTTAACGCGTTTAGTTTTGACAATCCCTGCAATTTTTGTGGTATTTTTATCTCCATTTGCAGGAATGCTTATGGATAAATTTGGCAAATTAAGATTTGTTTTTCCTGCTATGATTATATGGACTTTATCGGGTGTGAGTGGGTTTTTTCTCAATGATATTTATGCAATTTTAATTTCAAGGGCGATTTTTGGAATAGCAACAACTTTTATAATGACAGGAGCTTCGGCTTTGCTTGGAGATTATTACAGCCACGGGGGCTTTAATCGCAGAGCAAATGCCCTTTCTTGGCAGGGATTTTTTTGTGCTGTAGGAGGTGCATTTTTTATTTGTATTGCCGGTTATGTTTCAAGCTATTCTTGGCGTTATCCTTTTTTGGTTTATGGGCTTGGAATTTTAATCACGCTTTTAGCTTTTGTGTATCTTTTTGAGCCTAAATTCATCAAATTTTATCCGAAAAAATCCACCGACGAAAAGGTAAATTATTGGCAGTTTTTTCCTATATATTTTATAGGATTTTTCATTATGGTGGTTTATTATATTTCTCCTACGCAACTTCCGTATTATATCGAAGAACATTTAGGGCTAGAACCTAAATACATAGGGCTTGCAATGTCTGTGTCTGCTTTTTGCTATGGCTTATTTTCTTTAAGTTACAAAAATATAATCAAACACTTAAATACCAAGCAAATTTATATCTTAACGCTTTTTGTCGTGGGAAGCTCTTTTTTGCTTTTATATTTACACCATAGCTTTGTCTCTGTTTTAATATCTTTAGCTTTGCTTGGAACAGGTGGAGGCATTATGCTCGTCAATAATGCTGCTTATTTGTTTTCAATCTGCCCAGAATATGCAAGGGCTAGAGCTTATGGAATTTTAGCAAGTTGCATATTTTTAGGGCAATTTCTCTCCCCTCTTATCTCTCAACCCATAGTAAGACAAATCGGGCTTATTCCTATGTTTTTGGTTTGGGCTATCATAGTTTATATTGTGATTATTCCTTTTTTATTCTTAAAAACCAAAGCATAAATTTATAGAAATTTTCATACAATTTTGCTTTCATTTTTTAGGAGTTTTAATGTCAAAAATCACAAATACCCTTAACAGCAAGTATTTAGAGAATGATATATTTATACAACGATACATTAAACCTAATATTTCTTGGTATGCTTCTTATCTAACAGGAAAAAGAGGAATTTCAAGGGTTTTTAAAATTCCTTATGCCGCTTTGATGAAAAAATTTTTCTTAAAATCCTATTTTGAAAAAAGAGTTTTGGAAGGTAAGGTGGATTTGCCCTATTTAGAACTTGTTTTAACGACAAAATGCACAATGCGTTGCGAGTCTTGTAATAATATGATGCAATATTTCTCGCCGCAAAAGCAATACGCTTCAACCCTAAAGGGTATCAAAACAAGTTTAGAAGTTTTGCTTTCTAAAGTTGATAGTATAGCAAGAGTGAGGATTATGGGAGGAGAGCCCTTGTTGTTTAAAGAATTACCAGAACTTGTAGAATATTTAGAAAACACAAAACAAATTTACACTTTTGACTTTTTAACAAATGCAACCATAGATTTTAGTGATAAATTAATGGAGGCAATGAAAAAATCTGATAAGTTAAGAAAAATCAGTATTTCAGATTATACAAAATCCCCAAATCTCAAGGTAAAACTCAAACAAAAAGAAATTATGGAAAAGTTAGAAAAAGCAAAAATTGCTTGGTCTTTTAACACAACAGACCATTGGTATGATGTGGATAAAATTTATAAAAGAAACCGCAACAAAGATGAAATTATTGCTAATCACAATGCTTGTGGAATGTCTTGTGTCAGTTTGATGAGTGCAGAAGGGATTCGTAACGAAGAAGGCAAGCTCAAAGAAAATGCTCACGCCTTAGCTCCAAAAGGAGCAATTTTTGTTTGTCCCGTGGCAAGTTCTTTATCGCGTCTTAATGGCTTGGAAGAATTTGAGGGTGATTTTATCAATTTAGAAGATGAAAAACAAAGATTTTTAGATTTTTATGTGCAAGATTTTTTTAAAGCTTGTGATTATTGCCACGATTGGAGTAAGCCTATAAAGAAAATTCCTATTGGAATACAAACTGATGAAATTTTGGAACTCAAACCTTAAGGAAAAAAATGAAAAAAATCTTATTTGTAGCATTAATCCTCTTTTTTGCTGCTTGTTCGACAACAACCTACACCAATCGCTCACAATTAATGCTCATTGATGAAAAAGAAGAAGCTCAATTAGGATTGCAAAGTGCCAAATCTATTCTCAAGGAATCCAAAGTCATCACAAACACAGCCCAAAGTCAGCAAGTCAAAAGAGTGGGTGAAAAAATTGCCAAAGTCGCCAATAAGCCTGATTTTCAATGGGAGTTTTATTTGATTGATGATGAAATCATCAATGCCTTTTGTTTGCCCGGAGGAAAAGTCTTTGTTTATACAGGTTTAATGGAACTTGTCCAAAATGATGATGAACTCGCTGTTGTTATAGGGCACGAAGTCGCTCACGCCATTTTGCGACACGGAGCAGAAAGAATGAGTATGCAAAGCATTCAAGGGACGTTAGGGGGTATTTTAGGAATTGTTTTAGATATTGCTACGCCAAGTTATTCTCAAGCTTTCCAAACAGCCTATGGTTTAGGAAGTAATGTGGGTATAATGCTCCCTTATAGCCGAAGCCACGAACTAGAAGCTGATGAAGTGGGGATTTTATTAATGAAAGAAGCAGGTTATAACCCCCAATATGCTCTAACTTTTTGGAAAAAAATGGCTGAAAAAAGTCAAGGGGGTAACTTAGATTTTCTCTCTACGCACCCTAATGATAAAGAAAGAATCCAAAAAATCCAAGCAATTTTAAATAAAGGATAAAATTTATTTTATTTATTAAGATTTTTTTAATACTTTCAAGACTCATAAAACCCACATAAGCGATTTTATGCCTCATCATTTCTTTTATAATCACCGCTTTTACCGCCACTTTTTTCAAGTAAGCAAATTTGTGAAATCTCCATCGCCTTATCGATTGCCTTAACCATATCATAAATTGTTAAAAGCCCAATAGAAACAGCCATTAAAGCTTCCATTTCAACACCCGTTTGCCCTTTTGTTTTAACACTCACAATAAGCTCAAAAGTGTATTTTTCGGGCATTTCATTAATTTTACAATCCACAGAGGTTAAAAAAAGCGGGTGGCACATTGGAATCAAATCCGAAGTTTTCTTTGCTGCCATAATCGCCGCAATAATAGCTGTTTGGAGGACAGGACCCTTTTTAGTCTTTTGGTTTATCACTGCCAAAAAGGCTTCTTTTGACATCTTAATCTCTCCCCTAGCCCTTGCTATCCTCTCTGTTAAATCTTTATTTGAGACATCAACCATTTGCGGATTATTTTGCTTATCTAAATGCGTTAAATTCACTCTCTCTCCTTTTTAAATTTCAAAACAATCATTTGAGAATTTTCTAAAATCTTGCTAAACCCCTCTAATTTTCCAAAAATCCCTTTAAGAAAGAAACTCTCCAAATAATCTTGCTCGCACAAAATCACCTTTTTGTTAGGAGCTTTTAAAGCGATTAAATGGCTTTTTTCATCAAAAATTGTAGTTGTTTTAGAATCATAAAACGCCTTAAGGGTAAGCTCCGAGTCTTGCGTTTGCACTCTGCCACTTTTAATATCTAAAACAACACCGCCTTTAAAATTGATTTGAGAGCCATTTTGACTTCTAGAAACCAAAAAGACTCCTTTAGGAAAAATCTTTCCGCTAAAAACATCAATTTTACTAAATCCCTCAATAACCGAAAATATCTCAAGCATTCTTAGAGGCAAAATCACATACAAATCGCCCGAATAAGAAAATTTTAAATCTTGTCTTAAAAACCCTAGTAACTCCTCATCAGAAGTGAGATTTTCCTGTCTAATCAATTCTTCTAGACTTTGATTTGCTAAGATTAATTGAGCGATATTATAGCTTATTTTCTCTTCTTTAGAACTCAAAGCTAAACTTACAAGATAATTCCTCGCTTCATCATTTTTTCCTCCATTGCTAAAACTCTCTAATCTCGCATAATAACCAATAGCATAGCCATAATCCCACCAAGATAATGCCTTATTGCCATATTCATAAGGGATTTGGCTCAAAATTTCAGCTTCTTTAGCATTTAAAACAGGGGCAACAAGGTAATTTTGAATATGCTTTAAGTGAGGATAAAAGCTTGCAACCAAAAGCACACAAGCAAAACAATGCCTAAAGATTTTAAAGATTTTAGAATCCTTTATAAAAATATATTTTAAAAATTCTCCCCATAAAATCCCAAGTCCCAAAGCAAGTATTGGCACAGCATAAATCGTATAACGCATTCCTTTAAAATAGGCAAATGCACCTAAAATCAACAAAGGAGTAACCAAAATTAAACGCTTATCCTTAAAGATTCCAAGAATAATCCCACACAACCCCAAAACAAATAAAATCCAATGTCCACTAATGCGATAAACAAAACTCTGCCACGCTAGGCTTGACATTTCTGAAATTGTTGAAACAACGCCTAGATAATGTAATCCCTCTGTGTTTTTATTTGTTTGCATTGTCCAATACACGCTATTTTGCAGATAAGGAAAAAACCAAAACAACAAAACACCTAAAAATCCTCCTAACAAAACCCAAAACAACACTTTAAGAATTTTTTGGTTTTTTTGTAAAATCCCAAAGGTAATCCCCAAAAGCACCCAAACTCCTAAAAAATTAGGATAAAAAATGCCCCACAAAATCACAACCCCAAATCCCAAAACCAAGATTTTAAATTCATTTTCTTTTTTAAAAATCCCCACGCAGCACAAAATCCCCAAATAGCCTAAAAACACATAACGCAAAGAAGGATAATAAAGCAGAGAAAAAGCAGACAAAACTAACAGCAATGCAAACAAAATAAAATTCCAGCGATTCCACAAAAATACGCTAAATACCAGCACACTAAGAGCTAAAACAATCACAAGCATATCCGTATCATAATACCCAAACATCGTGCGATTGTAATAACTCACCCCAATCCCGCTAATCACTCCCGCACACACGCTAGCATAAAAACCACTACGATAGGCTAAAAGCATTATCGGAAACACACTCAAAGCCCCTAAAAATCCGGGCAAATAAAGCATAATTTGCTCTAGAGAAAAAGGAGTGCAACGCACCACAAAAGCTGTGATTTTAGAGAGCCACTCATTTGTCGGTGAAGAGGGTGTTTGTAACTTATCTTGCAAAATATCCCTTGCCCCTTGAGCGTAAAAATAGCCATCATTACTATTAATCATCAAAGCTTGTTGATAAAAATATTCAGTGTGTGATTGCATCACTAAGACATAATAAAATCTCACACCCACACAAAAACTATACACAAGCAGCATTAAAAGACAAAAAGTAAAAATATTGCTCCGTTTCATTCAAGTATTGTAGCATAAAAGCAATCACTAATGTTGAATAGCTTGTCATTGCAAGAAAATTCTACTTGTTTCAAATCCCCAAAAAACCTTTAATACAATACCACAAAGGTATGACGCGGTCCGTGTACTCCAAAAACGGTTTGTAGCTCTATATCCGCTGTCCTTGAAGGTCCTGCCACAAAGATAATATTCGTGGGTAAAACTTCACTTTTAGCTCTCTCTTTTTCATAATTTTTAATAAACTCCACACCCAAATAAAGATTTTCAACAATATTTTTTCTCTCTAATAAAAAAATACAATTATTTGTTACAAGTGAGGAGAGTCTTGGGGCATTTATATTAGAACTTAAGCCAATAATTCCTAAGTTTGCAATCCCACAACGAGCCAACACGATAGAAGTATCAATCCCAAAAATCTCTTCTTTGCACTTATCGACACTTTGGGTATAAAGTTCAACTTTAAATTTTCCTTTCAAATCCTCACAACAGCAAGGTAAATCCTCATTGCAAAGCACCCTTTTGGCTTTGAGTTTATCCAAAATCTCTCCTAAAGTAACAATAAGATTTTCTTTGGAGCTTTCATAAACTTCTGATTTGTTAGCAATTTGATTTTGGATATATTCTGCTAATAAATTCTCTTGCGTGATTTTCATCGGGCTTGTATATAAAGGCTCGGGGAATGAATGAGGATTTTTTGCCCCTCTAGCTTGCAAGGATTCTCTCACTTGATTTAAAATCGCTTCTTTACTCATAAATTACTCCTTGTAATTGTGCTACTTTTTGATGAAATCCACCGCTGATTTTGGGATATTTGCGGTATTTTACCCAAGCACTTAATCCCGGTAGCAAGGGAGCAAAAAACTGCCCTAAAAAGCCAAAATTTCCTACCAAGCTTAAAATAAACCGCCATTTTTTAGGCGTAGTAGCCACATTAGCAAACTTTTTCATTAATGCTGCTTCTTTTGGATTTAGGGTGCTTCCATCATCACCAAAAATATTTTTTCTCCCCTGCCCTACTCGCTCACTTCTTAAATCCCTAATAAGTTCTGCCAAAGGGATTTTTACAGGACAAACTTCACTGCAACGCCCACATAAAGAACACAAATCCAACATCGGACTGAATCGATTTAAGCCAAAAAGTTGCGGTGAAATCACTTCGCCAATCGGTCCGGGATAAGCACTCAAATAGGCGTGTCCTCCGATTTTATCATAAACAGGACAATGATTCAAACAAGTCCCACAGCGAATGCAGCTCAAAGAGTGATAATAATGGGAATCTTTAAGCATTAAAGAGCGATGATTATCAAGCAAAATAATATGCACTTCTTTGGGTCCGTCTTTCTCACCTTCTTTTCTTGGGGAGCTGATAATATTATTATAACAAGTAACAGGAGCACCTGTGGCAGAGGGAATCAAAAGGGCATTAAGCAAACTTGCCTCCTCAAAAGATTCCACTACCTTTTCAATCCCACAAAAAGCAATATGAACATCACAAGCGGTGGTACTCATACGCCCATTACCTTCATTCTCTAAAAGCCAAATTGCCCCCTCTTTAGCAATCGCAAAATTCGCTCCGCTTAAACCAATCGTAAATTCCTTAAACTCTTTTCTTAAATGCACCCTTGCAATCTCATTAAGTTTTTCAGGTTCAGATTCTAAAGGTGCGTTCAATTTATTTTTGAAAATCTCACCAATTTCATAGCGATTTTTGTGAATCGCAGGGACAACGATATGCACAGGCGGTTCATCAATGAGTTGGATAATCAACTCTCCCAAATCCGTTTCAATAGGCATAATCCCCTTGCTTTTCAAAAAAGCATTGAGATGCGTCTCCTCGCTTGCCATTGATTTACCTTTAAGGATTTTTGTCGCCTTTTTTTCTTGCAAGATTTGATACACAATCTCATTAGCCTCCAAAGGCGTGTTAGCCCAATGAATAGTTAAACCATTTTGGGTAGCTTTTGCCTCAAATTCCTCAAGCAACTTATCAAGCTTATTGAGATTTTTAAGTTTTAGGGCTTGTGCTTTCTCTCTTAATCCTTCCCAATCCAAAAAACGCGTCCCAATCAATCTTTGACGATTTGCCTTGAGCGTATCCATTCCGCTGCGTAGATTTTCTCTTAGCTGCTTATCTTGAAGTTTAATTTCTATAATATCGTGATATTGCTGTTTTGTTGTAGGGAGATTTTCACTCATTTTTTCCTCCTTTAAAGCCCAATTCGTTGCGCTAGAAAATCATACCAATGCAAAGCTTGGATATTTATGCCTTGTTTTTGCATTGCTCCGCTGATATTCAGCAAACAACCCGAATCCGCACTTAAAAGGCAATCCACACCGCGGCTTTGTATATCTTGCACTTTTTGTGTAACCATTGCATTAGAGATTTCTGGCTCTTTAATACTAAAAGTCCCACCAAATCCACAACATTCCTCTTCTCGTTCTAGCTCAATAAGTTCAACATTTTTTAAACTTCTCAAAAGTGATTTTGCCGCTTCAATACATTTTGCCCCTCTTAAAGCGTGGCAGTTACTATGCCAAGTTACTTTAATGGGGTTACCCTTATCCTCATATTTGACTTTTAAGACTTCAAACAAAAATTCACTAAGCTCATAAACCCTTTTGGCAAAATCTTTGGCTTGTTTTTCATAGGAAGTCCCCTCAAACAAAAGAGGATAATCCACTCTCATCATAGTTGCACAAGAACCGCTTGGCACAACAATAGGCTCTTCCCCTTGGAGCAAATCCATTGTATGCAACGCAATCTCTTTGGTTTCCTCGTTGTAACCTGAATTGAAACTTGGCTGCCCACAACAGGTTTGATTTTTCTTAAAAACAACCTCTACGCCTTCTTTTTGCAAGAGTTTAATGCATACGATACAAGTATCAGCAAACGCACAAGCCCCTAAACAAGTAGAAAAAAAGAAAACTCGCATCAATTCTCCTTCTTGGGATTTTTCAGTATTTTTAAATTTATCACAAATATCTTTATGCTTTCTTTATTTTATTAAAATTTTGAAATATAAAACCATTCTCAACACACTAAATCCCTAATCAATTTACAAAAAGTAACATTATTTTTCAATTTATTTGAAGTTTATAAAAACTCAATATTTTGCAAGATGCCTTACATTAAAATTGTAACATACAATCTTGAAATTAGAGTAGAGGAGCTTTTATGGAATGGATACAAAACTATGACCCACTCAATAATTTACTATTAAGTGCGTTAGTTGCTTTCTTGCCGATTGCTTGTTTTTTAGCTTGTTTGCTTGTTTTTAAGCTTAAGGGCTATCAGGCTGGATTTTTAACCGTGATTTTAGCCTCAATCTTAGCGACTTTTGCTTATGATATGCCTTTCTCGCTTGTAGGAGCAAGCTTTATACAAGGTTTTGCACAAGGAATGTGGCCTATTGCTTGGATTATTATTGCAGCGATTTTTCTTTACAAACTTTCAATCAAATCTGGTTCTTTTGAGATTATCAAACAAAGTGTCATTACTATTACGCCTGACCATCGGATTCAAGTCATACTCATTGGTTTTTGTTTTGGTTCCTTTTTAGAAGGTGCTATTGGTTTTGGAGGACCTGTGGCAATCACAGCAGCTCTACTTGTCGGACTTGGACTCAAACCGCTTTATGCTGCAGGACTTTGTTTGATAGCAAATACCGCTCCTGTGGCTTTTGGTGCAGTGGGAATCCCCATTATTGCAATGACAAATCTCATCGGCATTGAGCAAAATGGTGTCTCTGCAATGGTAGGGAGAATGCTTGTGCCTTTAAGTTTAAGTGTGCCTTTTTTTATTGTCTTTTTAATGGACGGATTAAAGGGTGTCAGAGAGACTTTTCCTGCGATTTTTGTGGCTGCCCTTAGCTTTACAGCAACGCAATTTTTAAGCTCAAACTTCTTAGGTGCAGAGCTTCCTGATATTGTCTCTGCTATCGTTTCATTAGTCTGCACAACTTTATTCTTAAAGATTTGGCAACCCAAAAATATTTTTCGCCTTGATGACCAAAAAGATTTTACCCAAACAAACACACTAGAGATAGGCACAATTTTCCGTGCTTGGCTACCTTTTATTCTTTTGGTTGCGTGTATTATTATTTGGACACAACCTTGGTTTAAGGCTCTTTTTGATAAGGGAAACATTTTAGATTATACACGTGTTATCATCGCTTCTAATAATGTTCTAGGCTTGATTAAAACACCCAGTGGTGCAAATGTTGATTTGGTTATGCCTATTAGTTTTATTGGAGGACAAGCCGGAACTGCAATCCTTTTAGCTGCTTTTTTAACGATTTGGATTTTGAAAATCAAAGCAAACGAAGCTGCGGATTGTTTTTGGGATACGCTTAAAGAAATGGCAATCCCTTGTATTACCATTGGGCTTGTGGTTGCTTTTGCTTTTGTTTCAAGAAATAGCGGTATGAGTGCGACTTTAGGAGAATTTTTTGCTAAAACTACGGGCAATGCCTTTGCATTCTTTAGCCCTGTGATTGGTTGGCTTGGTGTGTTTATCACCGGTAGTGATACTAGTTCTAATATTCTTTTTGGACCACTCCAACAAACTAGTGCCTTAAATCTTGGCATTAAGGAAACCTTATTCTTAGCAGCAAACTCTGTGGGTGGCGTTGTGGGTAAAATGATTAGCCCACAAAGTATTGCGATTGCGTGTGCGGCGGTGGGATTAGTCGGCAAAGAATCTGACCTCTTTAAATTCACTTTGAAATACTCTATTGCCTTTATTATTATCATAGGGATTTGGACTTTTGTTATTGCAACCTTCTTAGGCGGAATTATCCCTGATGCGGTTTTGCTTCAAACAAAATAACTTAAATAATCTTAACTCTTTGGAGTTAAGATTATTTTATGTCTTTTTTGTCATTATAAGAAATATCAATTCCAAAGCAATCGCCCTTTTTCCTCGCCATTATGAAACTTCCACTCATCATTGCGAAATTCCTTTTACCTGTCATTGCGGAACTTCCCCTTGTCATTACAAGAATGCGTAGCATTCGTGGCAATCTATAATTTAGATTACTTTGACTATGCCTCGCAATGATGAGAAAAAGTTACATTATAATGATGAAATTTAGCAGTTAATGCAAATCCTGCATTATAAACACCAAATCTTCTTTTTGGAGAATATCTTGACTTTTAAGAGGAATTTGCCAAATCGTATAATCCCTAAAATAAGAGAGGATTTTTTCCAAATATTGCTTAGAAGTTAGATACCGCTCCATAAAAAAAGTATCCGAACTTTGGGGCGGGATTTTATTGACAATCAAAGCAAAGGCGTTGAGATTTTCTTGTTGGAGCGTTTGGATTGCTCTTTGTGTCTCCATTAAAGACAAATAATCCGGATTAAGCACAAAAATAATACCACATTCTTTAGTGTCTTTTAAGCAATTTTGGAATCGTGTATAAAGCAAATATCGCTCTTCAATCCTTTTTTCTAGGGGATTTTTATCTTCAATATGCCCCAAAATATTCTCAATCCTCCCGCCTCTTTCTTGCTCACTTAGAAGTGTCTTGCTCCATTCTCTCATCATTTGAGGTAACCCAAAAAGCCTTAGTGTATGTCCTGTTGGAGCAGTATCAATAATAATTTTATCCCATTCTTTTTGAGTAACAATAATACGAATCAAACAATCAAAAAGGGCAGATTCTTGAGCACTCCCACTATGAGAAACCGCTTGATAATAAGCATCTAGCATTGCATAAGAAGTAGGAGAAACAAACTTTTTAGTGTCTTTGGCAACTTGATTAATATATTTTTCTGCTTCTTTATGAGGATTAATCTCCAAGAAAAACAGATTTTTTTCAATCTCACAAATCTGCCCTTTAGAGTCTTGATGAAAAATATCGCTAAGATTGTGAGCAGGGTCTGTGGAGATAAGCAAACTCTTAGCACCCTCTCTTGCTTCTTTAAGTGCAATCGCACTAGAGATTGTGCTTTTTCCTACGCCACCTTTACCGCCAACAAAAACAACTCTAGGTATTATTAAATCCATTTTATTCCTCTATTAAGATATGAGAGTAAAGCTATTTTATCTAAACTTCTACTCCCTAATCTCTAGCAACAAGTGCAAGGAAAATTATCAAAAACCGAATATTCTAATCCCATTCTTTTGTGCCATTGATGAAATTTAGGCATAAGTTCAGGTAACATCTCTAAAGTATAAAATTCAAAAGGATTAGGAATCCCCATCATTTCAGAAAAAGTGATAATCATAAAAAAATCATCAATTTCTCTTTTTTGACGCTTCAAAACACCGCGATATTTTGAAAAATAAAATTCCTCAATCCCCTTGGAAATAGCCCTAAAACGAATAAATTTCATCACTATATTTAGAACTATTCTTTGTTTCTTAAAACTTTTGAAATCGTTGAGAGGGCAGAGAGGACAACTAAAATCGTTACAATAATTACAAGAATATCAATTCCAAAGAGTAACCAATTTTGTGCTTTATAAAACTCTACACACTTAATTAATGCCCCCCAAAACGCCATTGTTAAAATAAAAGTCATCGGGATAAGCACAGCTAAAGAGCCTCCCACTCTTTTGCTACGAATCAAAATCACCGCAATAGTTAAGAGTGTAAGTGAAGCTAAGATTTGGTTAGTTGCCCCAAAAAGAGGCCAAATTGCCACTTCATTTTGTCCAGACTCACCAATCCCATTAATCGCTAATAAAAAGGAAGTAATAACAGCCACAAGCGTTGCAATTCCATTTTTTTTCAAAAAAGGAATCTTATAAATTTCTCCCCACTCTTGTATAATATAACGTTGGAGTCGAATCCCTGCGTCCATTGTAGTAGCCGCAAACAAAATCAACATCAAAGAAAGCAAAGTTTGAGCTGCCTCAATCGGCAAACCTATACCTGCATTGACAATCGCACCACCACCAGAAGCAAAGTTTCCTGCCCCGTGTTTAAAATCAATCCAAGTTTCCGGTGAAAGTCCGCTATTAGCTGCCAATAAACCCACACCTGCGACACAAGAAATAATTGTCCCTAAAGCCAAACTACCCTCACCCACAGCACCAAGGTAACCTACAAATCGCACATCTTTTTCCTTATCGACTTGTTTAGAAGTTGTCCCACTAGAAACAATCCCGTGAAATCCACTGATTGCACCACAAGCCACGGTGATAAATAAAATAGGAACTATAATATGCCAACCGCCCGGCTGTGAGACAGCAGGAATCACGTGAGGAGCTAAAACTGAAGGATTAACAATAAGAATGGAACTATACAATAAAAGCAATCCGATAAAAAGCTGAATCCCATTAACATAATCACGCGGTTGTAACAACATCCACACCGGAAGTATAGAAGCAATCCCTGCATAAATAAACAAAATCACAACCCATTGTCTAATCGCATCAAATCCTCCTATATTTGCGGGTAATTCCACAGGCACATAAACGCCTAGCGGCACTAAAGCATAAAGACAAACAACCCCTATTAAAGTTACAATTCCCAAATTCATTTTAAAGCGATAAATAGCCTGCCCCATCATTAAAGCAACCACAATCGCTCCCCAAGCAGGTATGATAGTCGTAGGGTGTTCAACAGATTCTTTCGCAATAATAACACCAAAGGCGGCATTTACCATCAACAAAACCAAGAAAATAACCACCATAAAGAGTTGCCCAACTTTTGAACCAACATAATATTGACAAATTGTCCCGATAGATTTTCCTTGATTCCTTACACTTGCCCACAATGCACACATATCGTGAATCCCCGCAAAAAACACCGTCCCTAAAACAACCCATAAAAACGCCGGGAACCAACCCCATTGCACAGCAATAGCAGGACCTACAATAGGTGCAGCCCCTGCAACAGCGGTAAAATGATGCCCCCAAAGAACAAATTTATTTGTAGGAACATAATCCACATTGTCTTTGAGTTCGTGAGCAGGAGTAACAAAGTTATTATCTAATTTTAGAATTTCGCCCGCTACCAATTTTGAATAAACGAACCAACCAAATAAAAACATCAAAACGCCAATAAGCAACAAACTGATTGCATTCATCACAACTCCCTATGTGCTAAATTTATTAAGCCATTATACAATATCAAAGCTAAATTTTCTTAAATTAAAAAATTTTTTTTAAGCATAAAAATTCCCTTTAATTTACACTCTAACATTGAAATTAAATATTCCTTAAATTTAAACCTAATTCTTTCTGATTCTTTCTGCCAAAAATCGACACCAACGCAAATTCAATCTTTATGTGAGTAGAAATTTCATTGTTTAAGTGAATAATAACTTTTTACTTTCAAAGCAAAAAATGCTATAATGGAGTTTGAAAATGGAAGAGAAAGAGCTTTCAGTGCCTTTTGAGCTTTTATTAGAGCTTAAAAAAATAATGACTGAAAAAGGCTTTGCTATTAATATTAAATTAAACAAGAGCGAAAACGCATTTTATTTTTATGAACCCAATGCAAATGAACCCTTTGCAAGTTTAGTTTATGATAAAAAGGAGTTTGAAAATGACAACACCCAAAATGCCAATACTCGAACAAGAGACAAAATCGTGGAATATCCCCAAGCTTTCATCGAAAGAGTGCTTGGAATTATTAGAGCGAGAAGCAGACGAAGCGGAGCAGAGAGCAGAGAAAGCGGAGCAAGAATTGCAACAAGCGAGGAAAGAGAGAATAGAAGCCGAGCAGTGGTTGAAGGAAGTGAAAGCTTGGTGCAAGAAAGTGGATTCCTTCAAGGAATCTCTGATAGCAACCTATGGCGAGGAAACTATCAACAAAATCCTCAAGGAATCCAACAACTTAAACAATTAAAAGCTCAAGGGAAAGAACTTCTAAACAATGTAGCCCTTAGGGCTTACCTCAAAAATAGCAGTGATGAATACTCTATAATTCTTGAAGAAAGGATATTCTATCATCAAAAACAATCATTCATCAAAAAAGCTAAAGATTATAACAAAAGAAAACACATTTTCTATCCTGATGCTAAAGAAAAAAGTAGGATTGAATTAATAAAGGAATATTTAGAACTCGCCAAAAATCCTCTTTTTAACAAAAAACCTTTTAGAAGCAAGAAAATAAAATCGATATGATTTGCATTAATAGCTTCATAGTCATCGATGTTATCACTTATTAAAATTATTTTATTAAAACGAATTTATATTTTCCAAGCCAAACTTAAAAGTATATTTTTTTGTAAAATTTGATGTGAGAAATCAATAAAAGAATTATCGTGCAAATAAAAAGCTCCTTTTAGATTCAATCCAACTTCGCTAAGATTTGCGAAGCTTAAATCGCAAAGCTTTATGATAGCTTCTTTAAGAGTCCAAATTTTATAAAAATGATAGAGTGGATTTTGATTCATTGTTATGGCGGTTTTTTCATAAGAGTTAAAACAAAAATCAAGATGTTTAGAGAAATCTCTAGGAGATAACTTTTCTAAATCTATGCCCACTTTAATGTGACTATGACTTTGAATGGCATACCCTTTAGTGTGGCTTAATCCATAAAAAGGATAAAATTGTCTTAAGGTTTTGGTTGAAAATTTTAAAAATCGCGAAGAAATAAAATTTTGATTTGCTAATAAATTAGGGCTTTGTTTGATTTTGATTTTATCTTGTTCATCAAGACAATCATCAAAAATTTTATAAACAACTGGGGCTGTAAAAGAAAAAATGATAATATCCTCTTGTTTGGAAAATATAGGACTATAAATAGCTTGAAATTGTTTTGAGGTAAGATTAAATGCAAAATATGAAATCATTGATTTTCTTTACAAGCAAGCAACAATGCAAAAAATGCACAAAAAAACATACATAAACTTACGCTAATTCCAAAGCTAAAAATCGCATAAGTTTGACTTAGAGATAGAAGGGAAAAAGAAATAAGACTTGTTAAATTTGCAAGGATAATACCAAAAAACTTTTGATAGAGGTTGATTTGATTATTAAGAGCAAAAATGACATAGTCAATCCCTATTGTTCCAGCTAAAATAAATCCAAAAATGCTAAAAATATTAAAATCCATCCTTATGAGCATTAAAATCGCTATACTTATTAAAGTTGCGAGTAAAATAATCCCTATCATCATAAGAGCTTTTTTAAAATCAAAAACAATCCATAAAACTAAAAAAGCTAACAAATAAGCACAAATTTTCAACCAAAGTGCATTGATCTTGATTTGAGTAAAACTTTGATTGATTTGCGAAGTTACATCAATATAATCCGCATTAAAAGTTTTAAGAATTTGATTAAATTCTTTATTTACAATAGGATTTTTTAAAAAAATCAAACTTGTAGAAGAATTCCAAAGAAAATTTTTAAAGATATTGTCAGCTTCTTTAAAGGTTTCGTCAGTTTCCTTATCAAATAATGATGATAAATCGTCTAAAGTATAAATTTTAAGAGTATTAATTTTTTCGAAGGCTTGTTTTAAGGTATAAGGTGCAATGTCTAAGTTTGTGTAAAAACTGATGATTTTATCCTCTTTGCTAGCTTGCCTAAAAATGTCTAAAATTTGCTCTTGCTCCTTTATAGAAAGAACAAATTTACTTATACCCTCATAATCTTGTATAAGTTTTTTTTCAATAAGCTGTTTGGTTAATTCTCTTTCTGCTTCAATTAGGTTTGAATTTCTGAGAATGATAAAATTGTTTTGATAAAAATTTCCAGTAATTTCCAAAAATTTTTGCGTGTCTTGGATTAAATTTTGAGGCATTGAGGAATAGTTTTTAATGTTGTCTTCAAAATTCTTAGGCATAAATATTATGAAAATTAAAATGCTTAATACAAGAAGAGTTCCTAGTAAAATTCTAAAATGAGAAAAAACACAGTAACAAAAAGATATAAGCTTACAAATGAAACTTTCAAAATAGAAATTTGATTTGAAAATAACATTTTGCAATAAAAGTGGAATTAAAAAATAAGTCGCACAAAATGCACCTAAGAGTCCAAATATTGAAATTATCGCGATTTCATGCAAGAAATTCATCGGCGAAAATAAGAAAAACGCGTAACCTCCACAAGCAATGATAAGTCCTAAAAGAAAAATATTTTTGAAAGAATTAATGTTTGTGGGAATAATTTTTTTATTATGTTGCTCTCCTAACCAATGCATTGCAAAATCCAAAACCAAACCTATAAGACTTGTGCTTACAACAATGCTTAAAATATGAATTTCTCCCAAAATTAAAAAAGTAGCACAAAGTCCTGATAAAAAACTAAATCCAATAATAAATAAGAGTTTTAATATATGCAAACTTTGAAAAGCTAAAAACAAAAGTAAACCAATCAAAACCAAAGAAATGATACCCATATAAATGCCTTCTTGATTTCCTTGAGTCTTTGCATAGCTTGAAAAAAGTTCATTTCCTGTAATTATAAACTCTTCTTTTTCCTCAAAAGCTTTTTGTTTGATTGAGTAAATAAGCTCCAAGAGAGTTTTAGAATCATAGTCTGGATTTAAAGTTGCTGTGCCAAGATAATAAACTTTATTTTCATAGTTTGTATTTAGGATAAGACTTTGTAAATCAAGTTGAAATTTGTTGTAATTGAGTAAGCTTGAATGAGAAGAAAGATTGAAAAAATCGCTTTGTATAGGACGAAAAATAAAACTATTAAAAAGTTCTAAGGCATTTTGTTCAAAAAAAAATTGTGGATTTTGTCTGATTTGCAAAAAAAATGGATATTCGAGGGTGGCAATTTTTGTTTTATCGAGTATATCAAAGGCGTTATCTTGAGGGGAAATTTTAAAAGTAAAATCTTTAAACATATGTTTTTGGTGGTCTAAGGAATATAGAATTTCAAAAAATTTTGGATTTGTCGTTAAGAATGAAAGCTTGTAGGACAGATTATGTTGCGTTTTTTGGATAATTTGCGTGAAATTTAAATCAATCAAACTATAAATATCTGTTTTAATATTTTTTAAATGAGCAATAATAACAAAAAGCATACAAGTAGATATGGTGAGAAAAAAGACATAAACGAATGATTTTTTTTTAAAAACTTGCATTAATTTTAAGGAACAAAAAAAGTATTAATGGTTGTATCGCCATTTTTTTCATAAAGAGTCATTCTAGTAATGAAGTCTCCGCCTTGAATTTGAATCGATGAAAATATTTTTTTTAGCCACAAATCTTTAGGTAATAACTCAATATTCCATTGTTGAAAATTGCCTTCAAGCTTGATTTCAAATTGCTTTTTAAGTTTTTCAAAATCAAGATAAACAAGGCTTAAAAACAACTCTTTATCATATTTTTGATTGATTTTTTCCCATTGATTATTTTTGTATTGCCATACACCTTCTTGAGTGATTTTAAGCGGGCTTAAAAAGGGAACTTGAGTTGTCCAATAGAGTTCATTGTTTTTAAGCTCAAATATTCCTTTGGTTGTTAAAGTCTGATTGTATCCCTTTAAGATTTTCTCTTGAGTAAAATTACCTTTAATATTGTAAATATTTAAATTCTTAATATCTTCTAATTCAAAAGCATCAAGAAAATTCCAAAACAATATAAAAACTAAAATATAACGAATTATCACGGCTTTCCTTTTTATTTTGGATTTATTTTAGCATTTTATCATAAAATTATGCTAGAATTCCACGCAATTTTTTAAAAATATTTAAGGAAATCAAAATGGCAAAAGAAGTTGATGTTTGTGTGATTGGTGCTGGACCTAGTGGCTCTATTGTTAGTGCTTTACTTAAAAAAGCCGATATTAAAGTTTTATGTGTAGAAAAAGAGAAGTTTCCCCGCTTTGTTATAGGCGAAAGTTTATTGCCTAATTGTATGAACATTTTAAGAGAAGCAGGGTTTTTGGAAGCTGTTAAAGCAAAGGGTTTTCAATATAAAAATGGTGCGGCTTTTAGTTGGAATGATGAATATAGGTATTTTGACTTTTGTGATAAAAGTACTCAAGGCGATGGAACAACTTTTCAAGTTCAAAGAGCTGTTTTTGATAAAATTTTGATTGATGAAGCTACTAAAATGGGAATTGAAGTTTTATTTGAAGTTGCTGTGGAAAATGTGGAATTTACTTCACAACAAGCAAATATTTTTCTCTCTAATGGTGAAGAAGTGAAAACCAAATTTGTGATTGATGCAAGCGGATATGGTAGAGTATTGCCTAGAATTTTAGATTTGGAAGTACCTTCTTGTTTAAAACCAAGAAAAGCATATTTTACTCATATTGAGGATAATATTTCTGAAATTTTATACGATAGAAAAAAAATCTTAATTACAACTCACCCTGATTTTAGAGATGTTTGGTTCTGGCTCATACCTTTTTCAAATGGACGATGTAGCATTGGCGTAGTGGGTGAAGCTAGCAATATCGATATTGAAGGTTTAAATGAGCTAGAAACACTTAAAACTCATACTTATAAGGCTCCTTTGTTAAAAAAATTACTTAGCGAGGCAGTTTGGGATACGCCTGTAAGAACAATCAGTTCTTATTCTAAAGATGTGAGACAACTTTATGGCGAACGCTTTATTCTGCTTGGAAATGCGAGTGAGTTTTTAGACCCTGTGTTTAGTTCAGGTGTAACCATTGCTATGGTATCTGCTAAGCTTGCAAGCAAAGCGATTATAAAAATTTTAAATCATCAAGTCGTTGATTTGCAAAAAGAATACGTAGAAACCCTAATGGTAGGAATTAATGCCTTTAGAACCTATGTTCAGGGCTGGTATAATGGTAAATTTCAAGATGTTATTTACACAAAAAATGAAAATTATGAAGTTAAAAGACAAATTTGTTCAATTCTTGCAGGTTATGCTTGGGATACAAACAATCCTTATGTAACAAAATCTGAGCAAGCTTTGGAGGCTTTGAGTCAATATTGCAAAAGATAGTAATTATTGCATTAATTTTGATTTATTTTTCAGCTTGTGCTTCTCATCAAATGATAGAAGCACCTTTAGCAGAACGAGCTGATTTTAGAGTAAAAATTGATGATACAGATTTTATCTTATATGTTTCTTGCAAGGAATCTCAATGTTATTTTTCACTCATTGACACTCTAGGGACTCCAATTTCAAGTCAAGTTTATGTAAAAGGGGAATTTAAGTCAACCAAATTTTTACCGCTTAATAAACTTTATAGTAAAATTTTTGTAAAATCCCTAGAGATGTTGAAGCAAAATTTAAAAACGGATAATTTAAGATTGGATAAAACACAAGTAAGGATTGAAAAAATTGAAAACTTATATTAACGCATTTGGTGGAATTTGTAGTGCTGGGTTAAATCCCAAAGAAATAATTTCAAACATTCAAAAAAATACCCCAAAAATAGAAAAACTAAACTATGAAAACAAGGAATTTATGTTGGCGAAAATAAACGAGCTTAAAGATTTACCCCTAAAAACCCCTAAAAAATTTCGAACAAGAACCAATCAAGTTCTTTACACAGCGATTTTACAAATTTATTCTATGATTCAAAATTTTATTAATGAGTTTGGAAAAGACCGCATCGGTGTGGTTATTGGAACTACAACAACAGGTGTTGAGGAGAGTTATAAAGACTTGGAAAATTTCAAACTTGATTTATTTAAAGAGAGAAATTCTTTGAGTAATCCAGCAAATTTTCTTGCTAATTTATTAGGATTAGAATCTTTGCGTTTTGGAATTTCTAGTGCTTGTACTTCGGGAATAAAAGCATTGATTGAAGCTCAAAGACTTTTAGAATATGATTTATGTGATGCTGTGATTTGTGGAGGTGTAGATAGTCTTAATAGCCTAACAATTTTTGGTTTTGATAGTTTAGAGATTTTAAGTTCTGATTTTTGTTTGCCTTTTTCAAAGAATAGAAAAGGTATTAATTTAGGAGAAGGAGCAGCAGTGTTTTTATTGAGTCGTAAGCCTTCAAAATTGTATATTAAAGGTTATGCAAGCAACAATGATGCTTATCATATTACCAAGCCTAATGTATCTTATTCGTCTCAAAAAGATGCGATACTTCAAGCTTTAAATCAAGCAAATTTGACATTTGATAAAATCGATTATATCAATTTACACGGAACAGGAACTATTTCAAATGATGATATGGAAGCAAGATTGATTGATGAGCTTTTTAAAATGATACCTTGCAGTAGCACCAAATCTATTATGGGGCATACTTTAGGTGCAGCAGGTGCCCTAGAAGCAATGATTTGTTTGCAAATTTTAAAAGAGAGTTTAGAGCAAGAATCAGTGGAACTTCCAATACATTGCTATGATAAGTTTTATGATGAAAATATGCCTAAAATCAATCTGGTTTGTCAAAAACAAAAAACTAAAGTGTATAATGCTTTGTCTCTTTCATTTGCATTTGGTGGAGACAATAGTGCTGTAATTCTTGGAGTAAAAGATTAATGAAAGCTATTGAAGATTTAATGCCTCATAGTGGTGAAATGGTGCTTATTGATGAAATTCTTGAAATCAAAGAAGATTTTATTTGCGTTTTAGCACAAATCAATGAAGATAATGCTTTTTTGGAAAATAGAGTTTTTCCAACTTATAAAACTTTAGAAATGATGGCACAAAGTTTGGTTGCTTTTAGAGGAAAGGGCGATGAGAAAAATAGAAATAAACTAGGATTTTTATTAAGCACTCGGTACTTTGAAATTTTTAAACCTTTTGTAGAAGTAGGTGATAAAATTATCATCAAAACAAATATTACAATGCAAGATAATGAAGGATTAGGGATTTATGAAAGCAAAGCGTATTTAAGAGATGAATTAATAGCAAGTGCAACCCTTAGTGTTTTAAATCCTAATGATGAATTTTTGAAAAAAGTTTTAATTTAGTGAGAAGTGATGATGAAAAAAGTGTTGATTACAGGTTCAAGTAGAGGGATTGGATTAGGAATTGCTAGAGAACTTCATAGTAAAGGATACGAAGTAATTTTGCACGCAAAACAACAAAGCGAAAATTTACTTAAAACTCAGAAAGAATTAAATGCTAGAACGGTATGCTTTGATGTTTCTGATACAAAGCAGTGCCAAAAAGCCTTAAAGGGCTTATTTGAGGAAGAAAATGCTTTATGGGGTGTTGTTTTAAATGCCGGAATTACTGATGATAATACTTTTGTTGCTCTTGAGGAAGAAAATTGGAAAAAGGTTATTGATACGAATCTAAATAGTTTTTTTAATATTTTAAAGCCTGTTTTAATGCCAATGATTCGCAAAAAACAAGGACGCATTATTGTGATGAGTTCAGTATCTGGAGTAATGGGCAATAGAGGACAAAGTAATTATAGTGCTTCCAAAGCAGGACTCATAGGGGCTGCAAAGTCTTTAGCTATAGAATTAGCAAGTCGTAATATAACGGTTAATGTTATTGCTCCGGGTTTGATTGAAACTCAAATGACTGAAAAAATACCATTTTTAGATGAAATTATAAAAATGATTCCTGCAAAACGAAGTGGAAAAGTTTGTGAAGTTGCATCTTTGGTGAATTTCTTAATGAGTGAAGAGGCTTCTTATATTACCAAACAAGTTATTGGTGTTGATGGAGGGTTGTGTTGAGAGTTTTTGTAACAGGTTATGGTCTAGTAAGTGCTTTTGGAAAGAGTTGGCAGAGCTTAAAACAAGGATTGCAAAAAGGACAAAATGCCGTAAAATATATCAAGGAGTGGGAGCAATATAAAGATTTAACAACCTACATTGCCGCACCCATTGAAAATTATGAATATCCTAAAGATTGGACTCGCAAACAATTAAGAAGTTTAGGTAGAGTTTCTCAATACAGCGTTGAAGCAGCGGGTTTAGCTTTAAAAATGGCAGGATTACTTGAAGATGAGAGCATACAAGATGGAAGAATGGGAGTTGCAAGTGGTTCAAGTACAGGAAGTACCAATGCAACTTTACAATTAGCAAAGATTTTTTTAAACGAAGAGAATGATTGCAACGCTAATTCTTATATTAAATCTATGCCTCATACTACCGCAGCGAATATAGCCATTTTTTATGGTTTAAAGGGACGGATAATTCCTACTTCTTCAGCTTGTACTTCAGCCTCTCACGCTATAGGTTACTCTTATGAAGCCATTAAATATGGAAAAATTCCTATGATGATTGCTGGTGGAGGAGAGGAGCTTTGTCCCAGCGAATCTTTTGTATTTAATTCTTTGTATGCTACGAGTCAGAAAAATTCCACTCCTCATCTTACTCCCTCTCCCTTTGATGCTCATCGCGATGGATTGGTTGTTGGTGAAGGAGCTGCAATGCTTATTTTAGAAAGCGAAGAAAGTATTAAAAAGAGAGAAGTAGAGCCTTTAGCTGAAGTTGTTGGTTTTGGTTCAACTTGTGATGGCACTCATATTACAAGACCTCAAAGTGATACAATGCGGGCAGCTATGGAATTAGCCTTACTTGATGCAAGTATTGCACCTGAAAAAATTGGTCACATCAATGCTCACGCTACAGCAACCAAACAAGGAGATATTATAGAATCCATAGCAACCCACCAAGTTTTTGGAGAAAAAATGCCTATTAGTTCTTTTAAAAGTTACTTAGGACATACATTGGGAGCTTGTGGAGCTTTAGAAAGTATTATTAGTATTGAGATGATGAGGGAAAAATTATTTTACCCTACCATAAATTTGAATAAAGTTGATAAAGAATGTGCAAAATTAGACTATCTTACGAAAGCTAGAGAAATTGATACTTACTATGTAATGAATAATAATTTTGCTTTTGGAGGTATTAATACTTCTTTAATTTTTAAAAAAATATCTAAAAAAAGTTAAGGATTCAAAAAAAAAAAAAACAAAAATTAAGATAAAAAATCTTATAATAACACTTCATTAATTCTAAATTTTTGGAGAAAATTATGAAAAAATTATTGAGTGGTCTAGCGGTGCTTTTTATTTTTTCAAATGCAAATGCGGCTGATGATATTATTTATTTGCCTATTGACAAGGCTTTACAAGAGGCTAGAGAAAATGGATTGATTGATGCATCAATAGAATTTAAATTCGGTTCAAAATCAGGTTCAAAAGATAAAATCATTGCCAAAAACTTGATGACAAACAAAAAATCTAATAAAGTTGGAAAAGATGCTGAAGTTTCTTGTACGAGAGCATTTCATTCTGCTTTGATTCAGTTTCAACAAGCTGCAATTAAAAATGGTGGAAAAAAAGTTGTTAATTTAACAGGTTATTTCAAAAAAATTCCTTATGATTCCCCTACAATGTTTCAATGCGGAGTTGGTTCAATAATGAGTGGAGTAACTCTAAGAGGAGACATTGCCCAGTAATGTCAAATATAAACTTGGGCATTAAGCAAATAGCTATGTTGGCTTCAAATGGTTTTATAGAAAATCTACCCTATAAAAATGAAATAAAATCGGCATTTGATTTAAGTTTGGTGCCAAGTTTAGAAAGAAGAAGATTAGGAAATGCAGCTAAGTGTGCTTTTACTTTGCTTAAAGATTTTGATTTATCGCAAACTATGCCGATTATATTTAGTTCTTTTAGTGGAGAAATTTATCGGTGTTTGGATTTACTCAAAACGCTTAAAAAGGAACATTTAGTGTCTCCTACTTCTTTTTCATTATCGGTTTTAAATGCAACTTCTGCACTTGTTGCCATTATGACAAAAAATCATAGTGAAATTTCTGCAATTTCTGCGGATTGTAGTTTAGAATATGGGCTTATAAATGCTTATATTAAAGGACAACCTCAAGCCATAGTGATAAATTATGAAGAAAATTTATTAAATCAATCAGGTGAATATGAATATTTTTGCTTAATTATTCATATTGATAATTTTAATTATACCAAGTATCTGACATTAGAATGTTGTAAGCATAATTGTTTATCTTATAATCAATACTTATCTTCTTTTGAATTTTTTAGGCATTATATCGCAAAAGAGAAATCAAAGTGGGAGAGTATTTCAAATCATCTTAAATGGAAATGGCAACTTGTATGAATTTGTTTAGAATTCTTTTGGTGGGTTTTTTATTTTCTTGGTTTGGTTTAATTTGTTTGATTGGGAATTTGTTTTTTATTCCAATTAATTTTCTTAGACTCAATGAAGTAAATTATTTTAAAAATTTTTCAAGAGATTTAGTCCATTGTGCATGGAAATTTTTTATTTTTTGCACTGAAATTTTGGGTTATTTGCGATATGAATTTACAGATTTTAATCAACTTGGCGAAAAATCTCAAATTATCATTTGCAATCACCCTTCTTTGCTTGATGTTGTTTTATTGCTTTCAAAGGTTAGAAGGGTGAATTGCGTTGTTAAAGCAGAATTAAGTAAAAATGTATTTTTATACCCTGCTATCAAAGCTTGTGGTTATATATTAAATACTAAAAATGAAGAGCTTTTACATAAGAGCTTAGAAGTTCTTAAAAAAGAAGAAAGCTTATTAATCTTTCCAGAAGGCACGCGAACAAAAGAAAAAATCATTTTTCACAAAGCACCTTTTTATTTAGCGATTCATAGTGCAAAGTGGCTAACACCTGTTTTCATTCAAATGGATCCAAAAACATTACAAAAAGGAGTCAAATGGTATCATACACCAAAAAACAAGGTCAATTATAAAATTTATGTTGGAAATAGCATAAAAATTGATGAATATTCAACTCAAAATACAAATCCAATAAGAGTAAGAAGCTTACACAAAGAAATGATGCAAATTTATCATGAGGAGATTCAATGAATTTAATTGATGAAATAAAAAGTTTGATTATCACAAGTTTAAATTTACCCGATTTAAAACCAAGTGATATTGAGGATAATGCCCCTTTATTTAATGAGGGATTGGGGTTAGATAGCGTTGATGCTTTGGAATTATCTCTTGCAATTCAAAAAAAATATGGCATAACATTTGATGCTAGAACGACAAACTTGAGAGAGGTTTTTTATAGTGCAAAATCTTTAGCAGATTTTATAGAAGAAACAAATAAAAAAGGATAAATAATGGAAAAAGAACAAATCTTTGAAATGCTTAAAAAAGCTTTGATAGAACTCTTTGAAATTGAGGAAAGTAGGATTTCTTTAGAAGCTAAAATTTATGAGGATTTAGAGATTGATAGTATTGATGCCATTGATATGATTGATTATATCAAGAAAAACACAGGTTACAGAATGGAAGCAAACTATTTTAAAGAAGTAAAAACTCTACAAGATATCGTAGAGGTTGTGTATAAACAGCTTAAAAATAATGCTTAGAATAATCTTTAACATCGTTATTGCTTTAATCAGTATTAGCTACCCTATTGTTTTATTTTTTATTCCGCTAGAAAAATTGGGTTTTTCATTTTTTGTATTTGCATTGGTGTGGGTTATTTATTTTTTTTATAGCAAAGATATAAAGTATCTGTTTATCAGTAGTATAATTTGGTTTTTATTGATTGTTCATATTATTTTTGAGCTTGAAATTTTTATTTATCTTTATCCCGTTTTGATTAATCTTTCTTTACTGGGCTATTTTGCTTTGAGTTTAAAAGGCGAAGCTATTATTACAAAATTTGCTAAAAGACAGCATAAAATTTTAGAAGATTTTGTTGTAGAATATACAAGAAAATTAACTTACATTTGGTGCGTTTTCTTTACCTTTAATGCCTTGATTTCTTTTATTTTGGCATTATTAGAGGATAAAATTTATTGGAGTTTTTATTGCGGGTTTGTTTCTTATGGACTTATTGGTGTTTTAATAATAAGCGAGTTAATTTATAGAAAATCTATTTTAAAACCCAAAAAGGAATATTGTGGATAAGATTTTTGATAATAAAGCTTTATTTATAAATCTGAAAGAAACTAAAGATTTTAAACAACTCGCCAGCGAAGTTTATCTCTTTTCGCAAGGATTAAAGGAATTAAAAATTTCAAAAATTGAAATTTTCGCTGAAGATATTTATTTGTTTTTGGTAGCTTTTTTGGGAGCTATTTTGACAGATTCAGAAATCTATATTTTATCAAAAAACATTTCAAAAGATTTTAGTGATAGTTATTTTAATGATGAAAAAATATTAAAAATTGCTAAGCAAAAACATACTGGCAATTTAGTGCAAAATACAGCAATCAATTTAGAAAAAAGATTTTATATTCAAACTTCTGGAAGTAGCGGTGAGAAAAAAGCTATCGTTAAAAATGTCAAGCAAATGCTTTTAGAAGCACAACAGCTTCAGAAGCAATTGAATATCACTTCCAAACATAGTTTCTTTCAAAGTGTTTCTCATCAGCATTTATATGGTTTGACTTTTGGGATATTTTTACCTCTTGTAAGTGGAGCAAAGATTTTTTGTTATGCTTTAAACTACCCTGAAGTAATTGTAAAGTATTTAAAAGAAAATCCTACGCAAGATAAATTGGTTTTTATTTCCTCTCCCATTTTGTTAGAAACTATCGCTCAACTTCCCTATTTAGAGGAATTCAAAAATATTGAAAAGATTATTGCAGCGGGTTCTAAACTCAATCCTAAAGTACATCAGTTTTTATTAGAAAAATTAAAATCTACAAGTATCATTGAAATTTATGGAAGCACAGAGACAGGAATAATTGCTTACAATTTAGGTAAAGAACTTAGGCTTTTCAAGGGCGTTTATGCTTTCGTTAATGAACAAATGCGTTTGATTGTAAAATCACCTTGGCTTAATGAAATGAATTTCTTAACTAATGATTGTGCGGAAATTAAGGGACGAAAACTAAAGCTAATGGGACGCTATGACAGAATCATTAAATTTCACGATAGAAGAGTGGGGCTTGAAGGAGTGGAAAATTCGCTTGAAACTAATAAATTGGTTGAAAAGGCTTATGTTCATCAAGATAAACAAAATAACCATTTAGCAGCAATAATAGTTTTAAATCAAGAAGGAAAAAATTATTTTAGAAAATATGGTAAAAAAGGCATTGTATCACAACTTAATACAAGTTTAAAAGAAAATTTTGCAAATGTAGTGCGTTACTTTTATATCAAGGATAAAATTCCTTATGATGCACAAGGAAAAGTTTCTAAAACAAGCTTTTTTGATTACATTAATGAAAGAAAAACCCCGAAATTTGAATTGCTTCAAAAAGAAGAAAGTTTTTTAAAAGCTAAAGCTTATATTGCTGAAGATTGTTTTTATTTTACCGGTCATTTTTTGAATTTTCCTCTTGTGCCAGGTTTTGTTGAGCTCGGATTTGTTTTTCAGCTTTTAGAAAGGTATTTTAACCTTTCTTATCATCAAATCAAACATATTGAGAATGTGAAATTTATGAATTTTTTGCGTCCTTTGGATATTTTATATATCGAACTTACTTTAAGGGATAATAAAATCTATTTTAGCCTTTTTGCTAATGATATAGAATGCTCTAAAGGCAGATTAAGGATAATGTAGATGTATAAACTTACTTTTTTAATCCCCTATTATAATCACCCTGCAACCATTCAAAAATTAGTAAGTTATTTATCAAAGTATGAGCTAGATATTTTAATCATTGATGATGGCTCTAATGAAGAATCCAAAAAAGCTTTAAGAGAAATCCCCAATGCTCATTTTATAGATTTTAATCCTAAGGTTGAAAATTTTAAAATTCATATTTTTACAAGAAATTTGAATGGTGGTAAAGGAGCAGCTTTAAAAGATGGAATGCAAATTGCAAATTTATTAGGTTTTACCCATATTTTTCAAATTGATGCTGATATGCAACATCAAGTAGAAAAAATTATTGATTTTATTCATCTAAGTAAAGATTCTCCAAATTCTCTTATATGTGGGAATCCAATGTATGGGAGTGAAGCCCCTAAAGCTAGAATTTATGGTAGAAAAATTACTAATTTTTGGGTTTTTGTCAATACTTTAGGTGGAAATTTAAAAGATGTGATGTGTGGTATGCGTATTTATCCTCTTAAATTTATTTTGCCTTTGTTAAAAAAATGCTCTTCAAATCGTATGGATTTTGACCCTGAAATTTTAATTTTAGCTTATAAATCACAAATACCATTTTTATGGATTGATGTCTTAGTAACTTATCAAGATGGTGGAATTTCACACTTTAAAGCGTTTAAAGATAATTTATTGATTTCTAAAATGCACGCTAAGCATTTCTTTTTACTGCCTCATTTTGTATTATCGCAACTCTTTCAAACAAAGAAAAATTGGTGGGAACGCAAAGAAAAGGCAGGTTATATTTTTTTAAATATTACTTTATTTTTAGTTACTATTTTGCCACGATTTATTTTGAATTTTTTTATTTTATTAGTTACTTTTTGTTATTTTATATTTTCAAAAGAAGAAAGAAATAATTTAAGTCAATTTTATGATTATCTTGCTTATCATCAAAAGCAAAAGCCTTTAGGATTTTGGAAAAAGCAGTTGGCTATTTATTCTAATTTTTACCATTTTGGTTGGGCAATTTGTGATAAAATAGCAGTTTGGAAAGGAAAAATAAATCATAAAGACTTAATTCTTCCCAATAGAGAATTAATGGATAAAGAATTGCGTTCTTTAAAGAGAGGGCAAGTTTTACTTACCAGTCATTATGGAAACATTGAGATTGCAAGAGCATTGTCCAATGAATTTAGCAAATTAGAAATTACTATTTTGGTTTATCAAAAAAATTCAGTCAATTTTATCAATATGATTAATAAAATCAGTAAAAATAAATTACAAATTATTTTTATTGATAAATTTAATATTTATACTATTTTTGAACTCCAAAAAATCATTGATAACGGGGGACACATTGGCATTATGGGGGATAGAGTTTCTGTAAGCAATTCCAAAAATGCATTGATGGATTTTTTAGGTAAACCTTGTTATTTCCCTGAAGGTGCTTTTCTTATTGCAGGATTGCTTAAAGCAAAGATAAGTGCTTTATGGTGCGAAAAAATTCAAGATAAATATCAAATAGAATTAGAAGTGATTAGTGATGAAACTTTGCAATTAAGTCGTGATAAAAGTAAGAGTATTCGACCTTTTTTGCAAACTTATATAACTTTACTTGAGAAAAGAGTAAGTAAATTTCCTCATTTGTGGTTTAATTTTTATAATTTTTGGGAACAAAATGTTAAAACGAAGCTATAATTTTAGGGCTGAATTTTTTGATGTTGATTCAATGGGTGTTGTATGGCACGGAAATTATGTAAAATATACTGAAATGGCTCGTTGTCGTTTGTTAGATGAACTAGGTTGCAATTATATTAAAATGAAGCAAAAAAAATTTGCTTTACCTATCGTTAAAATGGATTTTAAATTTATCAAACCTATTTATTTCAATGATGAGATTCGAATCGAGATTGTTTTATTGGACTGCAATACATTTTTAAAATTTTCTTATCAAATTTTTAATTCTAATGAGGAACTCCTTTGTAAAGCCAATACTTCTCAAGTTGCTGTTTCATTGCAAGGTGAAACTTTGTATGAGATACCTAAAATTCTAAAAGAAATTTTGGTTTGTAATACTTAAAAAATTTATTTCCTAAGATTAACTACAAAACTCAAAATCCCTAAAGCTTACAATATATCTTTTTGAATGTTGTTTTAAGGAGATGTTATTGTAGCCATAAAAATCGATATGATTTGCATTAGCAGCTTCATAATCATTGATACTATCGCCTATTAAAATCGTTTCTTGTGGAGTGTAGCTATAATGATTCATCAAATCTTTTATCAATTCTTTTTTGGGAGTAGGAGAGCCATTTATGGACTCAAAGAATTTATCCGATTTCTAACTTTTGGCAAAGAAAATTCAGCTCATTATGCTCTGAACCTGAAACGATATGAAAAACATATTTTTGAAATTTTGCTTTATAAAATCTAAAGTTTCTTGTATGAGATATTTTTTATCACAAAGGCTTTTTCTCATTATTTGCGTGAAATTCTCGGCATAATTTAAAATCTCTTCTTTACTTATTTCTTG
>JAFLSC010000011.1 GCA_022511145.1 Helicobacter sp.
TTATAGGAATCAAAGACACGGCGGATTTCATTCATATCAGAACCAACTCTTCTTTGCAATACATCAAGCATTTTATTAAGCACATTTTTAAGCTCAATAAGTTGAGGATTGTTAGGATTCTCTGTGATTCTTGCTGTTAAATTACCATGTTCAATGGCTTTAGCAGTTTCAGCAGCTTGGGTAATGGCAACATTATCTTTTTCGAGTCCTTGTTTGACAAGTTCAATGTTTTTAACGATTGCTCTTGACATTATACCTAATTCGTCATCAGTTTTAATTGCTACTGCTTTAGGAGGTGTTTTGGTTTCATAATTCATAAAGGAGAAGAAACTAAGCAAACTATGCTCAATCGTAATCAAAGGTTTAAGGAAAACTTTGACAACAAAGAATAAAACTATACTTCCTATCACCATTAAAATAACAGTTGCAATCACTGAAAAAAGAAAACTCTCATTCACCGCTTTGACATAATCAGATTCATCAGCGGTAACTACGATTACCCAACCTATTGGCATAACTTTATAAAATCCTTCTCTTTTGTGTGTATCAAAGCTATACTTGATTGACCCTTCGGGTGCTTGTTTCATCGCTGCTTTTACTGCTGCTTCCCCATTAGCAAATCTAGGGTCGCCGGGTTTTAAACTCTCGTGTGTGAAAACATTTCCTTCAGAATCAGTGATAAATACATTCATACTTGGCATTTCAGGACGTTTAAAAAGAGCAAAGCGATTTTGGAATCCATCAACAAAAATATCTACGGCAACAACCCCTTTTAATTGCCCTTTGGAGGTGAAAGGTAAAGCAACAGTTGAGAGCATTCTGCCTTTATATTTGCCAAATTGTGATTCATAAGTGGGAGTTGCGATTATATCACCGGCTGCTTTGGCAGCAGTATACCAATTTCTTCCTCTTAAATCAGGTGTATCATCCCAATTATTAGAAACTTGAGTATTGCTTGAATCTTGGTCATAATATTCTGTGAGTGTTCTCCCATTATCTTCATAAGTTACATAAACAGCAGGATATTGTATCAAATGTGCAACATCTAATAAAACTTTTCGTTGAGCTACAATATCATCTTCACCGATTTCCTCTAGTGATTTAGCAATCATTTCCAAATGTTGTTTTGCTTCAATATACATTGTGATATTAATGGTATTATAAGAAGCATTTAAAGCTAATTTTTGCATACTCTCAAAAGTTTCGATTGTATTTGAAGAAACTTTTTGATAATTAACGACATTTGCACCTACAATAATAAACAAAAAAACCACAATAGCACAAGTAATTATTTTACTGCTCAACGATTTTGTAATAATTTTCAAAGCTTTCCTCCCACTGACAACTCTAACTCAAAAAATTAAACTGAAATTTTAAATCATAAAATCTTAAAAAGAATTAAAATATTGCCTTATTCTAGCCCTAGTTTTTTATTTTTTATTTAGAATATTTTACATTTGTTAAAAAAAGTCCATAAGCGGGTGCGGGAATGCGAAAAATAAACTCACCTTCAAGCTGCCTTTTTAAATCCTCTAAAATTAAATTT
This sequence comes from Helicobacter sp., assembly GCA_022511145.1. Taxonomy (GTDB): domain Bacteria; phylum Campylobacterota; class Campylobacteria; order Campylobacterales; family Helicobacteraceae; genus Helicobacter_D. The sequence continues at coordinate 1,547 of JAFLSC010000011.1, forward strand.
TCTTTATCAATCTCAAGTAAAAATCCTACCATTAAGCGAATTTGAGAACGCAAAAATCCATTGCCGCAGAAATTAAAAATCCAAAATTTTCCTTTTTTGATGAGTCTAGCCCGATAAATTTTCCTTATACTTCCGCTTTTATCGCCACTTCCTCCTTTTTTCATAAAGGCTTTAAAATTATGCTCGCCCACAAAAAGATTTAAGGCTTGTTTGAGGATTTGAGGGTTTTTGAGATTATAAAATAAAGCACAATGGGCTAAAAAAGGAGTATTGTGGGTTGTAAGCACATAGCAATAACTGCGTCTTTTGGCACTAAAACGAGCATTAAAGTGAGAGGGAACTTCCCAAATCGCTTTGATTTGAATCAAAGGAGCAAGTTTAGGATTGAGATGTTTTTTGAGTTTTTCTAAATCTTGATAAAAAGGAGGAATCTCTAAGCTAATCACTTGAGCAGTAGCATTAACCCCCTTATCTGTCCGCCCACTTGCCACAAAGGGGGAAAAAATCCCTACACTCTCTAAAGCCTCCCTTAAAGCTCCTGCTATACTATTTGAAGCCATATTAGAAGATTTCTTTTGCTCTTGGAATCCGCAAAAATTTGCCCCGCTATAAGCTATTTTCATAGCAACTTTCATTTTTACCTCTTAAAATGTCTTTTTAATAATAGCGGCTAATAAATTTTTTATACCCAAAATACCCTATAAAAAACCATAGAGGCGGTAAAACTCCAAGAGCCACAAAAGGAAAATAAGTCGCTCCAAGATAAACCAAAGCATAAAATCCGCCCACCACAACCATTGCTTGCATAATCACATAATTTTTTTGATAACGCGGATTTTTAATGCCTAACCAAGGCAGATAAAACAAACCTATAAGGGGTAATAAAGAAATGAGGACAAAAAGTGCGAAATTCCTTTGTGTCTTTTTTTGACGCTCATTAGGAAAAAAAGCCTGTTCCCAATAAGCCAAAACACCCATTTTAGAATCTTCAAGACCTCCAATATCATTGCGTAAAATCAGTGCTTCAAAATCCACTCTCTCTAGGTAATCTTTATTTTCTCGGTAGATTTTTCCTTCCTCTAAAAGAGCTTCCATTATCCCCTCATTGTTTCTTAATGAAGCTTCTTTGGCAACAATCAATCCCCCTTCTTTAGCAAAGGTGAGCAAAACTAAATTCTTATAACTATTAGGCTTTTGATTGTTTTCTTGAGCATATACAAGCCAATTTCCAAGCCTTTGCCCAAATTCCCCTGCTTGGAGATTGATATTAATGCTATTTTTTCTTGTTTCCAAAAAATGCCGATAAGCAACATCGCTAAGAGGAGTTAAAACTAAAGAAATAAGCAACAAAGTAAAGCTTACCAACAAAGCAATGGGAAGAAAAATTTTAACAATCTTTACCGGTGGCATTCCCAAAGCAAATAAAACCGATAGTTCATAATCAAAAGACAAACGCGATAAAGAAATCACACAAGCCACAAAAAAACTCAAAGGAATCACGAAAAACAGCATTGTAGGAAGTGTGTAAAGATACAACAATAAAAGCTCAAAAAAAGTAATTTTAACCACAGCAGTAACTCCGGCAATGCGTATCAAAATCACAACAGAGGCAACAAAAAATAAGACTAGAAAAATAGGAAAAAAGACTTGTGCGAAATTTTGAAATAAATAGGCTTTGATTCTCAAAATATCTCCTTTAAAATCTCTGTATGAAATAAAAATTCTAGCACAAAAACACTAAAAGCTCCCAAAACCAAAAAGGGAACAAAGGGAAGGATTTGCTTTTTAGCCACTAAAAGCACAACTAAAGCCCCAAAAGCCCCAAAAAAAATCGCCCAAAATGCCCCCAAAATACCAAGCATACCTCCTAATGTCCCAAAAACTATTACATCGCCTTCTCCCATTACTTCTTTGTGTAACAAACTCCCCATAAAAAGTCGCAAAAAAGTCGCAATCCCCATTAAAACAAGGCTATTAAACAAAGCCTCTAGGGCTAAAAAATCAAAAAATAACTTTTCTCCAAAAACTGCCCCAAAGCCAACGCCAAAAAACAAAGCCAAAAAATTCAAACTATCAGGAATCTCTAAATATTCCCAATCAATCACACTTAAAACATACAAAAACAAAAAAGTAAGAAATCCTAATAATCCCCAAAAACCAAAGAAATAGCCAAACAAAACAGCCAATCCTCCTCCTAATAACTCGCTAAAACAATAAATTAGTGGGATTGATTTTTTGCAAAGAGAGCATTTTCCTTTTAAAAAGCAATAAGAAAATAGGGGGATTTTTGCCCACCAAGAAATTTTTTGGGTGCAAAAATCGCAAAAAGAAGCGGGAGCAATAATGCTTAAATTACGGGGTAAGCGATAGATTAAGACATTACTAAAAGAGCCAAAAGCCAAGCCTAATGCCAAAACAAAAAGCCACTCCATAAACTTCCTTGTAAAAATTTGCTACAATTTTAACATTTATTTTACGCAGGAACACTTAAATGAAAAACTCTTTGATTCGCTTTTCAGTCTCTTTGCCACAAAGTCTTTTAGAAGAGCTAGATAAAAAAATCACTGCGAATTATTCCTCGCGTTCTGAAATAGTGCGGGATTTGATACGTGAAAAAATGACTCAAAGTCAATGGGAAAACTCTAGCGATGAAAAAATGGGCGTTTTAACCATCATTTATGACCATCATAAACGTGAGCTTAACCAAAAACTCATCGATATTCAGCACCATAACCACCATATCAAAATCCTATGCACAACGCATATTCACATTGACCACAACAACTGCCTTGAAACCATTATCATCAAAGGCAAAGCAAAGAAAATCGAGCAGTTTTGCTTAGAAATTGGGGGATTAAAAGGCGTCAAATTCTCTGAACTCACAAGGGCGATTCCTCTTGAAGAATAAGGTTTTTAACGATAAGATTACACATAAAGATTCGTTTGTGAAAAATGGAATTGCTTGTAATGAAATTGCCTGTTTTGGTGGCTCTTTTGACCCGCCTCATAATGGGCATTTAGCAATTATTAAAAAAGCTTTAGAGATTTTACAGCCCCAAAAATTATTCCTTATTCCTACCTTTCTTAATCCTTTTAAAGCAAATTTTTACTTTTCTCCACAAAAAAGGCTAGAGTGGCTTTACAAACTCTACCCTAACCTTTCAAACTCGCAACTTTCAAATCCACAAATTGAAATCTTGGATTTTGAAATCCGCCAAAATAAGCCTACACCGACAATCCAAACGATTGATTTTATCACAAAAACCTATCAGCCCACCAAAATTTTTCTGCTCTTAGGTGCGGATAATCTAGCCAAATTACCGCTTTGGGATTCTTATGACTTATTAAAAACTAAAGTGGAATTCGTTATAATTCCAAGATTAGATTATAAAATCCCTGAATACTTTAGGATTCTGCCTCTAGTGCCACTTGATATTAGCTCAACGCATATTCGGGCTTTAATTGCAGAAAAAAATCCCAAAGTGTTGGATTTTATACCCGAGATTTTACACGATGAGATTAAGACTCTATTTTAAGGAATGCCTTTGGAACAAAGACAAAAAATATTGCAAAAAATTCATAGCCTTTTAGATGAAAAAAAGGCGGAAAATATTGAAACTTTTGATTTGAAAGACACGGATTATTTCGTGGATTATGTCATCATTGCAACTGCTCTTGTTGATAAACACGCTCTCTCCTTGCTTGATACGCTCAAAAAAGAATTAAAAGCCTGTGGTGAGAAATTTTTGCATATTGATGAGGAAAATCCTGATTGGATTGTGGCGGATTTGGGGGATATTTTGGTGCATCTTTTCACAGAAAATCAAAGAAAAAAGTTTAACCTTGAGGAATTTTTAATCACAATGCAAAAGAAATCCTAAAATCATTATAAAACTTGCTTCATTACAAAGCGTGGATTAAAATAATCCGTTAGGATTGCTCTTGATATAAATTCTTATAAATCCGAAGGAGAGCTAAAAACAAAGCAGTAATAGCAGGTCCAAGCACAATCCCCCAAAATCCAAAACTCATTAAACCTGCGATAATGGCAAAGAATATTAGCATTTCATTAATTTCCACAGAGGTTTTTAATAAAAGACGATTAATAAAAGCAATCAAAAAGGGTTTCACGCCATTGTCTGCTAAAGTTGCAATCACAATAATAGAATACAAAGCGATAATGATTGCATTTAAAGTATGCCCTAAATAAAATTCATACCCCACAATAGGAAGCCATACTAAAGCTCCGCCAACAACAGGAACCAAAGAGGCAATCCCATAAAACATTCCTAACAAAAAGGCATTATCATACCCATAAAGAAACATTAAAATCCCAAATAAAGCCCCTTGTAAAATCATTGAAAGGATTGAGGAATAAAACACAATGCTAATAACCGCACTCACTTCCTCATAAAGCAATTTGACTTGCTGGGAATCAATCGGTATCAAAGCCAATAAATATGTTCCCAACCTGCGACTATAATAATAAAAAAAGAATAAAAAAGCGAGGATAAAAAAAGTATCACTCATAAAAGAAACGCCATTTTTACCTGCCTCTGCAAAAATCCCCAATCCTCTTTGGCTCACTTTTGTCCAATCAATTTGCTGTAAATCTTCTATGATTAAAGTAAGTTCGTGAGTAATCTTTTGAGGCAGATATTCCATTAACCAAGAAAAAAAGGTAATGGCTTGATTTTTACAATCCTCCAAAAAAAGATGAAAACTCCCCAAATCCAAATTCTTTGCCATTACAGCTAGAGTGCTAATAATATAAGCTAAGGGGAGCAAACACACAAGCAAAAAGGAAATAATCATCAAGCTTGAAGCAAGAAAATCAGATTTAACCTTTATAAGTATTTTTTGATGAATAATTTGGGTTGCTAAGAAAAGCAAAAAAGCAATGAGTAAATCCATCAAAAAAGGCGAGTAGAGCTTAAAAAGTGCTAAAAAAGCTAACACAAAAACAGCAAGGAAGAAATAAATCCCTTTTGCTTTGGTCATTATTTCTTATTGTCCTTTTGCAGGATAAATGAAAATCGTATTTCTAAATACCTCAATAGGTTTTTGTGTATCAAGGGCAAACGCACGGATTTTTAAAGGAATATTCGTATCTTGCTGGTCATCTTTGGCGAGATTTTCATCGGTGTATAAAACAACAATGGCTCGGAATTTCTCTCCTGCTTTGACTTCAAAAGGCTGGGTTGGACGCTGAATTTTAATAGCAGGATTATCCACAATTTCAAAAGTGAATTTGTGTGCCTCTTGGTCGGTATTTTGGAATAAAAAAGTGTAGGAATTTTCCACACGATTATTTTCTTTTAAGGCATATAACTCGCTGCTTCGATTGATATTTAAAAGCATACTTTCTTTTTTAGAGCTCATATAGACTAATCCCACCAAAACTAAGCACAAAGCCACAACATAAGCCACCGTTTTGAAACGGATATATTTCACTTTTTCACGCAACACAATAGATTGCGGACTTGTCCAATGAATCAAGCTCAATTTTCCAAGTCTTCCCATTACCTTAGCACAGGCATCAGAACATTCCAAACAATTAATACACTCTAATTGCATTCCTTTGCGTATATCAATATGTGTAGGACAAATCGCCACACAAGCCTCACAACCGGTGCATTCTGCATTAGGAAAATTAGGCTTTTTCCAAAGTTTTACGCCTTTGGTGTCAAAGATTTTTCCTCCTCGCTTATAGTCATACACTGTCATAATTGTATCATTATCATACAAAACACTTTGCACGCGGCTATAAGGACACATATAAATACAAAAATTCTCTTTGATAAAAGCAATATCAGCAACCAAAAAAATAGTAAAACCCAAAACAAAAATAAACAAATATTTGTGTTCTAAGGGATTTTGAATATACACAAAAAAATCACTTGGTGGGACAAAATACCACATCAAATTAGAGGCTGCAAGGAGTGCTAAAACCGCCCAGATACACACTGCAATAAACTTCTTAAACTTATTAATTCCTAAACTCATATCCGGCTCAAATTGCCTATTTTCTCGCCTTTTTCTCAATCTTAGAAGCTTCGTTTCAATCAAATCACGATAGATTACCCTAAAAATAGTATGCGGACAAGCCCAACCACACCAAACTCTTCCTGCCAAAGTCGTCATAAAAAAAATCATCAAAAACATAAAAATTAATAAAAAGGGCATTAAGTAAAATTCTTGCGTATCAAAAACAACACCCAACAAATGCAACTGCTTATGGTCAAAAGAGAGCAAAAAGATTTGGTTTCCATTAATCTGAATAAAAGGAACTCCTAGAATAATCAAAGTTACAAAAAAATAAAAAATATAACGCTTTTTGTAATATTGTGTTACTTGAAAGATTGCTGAATTTTCAGATAAATGCTCCGACATACACAACTCCTTTTAAAATTTTTGAAATTATACCATAATCTAAATATAAAAATAAAGAATTTGTTATTTTTGACTTTGGGCTATCCTTGTCATTGTGAGAGTTTGCAAGAACTCGTGGCAATCTATTTTGGGGTTTCTTTTGGATTTTTTAGATTGCTTTGGAACTAAAGTTCCTCGCAATAACGAGAGAAAGTAGCGATATAAAGGTATTCTAAACACACTTGTAACACAATTTCTTTTTCTTTATAAATTTAACAAAACAAAATTGTAAATTTTTGCAAATTTTACTTATTTTTAAATATTTTTTTATACAATATCAGTTTCTATTTTATAAAAGGTGGTGATAGTATGCCCGGCATTAAAGTGAGAGAGCAGGAATCTTTTGATGATGCATACCGCAAATTCAAAAAACAAGCTGATAGGAATCTTGTCGTAACAGAAAGCAGAGCAAGACGCTTTTTTGAGCCAATGACAGAAAAACGCAAAAAACAAAAAATCAGTGCACGTAAAAAAATGCTAAAACGGCTTTATATGTTAAGACGTTATGAGTCCAAAATCTAAAAAGTATAGGAAATCCCTCCTATACTGCTTTTAAGAAGGAAAATCCTCTCCCCCAAACTAACGCTAAAAAAATCGCAAAGACATTAGCTAATGCAATCCCGCTAAAAAATCCCGCTATATCGAGCCATTCTCTTTTAAGCAAAATAAAAAATCCAAGAACTAAAAAAACATAAGCTAAAAGCCTTAAAGGAAAAAAGAAAATTTTAAATCCAAGCTTGGTGTTTTGGGCATTGAAATTTTGCCAAAATTTTCTTTTGGGCAAAATCGGTGATTTTTCCTGTGCCGATTTTTTTTGTATTAAATCTTGATTCAAGAAACTTTGAGATTGACTTATCTCTCCTTGATTTTTTTGTATAGAATCATTACTAACTTTCTCTTGCTTGTTTGAGTGAGATTCCATTTGAGGTTCTTTTAAAGATTCTTGCCAAAATTCCTCTTCTTTCTCCTCTTTGCTTAGATAAAGATTCCCCAAGGCTTCTAGTTCTTCTTTTGAGGCATTATTAATGAGTTTTTCAATCTTATTTTTTTGTGTCCAAAACACTGCTAAAATCACAAACAAAGACGAGACAAAAGCAAAAATCATATTGATAATAAAAATCCCATTCACCTAAAAATCCTCGAAAATTATCAAAAATCTCAACAATCAATTTATCTCTAAAATCTCTTAATTATCGTCATCATCGTCCCATTTTTGATAAACGTATTTGGGATTGTTCTTAAGCTCATCAAATTCCTTTTTTTGACGCTTATAGGCTTTATACACATTTAAAATTGCCGCACTCACACCCCAAAAGACACCTAACCAAAATAACCATTTGTAACCAAAAAGTTGCTCTAACCCATAGCCAATCCCTACACCAATAAGCACCGCAACCACCATTGAGATTCCCAAAGTCGCATTAGAATAAGCTAAAAGGGCTTCTTTGTATTTGAGCGGTTTTTCTGATGAAGTCTCTTGCGGTGAGATTTTGGATTCTTTAGGCTCTTGAGAGTTATTTTCCATAACGCACTATGCCTCCAAGCACATCTTCTGCTCTCTCAAGCACACTTTGAATCATCGCCTCATCCATTGCATCACAAATAAATCCCGTCTCAAACTGCGAACAAGCAAAATACACACCCTTATTAAGCATTCCTTGATGAAATTTTGCAAACATTTGCGTATCACTTTTTAGGGCATCTTGAAAATTCATTACTTCTTTATCATTAAAGAAAAATCCAAACATACTCCCCCTAACGCAAGTTTGCAAAGTAATCTTATGAGATTGACAAATCGCCTTTAGCCCCTCTGTAAGCTGCATTGCTAAAGATTCTAATTTTTCATAAAGTCCTTTGGTGTGTTTGATTTTTCTAAGACTTGCTAAACCCGCACTCATTGCCACAGGATTCCCACTTAATGTCCCCGCTTGATAAACCGCTCCATCAGGTGAGAGTAAAGCCATAATATCATCATTACCCCCAAATGCTCCAACAGGCATTCCTCCACCAATCACCTTACCAAAAGTAACCAAATCTCCTCTAATCTCATAAAAACTTTGTGAGCCTCGTAAAGAAGCCCTAAAACCGCTCATCACTTCATCTAAAATCAAAACGATTTGCTTTTCATCACAAAGCTGTCTTAATCCTTGCAAAAACTCCTTTTTAGAAGGTACTAAGCCCATATTCCCTGCGATAGGCTCTAAAATCACACACGCAATCCCTCTTCCTTTTGCCTCACTTTGGGCGATACATTCTTTCACGCTCTCTAAATCATTATATTGTGCCACTAAAGTGTGTTGTGTAAAATCTTGCGGCACTCCCGGTGAGCTAGGCGAACCAAAAGTTGCCAACCCGCTTCCTGCTTGCACTAATAAAGAATCACTATGCCCGTGATAACAACCCTCAAATTTAATAATATCATCTTTTTTACTCCACGCTCGAGCAAGACGAATCGCACTCATTGTTGCTTCAGTCCCGCTAGAGACAAAACGCAATTTATCAATCCCCTCATAAGTAACAATAATTTCTTTAGCTAAGGCTGTCTCAAGTGTTGTAGGAGCACCAAACGATAAGCCTTTTTGAGCTGTTTCAATAATAGCTGCCTCTATTTCTTTATCACAATGCCCAAAAATCAGAGGTCCCCAACTTTGCACAAAATCAATATAGCGATTGCCATCTTCATCAATCAAATATGCCCCTTTTCCCTCACGGATGAAAGGAGGTGTGCCTCCAACGCTCTTAAAAGCTCTCACAGGAGAATTAACTCCCCCTGCAATAACCTGTTTGGCTTCATTAAAATCATTAATACTATTTAAATTATCAAGTGATTCCATTATTTTCCTTTTTATTTTAAGCTTGATTGAATATCATCGGATTTTATGGGAGACAAATTTTGACATATTATCTAAAATCTCCCCACCTTTACGAAATCCTAAAGCACAAGCCTCATAAGCATAAAAGATATTGGCTTGGTAAAAATTATCTTTATAGGCATTTAAACTCGCAAATTCTTGATAAACTTCAGGAAAATTGCTATAAGCCCCCTCTTTTTTGACAAGAGGATTCCCCTTAGCATCAAGAATGCTGACACTCTCTCCCTCTCGCCCAAAACAATGTTTTTTTACTTGTTTTTTATTTAATAATGGCTTATAAGCACTCTCGAGCAATAAAGGGTGATTAGGGTATAAATCCCAAAGGATTTTAAGAATCCTTTTACTTTGGAATAAAAGTGTGTAAGCAGGATTTAAAAAAATCGTGTTTTTGTTATTAATCATTGCTGTTATAAGACTCGCTAATTCTGGCTCATCAATGGCAATGCTCTCCCACGGAATTAGCTTAAACCAAAACTCATAATTCTCCCCCTCAAAGCTAAGCCCTTCCTCTGCATTTAATACCGCTTCGTGTGCATAGCAAAATTTTGTCCGAAATCCCGCTTCTTTGGCTATGGTTTCTAAAAGTTTGGTTGTTTTCTCCTCCTCATCACTCCCTTGAATGCTTGAAAACAAAATCCCCCAACCCTCATAAAATTCATCAAATCGGCTTATGTCCTCACCAAGCGTAATCACGCGTTTAAAGTTATCTTTAAGAGCCTCATACAGATTGTTAAATTGCAATGCTTCATCAAACCCATTCGCTTTCAGCAAAGCCCATTGAATAATCGCACTCTCATAAAGCATTGTAGGGGTATCGGCATTAAATTCTAAAAGTTTAATAGGCACACCATCAAGCCCACCTGCTAAATCAAAACGCCCATACAAATGCCAATGCACCTCTTCTTCCCAACTTTTTTCAATCGCCTCAACAAGATTAAAAGGAATCCCTAAATCAAAATACAAATTATTATCAATCACATATTGCCCAGCCTCCACAAACATATCATACAATTCATTAGCCGCATCATAATAAGCTTGTGCTTCTGATTCTGAAATCTCTACAACCTCATCACTCACATAGGGTGTATTATCTAAATCCGTATGCCAACTTAATCCTAGATTTTCTAAATCTTTTGATTGTAAGGGATTAACTTTTAAGACTTGCATTTTAGCCTCCAAAAGATGAAGTATTACGATTGTTATTTGTTCCTGTGCTACTTGTGCCTGTATTGCCCGGTGAATAAAATCCGCTGCGTCCGGTAGTAGAACGTCCTGTATTTGCTGCCCCTTGCTTATTGAAGGAATTTTGAGAACGTTCATAGGCTTGAGGGGATTTGTAAGTGGTGCGTTGTTGAGCTTGATAATTTTGATTGTTGAATAATTTACTGCCTATCCAGCTTCCCAAAATCGCTCCTGCTGCACTTGCTAAAATCGTCTCACCTAAAGACAATCCTCCACCTGTGGGATTAGTGAGCTGCGATGTCCCCTCATCGACTCTTTTCGCCTCTTCAGCGATGATTTTATCAACTTCTTCTTGACTTAAAATCCTCTCACTCCCATCAGCATTTCTTAAAATTACGCGTGTAGTGGGACTTGGGTATTCTTCAAGGATTTTATAACTCCCATCAGCTTGTTCTTCAATCGTTACGGTAGCACCTCTTTGGGCAGCATCTTGGATACTCGCTGAATCTTTTGAGGAATCCTCACTAGAGCAACCTCCAACCAAAAGTGTGCCTACAAGACTCAATCCACCAATACCTAAAAAGCCGATAATTTTAGGGTCAGAAATTTTCCTCAAATATTTTTTCATTCTCTCTACTCCTGAAAAATTTTGCATAATTTTATCTAAAATATCTTAAAAAATACAAACCTAAATCCCTTATTATAATGACTACTAATAAATCATTAAGTATTATTATTCTAAAATTAGTAATATTTTATTCAAAATATATCTAAAAGGCTAATAATTAATATTTAAAACCAAAAAATAAAAAATATTTTTAGTTAAAAATTTTAAAAATTATGTATATAATAAGAATGATTATTAATAATATTTTAAGTGTTATTGTCTTATTATTCGCCCTATCTTTCACAAAGGAGATTATAGAAATGAGGAAATTGAGTTTAGTAGCTTTTGTTTTATTAGCAGCCTCTAACGCTAAAACCCTAGAAGAAGCTATCAAAGATGTTGAGGTTGAGGGTTATTTGCGGTATGAATATGAGGATAACCGCTTTAGAAATCGGGAATTTAATAAACAAGGTGAAAAAAGTGGCGATGTGATTCATACTTGGCACGCTGAAGCAGAGTTTAAAACACCAACACTTAATAATATCGCCCTAAACTTTGGACTTTATTATGATAATGAAAATAATGTCAATCACGGCAAGGGGGAATATGATGATACCACAGAACACCAAAGTGGATTTTTAGGTGATGGCTTAGGTGCAGGAGCTGATAGTGGGACATTGGGTGTAAGCACCTTTTATGCGACAATCACGCCTGATTTGACTAATACCATCATAAACGCAGGTAAAATGCGGCTTAATACCCCTTATAATGATAATGAGGAGGATAGAGGAACAGGGATTTTTATCAGTAATGCAGATATTCCTTTTCTTATCTTAAGTGCGGGTTATTTTGACTCTTGGGCATTAGATGATTTAGATGATGATTTACCAAAAATGGCAATTGATAAGCCTTTCTACACTTTGGGGGCAACTTTCAATCACGAAACTTCATTAGGAAATTTTAATGCGGATTTATGGGGATTCCATATTGATGATATTATGGAATATAGCTTTTTTGGTTGGTTTGGTTATAGTCATTCAATCTTTTTAGCCTCTTTACAATATGCCTACACTAAGATTGATAGCGAGGGTATGAATGATGTTATGAATGCAATCGGTGCATTTAATGGGATTCCATCAGCTAATAATCTTTATAAAAAATATAATGACTTTTTAAGTATTGATGTGGGATTGGATTTTGAAAGTCTTGATGTCCCTGCGACGATTAATCTTGGGTATATTACTAATACTCGCGATAATTTTGCAGTTGGGCTTGATAATGAGGGAATGCTTCAAAAAGTGGGTGCTGTTTGGTTTGATAATAATGAGGCTACACAGGTTAATTTTTCAGCTATTAATGGGGCAATAGAAAAAGGCACAAAAAAAGATTTGAATGTTTTTTATGCTTCAGCGACCTATGGCTTACTTGATACTTTGACATTTGGGATTGACTATGTTCAAGGGAGAAATAAAGTAACGACAATGGGAGATAAAGTCAATATTGATTTTTATGAAATTACTCCTAATATCCTTTATAGTTTGAGCGATAATACTGAAATTTTGGTTTATTATGCGTTCTTAAAAACTAAACGAAGCGGAAATTATGTCTTGCCAGATACAAATTCAGAAAGACGCAATCAATTCAAAATTGAAGCGGTTTATTCTTTTTAAGTTACTTGGTTTGGTTAAAGTTTCATTTCCCAATAGGCTTTGGTTTATTGGGACTCCTTTTATTAAATTGCTTTTATAGTAAAATTAACAAAAATCTTTATCCATATTAAAGAGGAGATTTTATGCAAGAAATAGTTTTCTTAACACTTGTTTTTGTGATTGCTGCTGTGTATTTTATCTACAAACTTATCCCCAAAAAGAACAAAGGTTGCGGTTGTGGTTGCTGCAATGAAAATCCCAAAAATCCTAAATCAACGCCATTTTACGAGCAAATTTTTAAATGATTCTAAAATTTCTCTCTTTTACAATAATAACTTCAATAAATTTCAAAAAAGTCGATATAATTACGAAAATATTTTAAGGGGGCTAAAATGCAAATTGATGCAAGCAACAACCAAAATTTTGCTATGGATTACACAACAAAAAGTGGCAAACACCTTTCTTTTTCTATGTTTGATGACCAAAGTATGAGTTATAACAAAAATGAAGAGGGGCAAAGTCTAAGCTTAAGAAGAGAATATGGCTTTAGCTTTACTTATGAAGGCTCACAGCTCACTCAAGAGGATTTAGAGGAGATTAAACAAGCAATGAAAGAGATTGAGCCAATGATACAAGACTTTTTATCTAATTCTAAAGTAGGCAATCTCAATCCAAAAGAAATGATAGAAAGCGTAATGCAAATGGCAAATATCCTACCAAGCCCACAAAACGAAAATCACCAAAATGCCATTATGGATAACTTCACTAATACGCTTGAGAAATTACTCAAACGCAATCAAACTCCAAACAAAGAGCAAAATCTCTCTATGCTTGAAGACAGTAAAAATCTCTTAGATGAGATTTTAAAACAAATGAGAAAACGACTTGAGGAAACACTCAATAAAGCTCAAAACAAAAAAGATGAGGGGAGTTTTGATTTCAACGCTTAGAGTATTTCACTAGCTACATTTGAAAATTTTATTATTCAAAAGAGAGTTAAAGCTCTTTTTTGAATTTCCTCCTCTCTTGTTTATATTCTCTATAAATTTTCCTTAACTCCCATAGAAAATAAAAATATCCTCCTTTATACCAAGTTTTTTGTGCTTTAATCAAAGCTAAACCAAGTTTATAGAAAATGTGATTTTCAACAAATTTCACAGCTCTTGCGTAGTCTTTATATTCACACAAAGGCAAAGAATGTTTGAAATTTTGTTTCTTAAAGCAAAAATAAATTTTAAACATATCTAAAGGATTTTTTAAAATCCCTTTCAAAGAATAGGAATTTTTAACCATTGCTTCACCGAGCTGATAACTAAGATGATTTTTCATTATAAATTCAGCACCAAGCTGATTTCTCACATTCACCACTTCAAAATCACTTTTGTATTTCAAATCCTTTAAATATTCCTCAAAGCCTAAATTTAAAGCGATTTGGGACGCAACATAACAAATATTTTTAAATTTATGCTCAGCATTTTGCAAAAAAGCTTTAAAAATAAAATCGTAGTCATAGCACTTACAACCATCGTAAAATAGAGTTTGTATAAAACTCTCTTTGCGAGATTCAAAAAGATTTTTAAGATAAATTTCAACTTCCTCAATCTTATTTTCTAAAAACAAAACTTCTATCAACAAAATATGAAAAGCATCGTTGTTTTCATTATATTTCAATGCTTCTTTGAGCCAAAATTTAGAACTCTCAAGTGGCATTTTAAGCTCTTTAGAAAGTCGAAAAGCTTGGAAACAAGCAAAAGATTTTTGAAAATTATGAATATGAGGTAAAGGAATATATTTTTTGATGATATTATACTGCTGCTCTTTAGTAAAATAATCATAAACATCTATATCTTGCTTGTATTTTCCTGTTAAAACTGCCAAATTAGCATAACCCGAAAGCTTAGTATAATAAATTCTGTCCGCCCACGACATTATAGCATTTTCATATAGGGCTTTATAGGCATAATCTTGTTTTTCATCATACAAATCATTTGAAAATAGCAATTTACTTTTTTGCCCTGAAGTTAAATCAAGTAAAGCTGGAAGCTCTGTTTTGAAACATTCAAGCAAGGATAAATCATCGCTAAAAACAATAATGTGTCTGTTTTTGCTTAATTCATCAAAAATAAGTTCTATGGCAAGAGGAAAGGTAAGAGCCCTTTTGTAAATATTTACCCTTATAATTTGTTTTTGACAAGCTTTAGAAAAAATCGCATCTCCCGCTCTAATATGTAAAACAGAAAATCCCCCCCCACTCTAATGTTTTTTGTTTAGCTTTTGATAAGATTTGTTTAACTTTATCGCTAAAATCAAGCTCCTGCCAAATTTTTATTAAGCTCATTTTGTATTCTTTTTCGTCAATATCCTTAAAAATCGTATCCAAACGCTTTTGGGTTACGCGATAAGGTGGATTTGAAGCAGGAATTGTAATAAGATTTTGCAAATTTTTTCTTTTAAATTTGCCAAATTCATCAACAGCATCTTTAAAAATTCCATTATAAGAATACTTTTTTATAAATTCCTTAGAAAAAATTTCTTCTTGTTTTGGCACAATAATGGGTGCGAGTTTATTATTTGAAATTTCATCAGTGCTAGCCTCTAAAGGTTGCCAAACAAAGCCAAATTCAAAATCCAAATGCTTACAAATATACAAAGCATTGAGCATAGCTCTTAATCTCTCTCCAAGTCCATCATCTCTTGAAGCTAAAATGAGTTTTTTATCCATATTTACTCCTTAAAAACTACTCGCACCTTAAAAAGCAACGAAAAGATAATTCATCAATTTTGCTAAAATCACAATACAAACACAAAGGGTAAAAACCAAAGGGTGAATAAGCGTTCCCAAAGGATTTGGCTTTTTAAGCACAAAATGAAAAAACAAAGAAAAAATTACTAAAGCTAAAATCACAAAAGCTAGAGTCATTTTGAGGACAAAAAGCAAATTTAGACTTTGAAAATGAAAAG
Organism: Helicobacter sp.; assembly: GCA_022511145.1. GTDB lineage: Bacteria > Campylobacterota > Campylobacteria > Campylobacterales > Helicobacteraceae > Helicobacter_D. Next base: position 17,251 of record JAFLSC010000011.1, read on the forward strand.
AAGCCAAAGCCCCACCACTCAAAAATAAAAGCAAAACAATAAAAGGCATAATTCTTACACCTTGCGAATCAAAAAACTTATCATTAAAATCAGGATTTTTCTTTTTAACAGAACCCAAAATCAACACATCAACAAACAAATAGCCGATAAAAAATATCGCACAAAACAAATGAATAATGAGTATATAGGGATAAAATTCACCCATTGCCTTCTCCTCTAAATTTTTGCGGTATTATAGGATAATTTTTAAAAATCAACTTTAAATTTTACTTTTATGCTATAATTAGACAAAAAGGAATGATTATCGAATTCTTTAGCCTCCTTTATCAAGCTTTAAGTGCCAAAACAAGTCAAGAAAAATGTCAGCTTACCCAAGAGATTTTTAAAAATTTTTCTAAACTTGATTTTTCTCATCAAAGTGATATAAAACCACTCATAAATCCCACTTTTGCTAACTTTTGTCAAATCGTCCCCCCAAACAGGGTCCCGCAAGGTAAAACCTTAAAAAATGATTTGAGTTTTGCCCATTTACTGCATTGTATCGCCCATATTGAATTTTCTGCGATTGATTTAGCCCTAGATTGTGCCTACCGATTCCGCAACCTCCCTCATCACTATTACAAAGATTGGATTGAAGTTGCTAAAGAGGAGGTGCATCATTTCTTGCTCACCCAAAAACACTTAAAATCTTTAGGATTTTCTTATGGGGATTTTGGTGTGCATAATACACTTTTTAAAAGTTTGCAAAAGAGTGATATTTTGCTAGAGAGAATCGCTCTTATCCCAAAGGGTATGGAAGCCATCGGGCTTGATGTTAATCCTTTTTTATATGCTAAAGTGCAAAAATCTAAACACCCAATTAAAACAGAGGTTTTAGAGACGCTATCGCTTATTTTAGATGAAGAAATTACCCACGTTGCTAAAGGAAATTTATGGTTTGATTATTGCTGCAAGGAAGCTAAAATCCCAACTAATCAAAGAGCAAAGACTTATATTGAAATTCTTAAAAAACACCATTTTTCTTTCCCCAAAGCCAACAAATCTTTTAATCAAGAAGCAAGGCTTAAAGCAGGATTTACCAAAGAAGAGCTTAAACTCCTATGCGATGAGAGTTTTCTCTCTTCTAACCCTAAATAATCAAAGCAATAAGATTGACAACAAATTAAACTATCAGACTATCATAATAATATAAAAACACAATCCCCAACAAAATGCGATAAATCCCAAAAGGGATAAAATTAAAACGCGAAACAAAACCCAAAAATACCCTAATTGCCACCAAAGCACTCAAAAAAGCCACTCCAAAGCCAACACCCAAAACAAGCATATCATCAACCCTAAATTCTTCATAGTTTTTATATAAAGCATAGATACTAGCCACAACCATTGTAGGCAAGGCTAACAAAAACGAAAATTCCGTGGCAACTTTGCGACTACAACCCAAAAGTAGCCCGCCAATAATCGTTGCTCCACTCCGAGAAGTTCCGGGTATCATCGCTAAGGCTTGAAAAAATCCAATACATAAAGCTTGAAAATAAGAAATCTCACTTATATCTTGGAGATGATGTTTTTTTTCTTTATAAAAATACTCAATCACAATAAAAACAATCCCGCCAATAATAAGCGAAACAGAAACAACCACAGGCGAAAATAAAGTTTTAATAATTGAATAAAATAAAAATCCCAAAATCCCCGCAGGTAAAAATCCTATGGCTAATTTTGTAAGCAAAGCCCAACTTTGATAAAAAAGCTTTTCCCAATACACAAAAAGCACAGCCAAGATTGAACCTAGCTGAATAATAATCTCAAAGGCTTTATGGGAATCATCTTGTGTGAGACCAAGCAAATAGGAAGTCAAAATCAAATGCCCCGTAGAAGAGACGGGCAAAAACTCTGTAAGCCCCTCTACAATACCTAAAATTAACGCATATAAAATATCCATACAAAATCCTTTGAGAAAATAAATGTGTAATTTTGGGATAATTTTAACATAATTCAAAGTGGATTTTTAAACAAAAAAGTGAATTAATCTAACAATCAACCAAAAAAGACTACAATAAAAGATTAAATTTTTGGGGGTTTTTATGTTTAAAAGAATCTTGATTGCTAATCGTGGTGAAATTGCAGTAAGAATTATCCGAGCTTGTAATGATTTAGGGATTGAATCTGTAGCGATTTTCTCTCACGCCGATAGGGAAAGCTTACATGTGAAAATGGCTACTCTTACCTATAACATTGGCGAAGACCCTCTAAAAGGCTATCTTGACCCCGATTTAATTATTCAAGCCGCTAAAGAAACAGAGGCAGAGGCAATCCACCCCGGATATGGTTTCTTAAGCGAAAATGCAATCTTTGCAAAAAAAGTTAAAGAAGCGGGATTAGTGTGGATTGGACCTGATAGTGAAGTGATTAAAAAAATGGGCGATAAAAATGAAGCAAGAAATTTAATGATGGCTAATGGAATCCCCATTGTCCCCGGGACAGAGCCGCTTAATGCCCTAAGTATTTATGAAATTCAAAAAATAGCTTCTAAAATCGGCTATCCTGTGATTTTAAAAGCAAGTAGCGGTGGGGGAGGACGCGGAATCCGCGTTGTGTGGCAAGAAAATGAGCTAGAATCTGCTTTTGATGCGTGTAAAAGAGAGGCTTTGACTTTTTTCAAAAATGATGATGTTTTTATGGAAAAATATATCCAAAACCCACGCCACATTGAATTCCAAATCCTTGCAGATAATTATGGTAATGTTATTCACCTTTTAGAGAGAGATTGCTCGATACAAAGACGACACCAAAAGCTTATCGAGATTGCTCCCTCACCTATTATGAGTAAAGATTTAAGAAGAAAAATGGGAGTTGTTGCTACTGCTGCTGCAAAAGCGGCAAATTATACAAACGCAGGAACGATTGAATTTCTCGTTGATGATAATAATGAATTTTATTTTATGGAGATGAATACAAGAATCCAAGTCGAACACGGCGTAACAGAGGAAATTACAGGTATTGATTTGATTGGACGACAGATCAGAATCGCTAATGGTGAGATTTTGGACTTACAACAAAGCGATATTCACGCACAAGGTTTTGCGATTGAAGCAAGGATTAATGCTGAAGATGTCCATAATGATTTTGTGCCAAATCCCGGTAAAATCACTTCTTATTACCCCGCTTTAGGTCCTTTTGTGAGGGTGGATACCTATGTGTATAAGGATTTTAATATTCCACCTTTTTATGATTCAATGATTGCAAAACTTATCGTGCGAGCAACAAGCTATGAACTCGCTGTCAAAAAACTTCATCGGGCTTTAAATGAATTTAAAATCCGCGGAGTTAAAACCACAATTCCTTTTTTAATTAACATTTGTCAAGATAGAGATTTTAAACGCGGAAGCTTTGATACTTCTTATTTGGAACATAAAACCCAAAGCCTAATGCCTGAACCCACTCACGATGAAAGCGATTTGGTGGCGGCTATTGCTGTGGCATTAACCCAACATTTTGAAGAAGCACAAAGTTAATAAATACGCAAAAAAGCTCAAATGAGATAAATCACACGCTATTAAAAAAAGAAAAACGAGTAATCTCTCTATCCTCCAAAAAACACCTAATTTTGGGAGGGATTTTTGCTTGACGATAAAATTCTTTCGCTTTTTTACTTAAAATCTTTTTAATAAAGGGGGCAACATAGAGTAAATCTTCTTGCTTCTCCACCGCTACCCTTCCTCCAAAGACAATCGAAAATTTGGGCTTTAGCAAATATTTTTGGCATTCTAGCTTTTGCTTTTTAGAGAGAATTAACCCTAACTTTTTACACGCTTTATCAATTTTCAATAGGGCATTTTCTTGTGAAAAGACATAAAAACCCCCATAATCTTGGACTTCAATTACTCGCTCTTCTAAAAGTTGCAAACTAAAAGCAATCCCTTGATAATATTGCTTAAGCCAAATCTTATTCAAAGAATTGCGAAATAAATTGCGTGTGTATTTGAAATTTTGATTGCTAAAATCCTCAAAATAAAAGATTCCTTTGTTATGCAAAAAATCCAAAATCTCCTCGCGTTTAATTTTATGCATTGGGCGTAAAATCTGATAGCTTTGGATTTTTTTTGGGGTTTGGATTATTCTTGGAGATTTAGGAGAAAGAGCCATAAGCTCCAATGAAGTTCCTTTGCAAAATTGCATTAAAAACCACTCAAGTTTATCATCAAATTGGTGGGCTAAAAGCAAATTTTCATAGCCATATTGCCTAATTAATTCTTCAAAAAATCCATAACGCACTGCTCTTGCATTATTTTGAAAATTAGAAAAATTAAGGCTTGCTTCTTTGATAAAACACTGCCTTTTATCCCTAAAACAAAGCGTTTTAGCATAATTTGCTTCAAGTTTGGATTGTTTGCGAATCCCATAATCCACTAAGGCAATATCAAAAGCTACCCCAAAATCTTGCAGCAAAAAATACAAAGCACTAGAATCTATGCCGCCAGAGAATGCTAAAAGATTTTTTTTCTTTTGCATTAAAGGGAGAAAATCTAACTCTAACATTGAGAAACCACGCAACCTATTGCTTCTTCCCCAGCAATCTCTGTGATTTTGACACGATAAAATCCTGCCTTTAAATCCTCTTGAATCATTTTGTCATTAATTAAAATCTCCCCATCAATTTCAGGAGCAAACCGCATATCTCGCCCACTCCAAAAAAATTCGTGTTCGCTTGAGACTCCCTCTAATATAGCGGTGATTTCTTGCCCTTTAAGATTAAACAAGCTTTTTTGGTATTGTTCTTGAAAAATTTGGCTAATAATCTTTAATCTTTTTTGAATCACAGCTTTAGGGATTTGCTCCATTGCCGCACTCTTTGTGCCTTCCTCACTTGAAAAAGCAAAAAAATTAATCCTATTAAAAGGGTATTTTTGAATAAAATTGCACAAAGCCTTGAAATCCTCCTCGCTCTCACCAGGGTGTCCGATAATAAAACTCGTGCGGATAAATGCATTAGGGCATTTTTGCATAGATTCTAAAAGCTTCATAAAATCACCGCTTCTCCCCATAATCTTTAAAACTTTAGGTGAAATATGCTGCAAGGGCATATCAAAATAATTATGAAAAATAGGCGATTCCTCTATGGCTTTAATGAGCCTAAGGGAAGTAGTTGCAGGATAAAGATAAAGAATCCTTGCAGATTTTATCGCTAAACCCTCACTAGCAAGCTTGTCAATGCCTTTAATGAGTTCCACTAAGCCATCTTTAACGCCTAAATCCCGCATATAAGAGCTTGTATCTTGGGCAATAAAACTAAAATCCCTAAAACCTTGTTTGACGAGATTTTTAACTTCATTAAGCGTAGATTGCAAAGTGCGAGAATGCAATTTCCCCTTAAAACTTGGAATAGCACAAAAACTGCATTTTTGATTGCAACCTTCAGCAAGTTTAATGTAAGCGTGAAGTTTTGAGCCACTAATTACCCTTTTGTGATGCTCATTAGCTAAAAAAACACCACTTTGATTTCGTGTGAGCTTTTCTCCTTTTTTGTGCTTTTTGATAAGTTCATCAATCTTATCATAATCCCCCACACCCGTGATAATATCAATCTCGGGGATTTCCTCTCTTAGCTCCTTGGCATACCGCTCACTTAAGCACCCACTTGCTATCAAAATCGCACTCTTTTTGCGATTTTCCAAAGCATAAAGCAATGTTTGTATGCTCTCTTGTTTGGCTGCTTGTATAAATCCACAAGTATTAACAATCACAATATCCGCTTCACTTAAATCTTGTGTATTTTCATATTGATTTAATTTCCCTAACATTACCTCGCTATCAACAAGATTTTTTGTGCAGCCTAGCGAAATAAGATGAATTTTTTTTTTCATTCTAAAATCCCAAATTTAAAGATTTTGTAGTTTTTTTAATGCCGCTTTAACCATTTGCCCAACTTCATTAGGTTCTAAGCCCAAAATAGCTTTTTGGATTGCCTCATTTTTGTAGCCTAAAGATTCTAAAGCCAAAACCACTTGGTGTAAAGAGGAATCCTCTTTAGGAATTGCCGCAGTTTTTGAGAGTTCTAAAGACCAGCCAGAGAGTTCAACCAAAATCCTACCCGCACTTTTAGGACCAATACCCGGCACTCTTTGCATTGCTTTAATATCATTACTGCCTACCATTTGGGCAAAAGATTGCGGGGAATAGGTTGAAAGAATCGCCATCGCTACTTTAGGACCCACACCATTAATTTTAATAAGCGTATCAAAAAGTGTTTTTTCATCAGATTTTAAAAATCCAAATAAATTCCAAGCATCTTCGCGGATAATATGCGTAATTAAAAGAGTGATTTTTTCGCCAACTTTTTGTGAAATTTGGTTACTTGTTTGCAAAGATACAAAGACTTCATAAATAACCCCTCCACATTTTAAGGCTAAACGCGTAGGCTCTTTGAGTGCAATTTCACCCTCTAAACCGATAATCATTGCTCCTCTCCTAGCACTAAGGAGACTTTTCCATTTTTAAAAATAACTTTGGGTGGCTCTCCAACTTTGGGGATTAAAACCATATCATTTTCAGGTGTATAAAAATGATAATGCACTTCATTATAGCCAACCCAACCGCTATGAACGATAATTTCACCCTCTTTTGTTTTACTATCAAAATCTGCCAAAGCGTCCCTTGCTTGTTTAAAATCTTCGCTTAATTGATTAATTTTTTCTCTTTTTTCTTTAAGATTTTTCATAAAATCGCGATATTCTTCAAATTTCTTTAATAAAAAGGTGGGTGGTGCTTTGCCTGCTTGTTTGTATTCAATCAATGTATTTCGTATCTCTTCGGCAGCTTTTTGGAATTTTTTAAGCTCAAGGCTTTCGACTTTAAGCTGTTTTGTCATATGGATTGCAGATTTTACTGAAGTATTTTTTTGTTTGAGCAATTCGGTGAATTTTTCACGATTTTCGGGGCTAAAGTTTGAGCCGATGAAAAACTTATTTTCGCCTTTTATCATTCTGTTAATTTCAATCTTTCTTGTTGCATACAAAAAGGCATTAGAATGGAGATTTTCAATCACAATTTCATTAGCAAAAATCTTTCCTCCATAAACTTCTTTTACCTCAACCCTATTTCCTTTAACAATCCCAGTTTCTAAAGAATCAATTTTAATAATATCGCCTTCTATAAAGCCTTTGTGGGATTTCACATTAACATTTTTGGCAAAAATTTTAGATTCTTGGTGTGTCATTCCTCCAATAGTAACATCATTAGCGGTAATTTCTGCCATTGGACCCACATTCCCTTCCACATTGACTTTGGAGGCTTGCACTTTCATTCCTTGCCCTATGGCTTCTCTTAAGGTATCTGATTCTGTAACATTTACCGTTGTCCCGCTATCAAGCCCACCAATCAAAGAACCTGTTGTTCTAATATCAATCGTCTTTGTTTCCAAAGTGGTTTGAATAAACAAATACTCATCTTCATATTTTAAAATCCCGCCCACATTAGCTCGGTATTCAATCCTATCAGGAAATTCTTGCACATTGATACTTTCCTCATCGAATTTCAAAGAGCAACCATCGTGAAGCGTTGCAGGAGCTTCAGGGATAACATATTCCCCTTTTACATTTCTACCGGGTTTTCCAAGCATTGGCTTATGAAATTCACAAATCAACTCATTGGGTTCAATGGTTTCAAAATCGCCTGTGATTGCCCTTTTAAATTCAAGATTAGATTCTTTTGTGGGAACAAAACTAACGGACCTTAAAAAGCAAAATTCCTCCTCTTTAACTAAAGGAAACCGCAAAGTTTTGAGAAAATTCCACAAATCCTCTTTTTCTTTGTCTTCTTTAACAAAAATAATTTTTTGAAGAGCTTTTTGTTTGCGGATTTCTTGATAAAATTTCTCAAATTTAATCGTATCCCTTAGCGTAAAGCCTTTCAGTAAGACTACGAAAGCTTTGAAGTTTTCTTTATCGGTTTTAACAATAAAAGGACAATCTTCCAAATCTGTTTGGGGGGCTTTAGGTTTAAGTGCGATAGAATATCTTTGTTTAATTAATAAAGTGGGTTCTAAAAGGTTATTTTTGTTGGTTAAAAAAATATCAATTTCAGCGGGAGAGACTTTTTGATAATCTTTATCGTAGAGACTTTTTCTGTAAGTACTCACAGATTCTAATTCAAAATCCAACTCAACAGAACTCTTGCGACTCTGTGCTTGAATACTTTGGATTGCTTGCTTAATGTCCTCGCATTCATTGACGTGAGATTGAAATTTTCCACCCTTATTTAAATTTAACATATTCTAAAACCTTTTTATGCAAAAATATTATTGATATTTTAGCAAAACATTTTGTTTATTCAAAAATTTTATCCCTAAGAATGAGGAGAATTTGAAATTTTATGTTTTTTAAGGCATTTTTAACTAATAGTAGCGGAATCCTTACTTCAAGAATTTTAGGCTTTTTTCGTGATTTATTAATGGCAACAACTTTGGGTGCGGGGATTTATAGCGATATTTTCTTTGTGGCTTTTAAATTTCCTAATCTCTTTCGCCGTATTTTTGGAGAAGGAGCTTTCAATCAAAGCTTTCTGCCTAGTTTTTTTCACTCCCGTTACAGGGGCGGTTTTGCTCTTAAAACTTTTTTGATTTTTTTTATGATACTTTGCTTGTTGGCTTTATTTGTAATGATTTTTGCACCTTGGGTAACAAAAATTCTAGCTTTTGGATTTAATGAGGAAACCTTGCAGCTTGCAGCACCCCTAGTTGCAATTAATTTTTGGTATTTGCCCTTAGTGTTTGGGGTAACATTTTTGGGTGCGATTTTGCAATACAGGAGGAATTTTAGTGCGTGGGCATACTCTCCTGCCCTTTTAAATTTAGCAATGATTATTGCCCTGCTTTACGCAAAAGACAAAGAATCCTATGAGGGTGTTTTGATTTTGAGTTATGGTGTATTAGCAGGAGGGATTGCACAAATTTTATTACATTATTATCCTTTGTATCGTTTAAATTTTTTTAGGCTTTTTGTAGCGGGTTTTTATGAGCTAAAAAGAAAAAAAAAGGCGGTTAATGATTCCTTTATGGCTTTTTTGAAGCAATTTTTTCCTGCAATGCTAGGGAGTTCCACCGCTCAAATTGCCTCTTTTATTGACACACTTTTAGCTTCTTTTTTAGCTAGTGGTGCAATCTCTTATTTGTATTATGCTAATCGTATTTTTCAGCTCCCCTTAGCAATTTTTGCGATTGCAACTTCAAGTGCCCTTTTTCCTTTGGTGGCAAAATACCTTAAAGAAAACAAAGAAAATGCAGCTTTAGCGGAATTAAAACGTTCCTTTTGGTTTTTGTTTTTTTTATTGGGAGCTTGTGTGATTGGAGGGATTTTGTTTCAAAAAGAAATTATTTGGTTACTTTTTGAGAGAGGGGAATTTCATCGCGAGGATACCCTTGCGGTGAGTCAAGTTTTTAGTGCTTATATGATAGGTTTGCTCCCCTTTGGGTTAGCACGTATTTTTTCTTTGTGGCTTTATTCTCAAAACAAACAAACACTAGCTGCAAAAATCTCAGCTTTCTCACTTGGGATTGGCATTCTTTTTTCTGTAATTTTAATGCCCTTTTTTCAAGCGGTAGGATTGGCATTAGCCGGAAGTATTAGCGGTTTTGTTTTGTTTTTTATTACGCTTTATTATTTTGGATTGCCCAAATTCTTTACCATTTTAAAAGAGCCACTTTTATTTTTGGGAATCCTTGGTTTATTTGGCTTAGAGATACTCCTCATTTTTCTTTTTAAAACCTATGTGTTTAGCCTCTTATAATGACAAAAGGTTATGCAAGGCGAGAGCAAAACAATCTCTAACAATTGAGATTGCCGCGAGTGCTACGAACTCTTGCAATGACGCCCCCTTTTTTTGTTATTGCAAGGGGATTTTCCTGAAATAATCTAATAAAAATCACTTAAGATTGTTAAATATTAATTTATTCTTAATTTTATTTATTAATTTTTTATTTAAGTTATTATTTATATAATTCCAAAATTCTTAATTTAGGGAGAACTATGGAAAAAATCTGCAAGGTTGAGATTATTACAAGGGCAGAGAAACTTGATATACTTAAAGATGCTTTAGTCCAACAAGGTATTAAAGGAATGACGGTCAGTAATGTAATGGGGGCAGGAAATCAAAAGGGTAATACAGAGATTTATCGAGGGAATGAGACGACTATCAATCTTTTACCCAAGATTCGTATTGAAATCCTAACTCAAGAATCAAAAATAGAAAATATTATTGAAGTTGCCAAAAATATTCTTAATACCGGTAATGCCGGTGATGGGAAAATTATTATTTTGCCTGTTTCTAATGTTATTAGGATTCGCACTGGACAAGAAGGTTCAGAGGCTATTTAAGACCATAAAAGCTAAAGGGGAAGAAATGAAAAGACTTGGGCTTTTTTTGGGATTAAGCAGTTTGGTTTTTGGAGCAGAAACTTCTAATGTTGATATTCTTTTTGTGATTGCTTCATCAGCCTTAGTCCTCCTTATGACACCTGCTTTAGGAATGTTTTATGGAGGAATGGTAAATCGCAAAAATGTATTAAACACGACTCTAAGCGGTATTATACTTTATAGTCTGATTGCCTTGCAATGGGTAGTTTTGGGCTATACCTTAGCCTTTGGTGATGATATAGCACTATTGATTGGGGATTTAAATCATATCTTTTTGACTAACTTACAAGACTCTAATATCGGCACAATTCCTGAAAATCTCTTTATGTTTTTTCAAATGATGTTTGCAGTTATCGGGGCAGCAATTATTACAGGTTCTTTTGCAGAGAGAATGCGTTTTGGGGTTTTGTTGATTTTTATTTTTTGTTGGAGTACTTTTGTTTATGATGTTTTAGCCCATTGGGTTTGGGGTGGAGGCTGGTTGATGAAAATCGGAAGTCTTGATTTTGCTGGAGGTGGAGTTGTGCATATTGCCGCTGGGGTTGCTGGACTTGTGGGTTGTATTATGCTAGGTAAAAGAAATTATACGAAAGGATTATTGCCTCATAGTTTGCCTTTATCTTTTATTGGGGCAATTCTTTTGTGGATGGGGTGGCTAGGATTTAACACCGGCAGTGCTTTAAGTGTCAATTCTGTTGCAATTAATGCCTTTTTGACAACGAATTTGAGTGTGGTTGGGGCAATGCTCTCGTGGCTAATTATTGAATGGACAAAATACGGAAAACCGACACTATTAGGGAGTATTACAGGGATTGTAGCAGGATTAGTGGCTATCACACCAGCAGCAGGATTTGTCCCTCCTTTTGCGGCGATTGCCATAGGATTTTTTGCTTCACCCATTTGCTTTTTTGCTATTAGCACTTTGAAATCCAAATTCCACTATGATGATACTTTAGATGCTTTTGGATTGCACGGCATAGGAGGGATTTGGGGCGGGATTGCCACAGGACTTTTTGCAACAAGTCAAGTAAATGGAATCGTAGCAAAAGAAGCTGCGGGAGAAGGGTTATTTTTCAGCGGAGATTTTACTTTGCTAGGGATTCAAATCGTCTCCATTATTGCTTGTTTTGCTCTTTCGGGATTAGTAAGTTTTGCGGTTTTAAAAATCATTAGCTATTTTACACCTCTGCGTGTTGAGGAATCTGAAGAAATTAATGGACTAGACCAAACCTTACACGGAGAAATCGCTTACCGCTAGAGTTTATATGGTACGCCCGGAGGAATTCGAATCCCCGACCTACAGGACCGCAACCTGTTGCTCTATCCAGCTGAGCTACGGACGCTTATGGTGGAGTGTAGGGGGTTCGAACCCCTGACCTCAACGCTGCCAGCGTTGCGCTCTCCCAACTGAGCTAACACCCCAAAGAAAGATTCAAATTCTACTTGAAAAAAGCTTAATTTTAGGCTAAAACTTCCGTTTTGTTAGATAATTTTTCAAATATTCCTCAAGTGCTTTTTGCAAATCCTCTAAACTCCCACTATTATCAATCACATAACTTGCCCATTGCTTTTTATCCTCCAAAGGAATTTGTGCCAAAATCCGCTGATTTGCAGCCTCTTTGATTAAACCTTCGCGTTTAATGAGTCTTTGGATTTGAATTTCTTTAGGCACATAAAGGAGCAAAACCTCTGAAATAGGGTAATTCTTAGTCTCATAAAATAAAGGAATATCAATAAAATAAGGCATTTTTTGAGATTCAAGCTTTTGGGCTTGTTTGTAAATTTCCTCTTTAATTTTGGGGTGAAGGAGAGCTTCAAGCTGTTTTTTAGCTTGAGAATTTGCAAACACAATCGCTCCTAAAGCCTTGCGATTGATTTTACCTTCCTCTAAAATCCCCTCACCAAAGAGACAAATAACTTCCGTGCTTGAGTCCTCCAAAACTTTATGAGCAATGCTATCAGCATCAATAATTTGATAACCATAAAGTTTCAAAAGCGAAGAAGCTGTGCTTTTGCCACTTCCTATGCCACCAGTTAAAGCAATAGCGTATTGGAATTTCAATTCTTAGAAACCCCAAACAAAGCGATTTTAACAGATTTAGGGAGAATAAAAGCACTCAAATGCAAATTAGCGTGATAATATTCTAAATCCTCTAACATATCTGCTCGCTGAAGCATAATATCAGCGGTGGGATGATATTTCTTAGAAGCCAAACAATAACTCTCGTCCAAATCAATGGCTAAGGGAATAAAAAAGGGCATTTTCACTAAAAAATTCCCCAAAGATTCCAACTTCTCTTTTGCTCCTTGTGTATCAAGTAGCAAATGGGGAATCTTGGTTATTAAAATCCCACTTTCACTTAAAAGCGGCACAAAAGCCTTTTCATTCCCGTTAAGTGCTAAAATCAAATCATAAGTGTATTTTCTCTCCTTATTTTGTGTGAAAAAATCCCCATCTCTTTGAGGAATATGCGTAAAATTAGGGTGTTTGAATACTTCTTGATAATGGGGGAAAAAGCTAATAAGACTCTCTAAAACTTTCAAATCAAATTGCAAAAAATCCACACTAAGAAAAGTATGTTTCAAAAATTCATAAGCAATTTCAAGATTGAAACTCCCTGCAATCAAAACTCGCTTAGGCTCTTTATGAGAGCAAGTCGTAATGTGTGCTAAAAACTCACTTTGCACATTAAGCCAATTTTGCAATAATAAAGTTTCATTAATCCTTGCAATCTGTCCAAAAACTTTACTTTGGTAGATTTCAAGTTCATATGAGACACCTTTTACCTCTAAGAGTTTATTTTCGATTTTATACTCTTGCTGTATTTTTTGATGATAATTTTTAGTAAGCCACATTGATAACCTCTAAATTATTTTTCTTAAGCCTATTATATTTTAAGTAAATTTTACTTTAAATTATTCCAAAATTAGTGAAAAAATTGGGTTTGAAAAAGTAATCGTGGCGTCTTTATTTAAGATAAAAGTATTTTTTTGATTTAAAAATCCTTGAATTAAATCCTGCTCTTTTTGCATAACCTCTGGAGGACACAATCTTTTTGTGATTCCCGCACCATTAATCACTAATGTATTAGAAATTATCTCAAAATTCCCAAAAAAATTATTACAGCCCAAAAAACCATTAATTCTATCCCCATCAAAACGCATTGAATATTTTTCATAGGAAGAAGGGGTAATAATATGCTTTTTTCCGCCAACTTCATAGGATTTTATCACCCATTCCCTTTTAGTCTTGAGGATTTCATTGATATTTAAATTGCTTTCATTGCAACCCCAAAAAATCACACTCCCAAAAACCAAGCTCCCAAAAATAATAACTAATCTTACAATACTATTCATTTCTTGCCTCTCTTTTAATTAAGCCGTATAATATTAACTTTAGCATTAGAACGTAATTTTTCAAAATATTCATAAATCACATAATCTTCTTTTTGTGCCATCATTCTTTGAATAACGAGATTTTTAACCTGTTCAAAAGGCAATAGAGCTGGATTATTTTTTGCTTTTATCAAAAAGGTTACAAATTCTTCTCCTATAGGATAAATAGGCGTAAAACTCCCAATAGCTCCTTGTGCGAAATTAGGGATAATTTGGGGATTTAATTCTGCAAGCTGCAAAATTTCATTTTCTTTTTGGAGCGACTTAGCGACTTTTGTGCCTTTACTTCGGATTAACTGCTCCAAATCACTGCTATTTTTTGTATAATATTTTACCACCTCAACACTTTGAGGGATTGAAAACTCACCCTTGTGAGTATTATAATATTCTAGCAAAGCTCGCTCATCAACCATTCTAAGATTATCGTGTGTAATAGCTTGATAAAGCTTTTGTTTAAGGATTTTTGCTTTTATTTCCTCTCGATAAGTTCCCCAGTTCCCTCCATTGCTTTCAATATAAGCTCGGATTTTTTGCGGTGTGCTTTGGTTTTGTTTAGCAATCCTACTAATTTCCTCATCAATTTCTAAATCATTAGCTACGATATTGCGTTTTTTTATCTCCTCAAAATGTAATTGCTCATTAATAAGCATATCCACAGCGACTTCTTGAGAAACTTTATTTTTCTGCTGTGCTATATAAACGTCCATTAAAGTAACCGGTTCGCCATTGACAAAAAACGCAATCCCATCAACTAAAGCAGGGGCTGCCATAGCCCAAAAAAATCCTGAAGATAACCCCAAACACACAAAAACCGCTTTTAATCCTGTTAAAATTTTCATTATTGCAATCCCTTATAAAATTTATCTTTAATTGTAGCAAATTCTTTTTTAGATTTTTGCTAAATTAAGCAAAAGCTTTAAGGATTTTTTGCAAAATCTCCCAAAATTCCTCAAAACTACCCAAAAGCATTTTTTCACTCTTAGAATGCGGGTGCAAAATCGTAGGACCTATGGAGATAAACTTTTTTTGCGGGTATTTTTGTTTAAGGATTCCACACTCCAACCCTGCGTGGATATTTTTGAGCTTTACTTTAGGATTTTTTGCTTGATAAATGGCTAAGACTTTGTCTAAAAGCTCACTTTCTTCCTTTTCCCACGGGGAATAATAATCACTCAAATGGGTTTGAAAGCCTCTTTGGTGCAAATCCTGCTCTGTCTTTTTAATATGAGTTTGCATTAGATTTTCTTGATTACCTCTCCCCATAAAACACAAACTCCACTGCCCTTTATCTTGCTTTAAGATTCCTAGATTACTTGAGAGCAATACCTCCTCTTTTTCTTGATATAAAACGCCATTAGGGATTTGCAAAATCGTATCAAGCAAAATTTCACTCTCATAACCTATTCTTCTTTGCTGTTCTTTTTCCTCATAAAACACGAAATATTGAGCTTCTAACGTATCTAATAAGGCTTGTGTTTTAGGATTTTTAGGAATAGCAATTTGAGCTTGAGCAAAAACAGGAATAGAGTTCCGCTTCTCCCCACCGCTAAAGGTTAATAAAATTCCTTGCAGTGATTTTAAGATTTTAGCAAGCTCTACAATCGCATTGGGAATAGCTTTGTGAATCTCAATCCCACTATGCCCACCGCGAAAATTACGAGTTTGGATTGTAAAAATCAAATAATCTTTTGGGATTGGTTTCTCCTTAGCTTGTATCACGGCTTCTAAATCATAACCCCCAGCACAGCCACAAACTACCTCATCAATATCTTCACTATCACAATTAATAAGATAAGGAGATTGCACGGCTAAATCCACCTCCCTTGCCCCTAACATTCCAATTTCCTCATCAATGGTAATAAGGCACTCCAAATTTTCCTCTTCCCTTAAAGCCGCCAACATACACGCTAAGGCTGCTCCATTATCCGCCCCTAAACTCGAAGATTCCGCCGCTATCCATTGTTTGGAGCTTTCCTCAAAAATTTTAGGTTTGATTTCATAAGTCTTACTCTCCCCAACATACACCATATCATAATGCCCTTGCAAGCAGACTTTTGGCTTACCTTTTTGAAATAAAAGATTGCCCCTTTTATCCTCAAAAACTTCCGCTCCGCATTGCTGTGCTTGGACTTTAAGCCATTCTTTTAGCCGATTGCAATCCCCGCTTGGGTGAGGGATTTTACAAATTTCCAAAAAATGCTCTAAAGGTTTGGGTGTTATTGCTGACATTTCACACTCTCTTAAATTTTATTTTCTTTGCAATATTCTACAATTTTTCCGTGAAATCTTGCATAAAGTTTTGAGAGAGGAATTTCCTCTTTATATAGCTCACACACCTCTTGATAATGCTCCAAAATCCCGCTAACAAGCCATTCTTTTAGCATTGTATAATCCTCAAATTCATAACCATAAATCCGCAATAATTTAGCCGTGTATTTATCTGCCACCATTTCTTCCCTTAATGCACCATAGCATAAAATACTATCGCAAGTCTCATTACCAATTCCTTTTTGGGATAAAAGCCACTTTCTATCCACTTCTTGCTTGAAACATTCAAAATCTCCAAAATCTTGTAGAATATGACTACAAATTTGTCGGATTCGTTGGGATTTTTGTCTAAAAAATCCCAAATCTTGCATTAAAAAAGCCAAATTTTCTTGTGGAATTTCACTTAAAGCTAAAAGATTCAAAATCCCTTTTTCACGCAATCGCTCAAGCACCTTAAAGGCTTGCTTCCATTGAGTATTTTGCACCAAGATTGCCCCTATAATGATTTCAAAATTTCCCGCATTTTGCCACCAAAGCGGATAAGCGTTTTCTTTGAGATACCCTTTTTGTTTCAAAAAACACAATAATTCAAAGCTATTTTGCATTTTACTTTAATATCCCCATTTATAATTTGATTTTTGATTTAAAAACTTAATATTTGCTAAGTTTTAAGAAAATTATCCTTTAAACTTTAATCTTATCTAATGTTAATATATTAAACATTGAAGCGAAAATGCATTATATCGCCATCTTGAACTTGATAATCTTTCCCTTCAATCCTCATCGCACCAGCCTCTTTAGATTTTGTTTCCCCACCATATCGGATAAAATCATCATAAGCAATCACTTCAGCTCGGATAAATCCTTTTTCAAAATCTTTATGAATCACTCCAGCAGCCGCAGGTGCTTTATCGCCCTTATGAATTGTCCAAGAGCGAACTTCTTTAACGCCCGCAGTAAAATAGCTAATTAGCCCTAATTTGTTAAACCCTAAAGTAATGATGGCATTTAAACCGCTCTCTTTTGCACCCAATTCTTTTAAAAATTCTCTTTGCTCCTCTTCATCTAAACTGATTAATTCTTCCTCAATTTTTGAGCAAAGTTTAATGACTACTTCATTTCTTTTGTCTGCGTATGCCCTCAAATCTTTGACATATTGATTATCCTCACGCAAAGCTTCCTCATCAACATTTGCCCCATAAATCACTGCTTTATTGGTTAAAAATCGCAATTCTTTATCGAGCTGTAAAAATCTCTCATCGTCTTTTTTTGTGTATTGACTAACCGCCTCACCCTTTTGGATATGTGTGAGTAAATCTTGTGCGATTTCAAGCTGTGCTTTTGCTTCCTTATCTGTCCCACTTTTGGCTTGACGCATTAGCTTTTCTACCCGTTTTTCTAAAGTTTGCATATCAGCAATCAAAAGTTCTGTGTGAATAATCTCCACATCACGCAAAGGATTGATTTCTCCCTCAGTGTGCGTGATATTAGAATCCTCAAAACATCGGACAATATGCAAAATCACTTCAGTTTCTTTAATATTTGCTAAGAATTGATTGCCCAATCCCTCACCTTTACTTGCTCCTTTTACTAAACCTGCAATATCAACAAATTCCACCATACTATGACAAATGCGTTCAGGATTAACGATACGAGCTAATTCAAACAAACGATTATCAGGCACAGGGACTATGGCTTTATTAGGTTCAATCGTGCAGAAAGGGTAATTTGCCGCTTGTGCGTTTTGTGTTTTTGTTAAGGCATTAAAAGTCGTTGATTTCCCTACATTAGGCAATCCTACAATCCCTACTGACAAACCCATTATTTTCTCACTTTAGTTTTGATAAATTCTATACAAGCTCTCACTCCTGCTCCTGTACCACCAAAAGCATTGACTCCCCAAGATTTCTCTACATAGGCAGGTCCTGCTATATCCAAATGCAACCATCGCTCTTGCAATGTCTCGCTTACAAATTCACCCAAAAACATTCCCGCACTAATGGCACTCCCATAGCGACTTGAGGGAATATTGCATAAATCAGCAATTTCAGAGCTATAGAGTTTCTTTAAATAAGGATTGAAGGGTAAAATCCCAACCAACTCCCCTGCTCTAAAAGCTGCTTTTGCAAATTCTTCTTTAAGCTTTTGATTATAACCCATTACCCCGCTTGTATAATCGCCCAACGCCACCACACAAGCTCCCGTTAATGTCGCCAAATCAATAAGATAATCCGGCTTTAAATCACTCGCATAACTTAAACAATCTGCCAAAACCAAACGCCCCTCCGCATCGGTATTTCGCACTTCAATGGTTTTTTGATTTCTTGCTGTTAGGATATCATCGGGTTTATAGGCATTTCCCCCAATCATATTTTCAGCTAAACCTAAAATCCCGTGGATTTCAATATTTAATCCTAATTTTGCCATGCTCTGAAGGATTCCAATAACCGCACACGCTCCGCTTTTATCAGCTTTCATTGTTGTCATATAATCCCCGGGTTTTAAGCTAAGCCCTCCTGAATCATAAGTTAAGCCCTTACCCACAAAAACGAATTTAGGTAATTTTTCTTTTGTTATTTTAGGTTTATAAGCTAAATGCACGAGATAAGGGGGATTTTCACTCGCCTTTGCTACGGCTAAAAAGGCTTCCATTTTCTCTTTTTGTAATCCTTTAGCATCAAAGATTTTACATTCTAAATGGCATTCTTTAGCGATTTTTTGTGCAAAATCTTTAATGTATTTAGGTGTAGCAATAGCCGGTGGCGTATTGACTAATTCTCGCACCTCATTGACGCTAGAAGAAATAATCATCGCCTCTTTGATGACTTCTTGCAGGGTTTTTTTATCAATTTTTTTGGATTTTAGATAAACTTCTTTAAGAGAGCTTTCTTCTTTTTTGCCCTTAAAGGTGTCAAAACTATAAGCACTCAAACAAATCCCCTCACAAATTTCTTGGGCTTCTTTAAGACTTTCTACTTCCAAAGAAACCGATTTAAGATGAAGTTTTTTAAGAGTATTTATAGCACTAGCAATCCCATCACGAATCAAATTAGGAAATTCATAGTTTAATTTATCTATACCTATTAAATATTTGCGACTTTGAGCAATAAAAAAACCTCCCTCACCTTTATATTTATACAAAGTGCAAGCGATTTTTTCCTCTTGAGTTAGATTTTTGGGAAGTTTCTTGTCTTTAAGTAAAATAATCTCCGCTTCCGCCTTTTTTTCTGTAATAAGTATTTTCATTCTTTTTCTCCTTGTTTGTTTTTTGGCGTCTTTTGTGTTGCCCTATGAAAATAATAATAAATCCCACCTCCTAATATAATCGCAAAAGGAACAGCAATATAATAATGCTCCTTAGCATAATGCACGATTTCTAAGAGTATTTCTCCAAAATAATAAGCAAGCAAAATCGTAATAGTTGCCCATATAAAAGCACTCATAAGGTTAATAAAAGCAAAAGTTTTAGCACTATAACGCGTTACACCTATGCTCATTGGAATTACCGTTCGCATTCCATACAAATAACGTTGGATAAAAATAATAGGCCAACCATAACGTTGTAAAAGTAAATGAGCAAGGACAAATTTTCTCCTTTGTGTTTTGAGCTTTTTATAAATAAAAGTTTTATTATACCGCCCAATATAAAAATAAATTTGGTCTCCCACAAAGCCACCTAGTCCTGCCACTAAAACTGCCCAAGGAATATCCATATCGCCTGTATGGCACATAATTCCTGCCATAATAAGCCCAAGCTCCCCTTCAGCAATACTCCAAATAAACAAAATAATATACCCATATTCTTGCAACCAGCCAATAAATAACTCTTCCATTAGATTCCCAAATTAAATGCATTAAATGTGGAATTTTATCAAAATTTTGCTTAACCTTTGTCTTTTTGAAAAGATAAAGAGATAGAATTAACACAATGCCGTGTATTTTTTGCTGTGAATCCTTCTCCTCTAAAAATATGTCCCAAATGCCCTTTACATTTTGCACAAACGATTTCAGTGCGGACACCATCACTATCTGGTTGCTCTAGCACAGCTTCTTTAATACAATCATCAAAGCTAGGCCAACCACAACCTGAATGAAATTTGTCTTTAGATTCATAAAGCAAAGCCCCACACTGCCGACAACAATACACACCCTCTTCAAAAAAATCTTCATACTTACCGCTAAAAGGTGCTTCTGTCCCTTTATACAAAATGACTCTTTGTTCTTCTTGCGTTAGGGGATTCATTTTTTCTCCTTCATAAATAAATTTAAATAGCAAAATATTTTGCTTCTTTATGAGGCACAATCAAAGCTGAAGTTGTCGCTTCTGGCGTCATTTGATAAGTCTCACTCAAAGTAATTCCAAACTTTTGGGGTTCTAAAAGCTTGAATAATCCCACACTTAAGGCTAAATTAGGACAAGCAGGATAACCAAAAGAATAGCGTTGTCCCTCTTTTGGACTTAAATTAAGCTCACGTCTTACCCTAGCGTGTATGAAATCTGCCAAAGCCTCTGCTAAATCTACTCCTAAAGCGTGCGTAAGGTAATATTTGTGGTATTCTCCTTTTTGGTAAAGCTTCTCCTCAAAAGGAGTAAGGTTTAAGCCGCTAGAGACTAAATGAAACGCACAAATATCCCCTTTTGGATTGAAATAATCCCCCAAACACAAATAAGGTTTTTTACAAGAGCGAGGGAATAAAAAAGACTCAAACTCCCTAAAATCTTGTGTAGCACTCACTTCTAAAATCAAACCTTGTGTTTTATCCTCTGGAATTTTCGTGCGGGTATGAAAATAACCATACAACACCACAGGAGCAAAAATTTCTTTTTGCAAAAATTCAGCTTTTAGAGAATCCAACATCGGTTCTAACTCTTTTTGCTTAAGAAGTAGATATTCCTCTTTTTTAAGTTTATTATATCCCCATCGGTGCTTAAAAAGTAAATCTTTATCTAAAAAAGAAAAAACTTCCTCTAATTCTTTAGAATCTAGTTTCAAAGCTTTTTTACCAAAAAAAGGAGGGGTGTATTTTTTATAAGTAAAGGTAATCTCACATTCTTTAGGTTTAGGTAAATCCTCAACCTTTTGCCTTTTTTTATCAAGCCGTTTTTGCATTTTGGATTCTTTAGTTTCTGTTTTTTGTTCTTTTGCCTTTTGGCTAGGCAAAGTCAAATCGCTAAAATCCCCACTTTGGATAATTTGCATTGCCGCTACACTATCAAAAGCATCTTTGCAATAAAACACTACACCATCATAACAAGGACGACAATATTCCTCCACAAACTCTCTATTGAGTGCTGCTCCACCAAGCATTACAGGCACAGAAATTCCAAGCCTTTTTAACTCCTCTAAATTTTCTTTCATTACCAAAGTAGATTTCACTAAAAGCCCGCTCATTCCAATACAATCAATCTTTTGGGTGCGATAAACCTCCAAAAACTTCTCAAGCTCTGCTTTAATCCCAATATTAATCACCTTAAAACCATTATTGCTTAAAATAATATCCACAAGATTTTTTCCTACATCATGGACATCACCTTTCACCGTCCCAAGTACAAGGGTGATTTGGGAATCACTCTGCTTTTTAGGCA
The DNA here is from genome assembly GCA_022511145.1 of Helicobacter sp. Lineage (GTDB taxonomy): Bacteria > Campylobacterota > Campylobacteria > Campylobacterales > Helicobacteraceae > Helicobacter_D. Next base: position 38,911 of record JAFLSC010000011.1, read on the forward strand.
AAAATTCATTGAGATAATCCACGCTTTTTTTCATCACTTCAGCACTTTGCAGCACAAAGGGTAATTGCATCTCCCCATTACCAAATCTCTCCCCTACAATTTTCATTGCATCAATAAGAATCTCATTAACAATGACTTCGGGATTGATTTCTTCTTTGGCTTGGGGTAGCAATTTTTGCATTGCAATAAAATCCCCTTCAATAAGGTATTTTTCGATTTTCTCTTTAGTCGTAAGTGTGCCTTCCTCACTTTTTTGGCTCAAATCCATTCCCACTTTAGCTTCAAAATGTTTGATAAATTCAAACAAAGGTTGTGAGCTTTTTTGGGTATTAAAAATCAAATTTTCACAAACTAGCCTATCTTCTTCAGAAATACGAGCATAAGGAATCAAATGAGCAACATTAACAATCGCACTGCTTAAGCCCTTTTGTAAAGCATAATGTAAAAAAACAGAATTAAGACAAATCCTCCCTTCTTTACTCAAACCAAAAGAAATATTTGATAACCCTAAAATCGTCCCACTTCGAGGATAAAGTTTCATAATAGCCTCAATAGCATTAAGTGTTTCTAGCCCCGCAGTGAAGTATTCTTCATCACCGCTTCCGATTGTAAAAGTGAGTGGGTCAAAAATAATATCACATTCCCGCAAATGATGCACACTAACTGCTCGCTCCATCATTCTTTTAGCACACTCTACCTTACTTTCAAAAGTCTTACACATTCCCTTTTCATCAATCGTTAAACAAACCAAAACCGCACCAAATTTTTTAGCAAGACTAGCGACTTTATCAAACTTGCTAACCCCTTCTTCTAAATTTGCAGAATTAATAATCGCTCTCCCACCAATAAGCTCTAAAGCAGTCTCTAAAGCATTAATTTGTGTAGAATCTGGCATTAAAGGCAAAGGGATTTTAGTAGCATAACGCGAAATTAACTCTCGCATATCTTTGCTTTCTTCTCTCCCTGCAAAAGCCACACTCACGTCTAAAATATGTGCTCCTTGCTTAACTTGAGAGCTACCTACCCCCAAAGCCCCTTCATAATCTTCATTTAAAAGCAATTCCCTAAAAGCCTTCGAACCCGTTGCGTTAGAGCGTTCCCCAACCAACAAAGGTGCAGGTTCTTGCTTAAGTTCATAAGCTCCAAATAATGAAGCCACACTCATTTTAGATTCTCCCTTAGGTGCTAGAGGTTTTTTACCCTTTGTTTTTTGGGCTAAAAGTCTAATGTGTTCAGGCGTTGTCCCACAACAACCACCCAAAAAGGCTACCCCATCAATTTGCAAAAATGTTTTTTGAATTTCGCTAAATTCCTCTGCTTCCATAGGATAATAAGTAGCACCGCCACGATTTTGGGGTAATCCCGCATTAGTATGGATTGAAAGCGGGAATTTACTTACACGACTCAAGGCGATTAGGTGTTTTTGAGCCAAATCGGGTCCTAAGCCGCAATTCAACCCTAACGATAAAATCTCAAAAGGTTCTAAAATATGATAAAGTGTTGTAATATCAGTCCCTATAAGCATTGTTCCGGTTGTTTCAATCGTGGCTGAAACCATACGCGGAATCTTAGGGGCAATCTCCAAAGCAGCCCTTAGGGCGATTTTGATTTGCAAAGGGTCTTGGGCAGTTTCAAGCAAAATCATATCCGCTCCTGCTTCTTTAAAGCCCTCAATACATTCACAATAACCCTTATACATTTCTTTATAACTAATATGTAAAAGGCTAGGGAGTTTTGTCCCCGGTCCCAAAGAGGCAGCCACAAAAGTTTTTTGCGGGTAATTCCCTTCTTTGATTGCTTCTCTAGCGACTTTGATACCCAAAATCGCTATTTCTTTGGCTCTTTTTTCTAAGCCATATTCCGCTAACACCCAAGGCATTACCCCAAAAGTGTTGGTTTTGAGGATATTAGCCCCTGCTTTGAGATAGCTTTGATGAATTGCCTTAATCACTTGCGGTGAGCTTAAAAGCAAAGCTTCACTGCAACCCACTAAGCTCTCACCCTTTTCATTAACACCCCAATCATTTGGGTTTAAGGGATATTTTTGGATTTCTGTTCCCATTGCACCATCAAGAATTAATACTTGCTCTTTTATAATTTGTTTAATTGTTTCTGTCATTTATTATCCTCTTTTTGTTTATTCTCATCAAAACGATTATAAAGTTCTAAAATCCTATTTCTTTTTACTAACCGATTTTAACCAAAACCAAATCCCTCCAAACAAAAACAGCACAAATATCGGGGCAAGGTAAGGGTATTCTCCGAGTTTATCAATCCCTAAAATCATTATTTCACTTAAAAAATATCCTCCAAGCCCGAAACTCAAACTCCACAAAATCGCCCCAACTGCATTATAAAGGCTAAATTTCAAAAAACTATATTTTGTCAAAGCAACTGCCAAAGGGACAAGCGTTTTAAAACCATAAATATATTTTTTAATCACCAAAATCACCGAGCCATATTTTCGCATTAATAGATGAATGTAAGCGAGTTTGCGGCGGTGTTTGGTTAAATAAGGGAGCATTTCCTTTTTTTGATAACGTGTAAGATAAAACAGCACACTATCGCCTATAAAATTCCCTAAACTCGCCACACTCAAGCTTAAAATCAAATCCATTTTTCCCAAATAACTTAAAACACTCGCTCCTACAATGGCGATAAAACCGCCTCCTAATGAATATAAAAACAAAATAACATAGCCATATTTTGCAATCAAATCCATTGTTTCTTGCATTTTTTACCTTTTAAACAATCGGCAACAAAAAACTAAAATTAAGTTTTAAAAGAATCAAGCTGTGCGTTAAGCGTATTGGCATTATCAAAAATATTTTGAGAAACATCATTGATGAGATGCACATTTTGATTGCTTTTATTCATTAAAGATTCCATTTCAGAGACTTGTTTTAAAATGTTATTGACAATTTCTGATAAAACCTCTGTTTTTTGTTGGGATTGTTGTGCGGTTTTGACAGCATTTTCCAACGCCTTAACACTTTCTTCTAAAATCTCTGTGCTTGTGAGGGAAGCATCTGCTACGGCAGTGATATTTTGGACATTATTATTCATTTGAGTACTCACATCAGCAATAGATTGAACAACCGTATTAACAACCGCATCAATCTCGCCTAAGCTCTTTTGAGTTTTTTCAGCTAATTTCCGCACTTCATCAGCCACGACAGCAAAACCTCTTCCTGATTCCCCTGCTCTTGCAGCCTCAATAGTAGCATTCAACGCTAAAAGGCTTGTTTGGTCAGCAATTTCTGCAATCACCGTTAGAACCTCTTTGACATTTTCTGTCTCTCTTGCACTTTGGGTAAGCTGATTAGCGATTTCGTGTTCTCTACTCACATTGTTTTGCACATCATCAACCATTTTCAAAAGTAAATTTTTTGCCTCAAAAAGCTCTCTTGCAGACGCTTCTACATCTTTAACACTTTTTTTCACAAGCTCTACAGAATCTTGCAAAGCTGATTCAATCTCTTTGCCCAAAGTAGCACTTTGTTGAGCAACATTAACACTCCGTTCAATTCTATTATTAACGCGATGAGAAACTTCCGTGAGTCTATTGGCTTGTTCAATATTCTTATGGCTTGTATCTTTTGCACTCATAATAGTTTTAGCAATCCTTTCAATAAAGGCATTCACATAAGAACTCGCATTAGCAATCTCATCTTCCCCTTTCACACGTAAGCGTTTAGTTAAATCTCCCTCCCCTTGCGAAAGGTCTAAAGCAACTTCTGATAAACGATTCACAGGGTGAAAAACAAGGCGATTGAATAATCCTAAGAGAATCAGTAATGCCACAATACTGATTCCTGTCATCCACATTAGCACTTGATTGCGAATCTCATCAGAGTTTCGCGTTAATTCCTCGCTCGTAATCTCCATTCTTACTACCGCTAAAACATCTCCCACTTGCGAAGTAGCGTGGCACATTACACAACTTTCTTCTGCTATAATGGGTTTAGCAAGAAAATACCCACTCACTCGCTTGTTTTCAAAAGAAGTAAGGGTTTCTTCTTTGGTTTGAAAAATCTGCAAAATCTGTTCATCTGTGGTGAGTTGCTGATTCATTCCCATTACCTCAATCACTTCTTTTGCAGGAAAAATCTCCAACCCCAAAAGCCCCTTAACTTTTCTTGAATCCTCAACAAAACCTCGAATAATATTAGAATCCCCCGTATTCATCGCAACCTTTAAACCATTAAAGAGTAAATCATTAAGAGCATATAGCTCTTGTGTGGAACTGATTTTGGTGATTTTATTGAAACCTTTTTGGAGGTTGATATGAACTGCTCCCAATAAAACCAACAAAAACAAGACAATCATAACAATAATCTTTTGCCGAATCGTTCTTAACATTTTATTCCTTGAATGATTTTAATCAATGCTGTTAAATTATACCCAAATTAATATTAAATAGAGTTATTAAAAAAAGAAATCTTGCTTGAAATTCTCCTTTCTTTTTCATTAGATAAATCCAGTTTGCCCTATTTTTGCTGATTATATCGTAGAAAATCCAAATCCTAAAAATTCTCTTTAATTAAACTTATCTTGATGATTTTGCGTTACAATTATGCAATTTTTTTACAAGGCAAAAAATGGCAACTTCACTTTTACTAGAAATTGGCACAGAGGAATTACCCGCAATCCCATTCTTAGCAGAACTTCCTCACATCAAAAATAAATTTCAAAAAGGCTTAGAATCACATCGCTTAGAATGTCAATTTGATTTTTTTTACACTCCCCGCAGACTTGTTATTATTGCTGATTGTTTCCCTACACAACAAAGCTCCAAAGAACAAGAATTCTTTGGACCCCCTTTAAGCCTTGCTTATCAAACTAAAGAGGGCAAAAAAGAACCCACACAGGCTGCTTTAAGCTTTTTTAAAAAATGTCAGATTCAAGAAAATGAAGTAAGCACCATCAAAAAAGGCGATAAAGAAGTCCTTTATTGCAAGAAATTAGCCCCCTCTCTACCCGCTAAAGATTTAATCCCAATCCTCACTCAAGAATTTTTAGAATCCCTTAATTTTGGTAAAACAATGCGTTGGGGAGAAACCAAAGAAAGTTTTATCCGCCCTATTCGTTGGATTCTTGCTTTATTAGGCGAGGAATGCCTTAACTTTAGCCTTTATGGAGTCCAAAGCCAAAACCACACTTTTGTGCATCGCAATATTACTTTTGAGCCTTTAACCATTCATTCTTTGCAATCCTACCTTAGCACTCTAGAACAAAATAAAGTTTTGCTTAATCCCGCTCAAAGAAAAGAAAAAATTCTAAGTGAAATCACCCAAATTGAGCAAACTCATCATATTAAAGTAGAGCTTGATAAAGAGCTATTAGAGGAAATCATCGCAATCACTGAATACCCAACTGCTCTTTTAGGCGAATTTAGCGAACATTTCTTAGAGCTTCCACCCCCTTGCATTATCACTTCAATGAAAGTCAATCAACGCTATTTTGCTACCTACAAAGATTCTAAACTTTACAATGGTTTCATTGTGGTTTCTAATAGTTTGAGTGAGGATTTTAGTTTGATTATTGAGGGGAATATTAAAGTTTTAAGAGCAAGGCTAGAGGACGCCCTATTCTTTTATCACAATGATTTAAAAAGAGGCTTTGAGCCTCAAAAACTCGAAAATATTACTTTTGTTGAGGGATTAGGCTCAATGTGGGACAAAATTCAAAGAGAATCTAAAATCGCTCAAATCCTAGCCCAAAATCTTAAATCCCAAATTCAAAGTGAAGAGGCAGATTTTACCCACGCTCAAGAACTCCTTAACCAAAGCGTTTTACTCTCTAAAGCAGATTTACTCACCGAAATGGTTTATGAATTTACCGAATTGCAAGGGATTATGGGGTATTATTACGCCCAAGCGCTTGGTTATGACCCACGCCTTTGTCTTGCCCTAAAAGAACAATATCTCCCTAATGCTGAAGAGAGTCAGCTTCCTAGCACAATCTTTAGTGCTATTATTGCCCTCTCCTACAAGCTTGACAATCTTTTGGGGCTTTTTAGTCTCAATAAAATCCCTAGTGGCTCACGCGACCCTTTTGCTTTGCGTAGAGCCGCAAATGGTGTGATAAAAATTCTTTTGCATTTTAAATTACCGCTTAACCTTAACACCCTGCTTCACGCTTTAGCACCGCTTTATCAAAGCTTTGATATAAATCTTTTAGAAAATTTTATTTTAGAGCGATTAGAGGGAATCCTCCCCTTTAATGCCTCTCTCTTGCGTTCAGTGCTTTTAAGTGGCGAGAGAAATTTAAATCAAATCTCCCTCAAACTTACCGCCCTTGATAACGCTCTCAAAAGACAAGATAAAACCCTCTTAACACAAACTTTCAAGCGACTTGCTAATATCATTAAAGAAGTGGATTTACAAGCCCCTTTGCCCATCAAAGAAGAAAAGCTTGTAGCCACAGAAGAAATAGAGCTTTTTAACGCCTTTAGAGCTTACCAAAACCAAGCCAAATCCTTAAATTACGAGGAGCAACTCCGCTGTTTGTTAAATCTTAATGGGATTTTGGCAAGATTCTTTGACAAAGTCCTTGTGAATGCCCCTGATGAAGATTTCAAAAACAATCGCAAACACCTTATTGCTCAAATCTATCTTGCTTTTTTAAAGATTGCAGATATTAAAGCCATAAGTTTTTAGGGGATTTTTTGGATTCTTTGCTAACTCAAGAAAATATCACAAAAACCAAAGAAACTTTAAAAAAACGCAAAAAACTCTACCCTAGAGAATGGCTTGAGCGAAGCCTCGCCTATAATCCTTACCAACCTCGTGAAATTCAAAACCAAATCAAAAAAACACTCCATTTTACCCCTAAAAATCTTTATTATCTTGCCTTAAGTGATGATTTTTTAAATCACGCCACAAACCTATCACCTAATGCCTCTGCCTTTGTTTTGGAGGATTTAGAGCAGCTCACCTTTACTCGCCGCTATGTTAGCAATCCTCTTTTGTTTAGGGGCTTGATTTTTGAGGAATACCAAATCCTTGAAGCATTAGTATTTGGGGCTGATGGGATTTTTCTTTATCCTTGTTTGCTTGATTTAAAAGAACTCAAACACTTAAGCAATTTTGCTTACAAATTAGGCTTAGAGATTATTTTTTCTCTCCAAAATCCCAAAGATTTAACACAAGCTATCCTCTCAAAAGCCGATATTTTAGAGATTTTTGACCCTAAGCTTATTTCACTTATCCCTCACGATAAAATCCTTCTCTCTCCTTGTCTTAATCCAATTCCTGAAGGCATCGATTGCTTAATCCTTAATCCTAACGCACTCTCTAGTTAATCTTACTATTACAAAGTATTTTCCGTGTCATTGCGAGGTTCAACTAAAGCAATCTTAAAAATCTTTAGTTTCACACACAAAAATACACACGAAAGATTTTATTCATAAATTTTACTCCTAAAAACACAAATCTTTGAATAAAAATTCCCAAAAACAATTTTTTTAAGTAATTTATCAGAATATTTTAGCTAAAAATGCTTTTTTTATAGGAGTTTTTATGTCTTTGATGATTAATGAAGAATGCATAGCCTGTGATGCGTGTCGGGAAGAATGCCCTAATGATGCGATTGATGAGGGAGACCCTTATTACACTATTGACCCAGAACGTTGCACAGAATGTGTGGGATTTTATGATGAACCTGCTTGTCTTTCAGCCTGTCCGATTGATGCGATTGTCCCTGACCCTGATAATGTCGAGAGTGTTGAGGAATTGAAATTCAAACACGCTCAAATCCAAAAAGAAAACTAATGGCAAAAGTTACTGCAGTTATTGATATTGGCTCAAACTCGGCAAGAATAGCCATTTTTGAGAAAACAAGCCACTTGGGCTTTCACCTCATCTATGAAACCAAGAGTAAAGTAAGAATTTCAGAGGGCACTTATGAGCACGGAGGCTATTTGCAAGAAGAGCCTATGAATCGTGCCATTTCTGCTCTAAAAGATTTTTTACACCTTGCCAAGCTCCATAAAGCAAGAAAAATCCTCTGTGTCGCTACTTCCGCCCTAAGAGATGCCCCTAATAAAGAAATTTTCCTTAAACGCACTAAAGCAATCGGGATTAATATTAAAGTGATTGATGGCGAGAAGGAAGCTTATTTTGGGGCATTAGCTGCTCTCAATCTCTTACCTTATGACAGCGGTATTACAATCGATATTGGCGGAGGAAGCACGGAATTTGCATTAATCGAGCAAGGTAGCATTAAAGAGCAAATCTCTTTAAATATCGGGACAATCCGACTCAAAGAATTGTTTTTTGACAAAGGCGACTATGAAGGGGCAAAAGAATTTGTCAAAAACGCCCTTAATACAATCCCACCTTCTTACAGAAATATAAGAATCTTTGGAATTGGTGGGACAGCAAGAGCATTAAGTAAAGCAATTCAAAAACGTTCCAACTACCCTTTAGATACACTCCACGCTTACGAATATACTTTTTTAACACATAAGGAGTTTTTACAATCTATCTACACTACCCCTCAAGAAAACCTGCAAAAACTAGGCATTCAAGAAGACAGGGTTGATTCTATTCAAGGCGGAGCTTTGATTTTTAAAATGGCTTTAGAAGCCTTTGGCACAAAAGAAATTGTTACAAGCGGAGTAGGTGTGAGAGAGGGTGTTTTTTTAAATGATATGCTGCGACATTTAAAAGGTAAATTTCCAAGCAATTTTAATCCCAGTGTGCGAAACCTCAAAGACCGCTTTATCAAGGATAAAAATCTTGCTAAAATCACCAAAAAAAATGCCTTAAAATTATTTGATAGCCAAATCCCTTTGGATTTGATTCCCGAATCTTTCCGATTCCATTTGAGTATCAGTGCAGAATTATGCAGTATTGGGACTTCTCTCAATTTTTATGAAAAAAATCGGCATTGTAGCTATTTGCTCCTTAATGGTTTAAATTACACATTAAGCCACAAAGACCGCCTTATTATTGCAACTCTAGCAAGATATAGCGGGAATAAAATCCCCACAGATTTAGCTCCTTATGAGCTTTTCTTGCCCTCTTTAGAGATTTTACAATGGTTGAGTTATTTTTTAAGCCTTGCGAGTTTGCTTAGTGAAAACCCTAATCCTAATGATTTTAGCTTTAGTCTTCACCAAGAAGGTAACGACTATATCCTTAATATTACCCACCCTAATCCTTCCTATTTAGTAAGTGAAAAAATTAAAAAACTCATCGCCCCTGCTCAAATTATTTTGAAGTTTTCCTCTTTATGATGGCTCAAACCCCAAAACCCCCACTTAAAATTGCCTTTATCCGCTTAAGTGCAATGGGGGATATTATTCATAGTGCAAGTCTCCTACCCCTACTTCACGAACACCTAAGCTCCCATTTTCAAGCCAAAATCACTTGGTTTGTAGATTTGCAATTTGCTGAGATTCTTAAAGATTGCCCTTTTATTGATTCCCTAATTTCCTTGCCCCTTAAAGCTTCTTTAAAACAAAAAAATCTCCCCGCTCTATTCTCCCTATACCGCCAACTTAAAAGCTTAGAATTTGACATTGTTATTGATTTGCAAGGCTTACTCAAATCTGCTCTTGTTGGAAAAATCCTCAAAACAAAGCAATTTTGGGGGTTTGATTCCCAAAGTATCAGAGAGCCTCTTGCCTCGATATTTTATACCCACAAAATCAAAATCCCCTATCAAGAACATATTCTCCTAAGAAATGCTACTCTAGCCTTTGGGGCTTTAAATCTCCCTATCCCTACCCTAGAAATGCTACTATCGCCCAAAATTTTCTTAGGACTTAGCAAAAATCCACTCCCCTTTACCCTCTCTCAAGAGACAAAAATCCCAAAAATTCTTTGTGTGCTTGAAACCTCAAAACCTAATAAAACCTACCCAATCGAGCATTTCTTAACCTTAGCTGCACTTCTTAAACCACACAATATCACTCCCTATTTTTTGACACACACAAACACTCCTCAAGAAAAGGGTAACTTTATCCCTCTTAATCATCTTAATTTAGAGGAGGTTAAAACGCTTCTATCACAAATGGATTTAGTCATTGGCGGGGATACGGGTATCACTCATCTTGCGTGGGCTCTAAAATGCCCCTCTATCACACTCTTTGGTGCAACTCCTTCACAAAGATTTCATCTCAAAACTAATCAAAATCTTTATTTAAGTGCCAACAAAAAGGCTAATTACCAAAAAGATGATTTCTCTATCGCAACAATCCTACCTAATGCGATTTATGAGCTTATCCAAACACTTTTAAAACTCCCCGAACAAAAAACATCGCAGGAAAATTTACAATGAAAACCATAAAAAGATTTTTGCTTTTTACTTTTTTGGATTTTTTGGGTTATATTTTTTTAACTATGCCCCATTTTTTGCGGTTTGGTTTTGCCAAAAAAGTCGCTTCACTTTTATGTTTTCTTGATAAAAGGCACAAGAAAAAACTTCTTACAAACCTTGAATTTGCCTACAATGGCACACTTCCTAGTGAGCAAATCCAAGAGATTTTATACACCAACTACCTTAATCTTGTCTATAATACGATGAGTTTTTTTATGCTCTCAGTAAGCAACAAAGAGCAAATCCTTAACTTTGTAGAATTTCAAAACCCACAAATCATTCAAGATTTGCTTCAAAAAGGAGAAAATTTCATTTTTGTAACCGCACATTTTGGAAACTGGGAATACACCACCCCAGCTTTTACTTGCTATTTTAACACTCCTATTACAGCTGTGGCGAGAATGACACATCGCCCTTTGGTTGATGAATACCTCCTTAAAGTCCGCTCAAAATTCCAAGTCCGCATTATTGATAAACACAAAGCCACGCTTCCTTTAGTTAAGACACTCAAAAAAGGTAAAATCGTAGGAATTGTAACCGACCAAAACACAAGCCAAAAAGAAGGAATCTTAGTTGATTTCTTTGGTAAAAAAGTCTGCCAAACCCCTATCGCCTCTTATCTTTCCTTAAAACTTGGAATAAAAATAATCCCTGTTTCCACTCATTACACTCCTGATTATTCTAAATGTATTATCACTTGTCTTGAACCCATACAATACACAAACACACAAGATTTTGAAGGTGATATTCAAGCACTCACCCAAATCCAAAGTGATATTTTAGAAAAAATCATTCGAGAAAACCCAAAAGAATGGCTTTGGTTTCACAAAAAATTCAAAAACCAATATCCCCAAATTTATGAGGAAAATCAATGAAAATCCTTATTATCAAACTCAATAAAACGGCGATGTCTTACTCTCCACACCCTTTTTTATAATTTTAAAGAACATTTTATGAAACAAATTTCTTTGCATTTTATTCTTATAATTAGCTAAACTTTATTTAGATAGAATAATAAAACTTTATACTACTTCTATCAAGTTTATTGACATTCTTAAATCTTTTGCTATAATTTCACAAAATTTTTAAAACAAAAGGATAATTATGGCAAAACACACTTTTCAAACTGAAGTTAATCAACTTTTAGATTTAATGATTCACTCTCTTTACTCTCACAAAGAGATTTTTCTAAGAGAGCTTGTCAGTAATGCTTCTGATGCCCTTGATAAGCTCCAATACCTCACACTTACTGATGAAAAACTCAAAAACCTTGCTTTCACCCCTCAAATTGATATTACCTTTGATGAGCAAAAAAACATTCTGACCATTAGCGATAATGGAATCGGAATGAGTGAGAAAGATTTAATCGAAAATCTAGGCACAATCGCTAAAAGCGGAACAAAAAATTTCCTCTCTAAAATGAGCGGGGATAAAAAAAAGGATTCCGCATTGATTGGACAATTTGGGGTAGGTTTTTATTCTGCCTTTATGGTGGCAAGCAAAATCATCGTAACCACTAAAAAAGCCGGTCAAAAACAAGCTTATGCGTGGATTAGTGAGGGAAGCGGTGAATTTGAGATTGAAAAATGCACCAAAGATTCACAAGGAAGCGAAATCAAACTCTATCTTAAAGAGGAAGAAAAGGAATTCACAAGCCGTTGGCGAATCCAAGAAATCATTAAAAAATACTCTGACCACATTCCTTTCCCTATTTTTCTCCATTACACCGAAACCAAAAGCGAGGGCGAAGGGGAAGCTAAAAAAGAAATTATTGAAGAAAAAAGTGAGCAAATCAACAAAGCCTCTGCCCTTTGGCGAATCGCTAAAAAAGACCTCAAAGAGGAAGAATACAAAGAATTTTACAAAAACCTTAGCTATGATTCAAGCGACCCTTTATGCTGGATTCACACCAAAGTTGAAGGGACTTTAGAATACACGACTCTATTTTATCTCCCCCAAAATGCCCCTTTTGACTTGTATCGCGTTGATTACAAATCCGGCGTGAAACTCTATGTCAAACGCGTTTTTATCACTGATGATGACAAAGAGCTTTTACCGCCTTATTTGCGTTTCGTGCGAGGAATCATTGATAGCGAGGATTTACCACTAAATGTAAGTCGCGAGATTTTACAGCAAAACAAAATCCTCTCCACTATCAAATCTGCCTCCACTAAAAAAATCCTAAGCGAGATTGAATCCCTCCAAAAAGATGAGGAAAAATACGAGAAATTCTATAAAGAATTTGGACGCTGCCTAAAAGAGGGCGTTTATAGCGATTTTGAAAACAAAGAAAAGCTTTTAGAATTATTGCGTTTTTACTCTACCCAAAGCACAGACAAGCTCACTTCTTTTAAAAGCTACAAAGAAAGAATGCCCAAAGAACAAAAGGCGATTTATTACCTACAAGGCGAGGATTTAGAGCTACTCAAATCCTCCCCACTCCTAGAAACTTACCGCCAAAAAAACATTGAGGTTTTGCTTTTTGGCGAAGAAATCGATGGGATTGTAATGCCTATGGTAAGCGAGTTTGACAAAACTCCACTTCGCTCTATCACTTCAAAAGAAGCTATCGAGGAATTAGGACTTAGTGAAATCACCAAAGAAACAACAGAAAAATTCACGCCCCTCCTTGAACTTTTCAAAAAAGCTTTAGGCGAGGAAGTCTCTGAAGTGCGATTAAGCCAACGTTTAGTAGGAGCTCCTTCGTGTTTAGTAGAAAATCCTGATGAACCAAACAACGCAATGTTTAAAATGATGAGACAAATGGGGGCAATGGGAGCAAATATGCCCGAGCCTAAGCCGATTTTAGAACTTAACCCTAATCATCTTATTTTAGAAAAAATGCTAAAAATTGATAATGAGGATAGAAAAACACAAATCGCGCACCTGCTCCTAGAGGAAGCCCAACTTTTAGAGGGAAGCAAACTCAAAAACATTAACACTTTCGTAGAACGACTCAACACCCTTTTACAAGAGAGCTTATAACTCTCTTGTAACCCCAAAAACTACTCAAAATTTTTTAGATTTTAATCCTCTCTAACATTAAAAATTTGCTATAATATGAGATTTATTATAAAGGTTTAGCTTGAATCCTAAAATCACACCGCTTGATTATATCATCATCACAAACGCACGAGAAAACAATCTCAAAAATATCTCCCTTAGCATACCCAAAAATAAACTTGTTGTCCTCACAGGATTAAGCGGAAGCGGGAAAAGCACGCTAGCTTTTGATACACTCTATGCTGAAGGGCAAAGACGTTATATTGAAAGCCTCTCAAGCTATGCAAGACAATTTTTAGACAAAGTTGGGAAACCTGAAGTCGATAAAATCGAGGGCTTAACCCCAGCGATTGCTATCGACCAAAAAACAACAAGCAAAAATCCTCGCTCCACGGTGGGGACAATTACCGAGATTTACGACTATTTACGATTGCTTTATGCACGCATTGGCACACAGCATTGCCACCGCTGTGGTAAGCCTATCTCACAAATGAGTGCGAGTGATATTATCGAGCAAGTCCTTAACCTCAAAGAAAATTCCAAAATCCTAATCCTAGCTCCCATTGTGCGAGAGAAAAAGGGGACTTTTGCCCCTCAACTTGAATCTTTGCGTCAAAAAGGCTATATCCGTGCTCAAATCAATGGGATTTTAGTAAGACTTGATGAAGAAATCAACCTCTCAAAAACCAAAAAACACACGATTAAAATCGTCATTGACCGCACCACAATCAACCCCGACAATAAAGAAAGAATCGCACAAGCCGTTGAAAAAGCCCTGAAAGAATCCTATGGGGAAGTCGAAATCGAAATCCAAGAGGAAAAAAAGCAGGAATTAATCCATTTTAGCGAACATTTAGCCTGTTTTGATTGCAAAATCTCCTTTCAGCCCCTAGAGCCTTTGAGTTTTTCTTTTAACTCTCCCAAAGGAGCTTGTCCTAAATGCGATGGATTAGGAATCCGCTACACCATTGACACCAAAAAAATCATAAATTCTAGCCTACCCTTGTGTGAGGGAGGTATCAAAGTCATC
>JAFLSC010000012.1 GCA_022511145.1 Helicobacter sp.
CTAGGATTAAGCTTGGCTTGTTTGAGAGCATTTTTAAGATTTTCTATTGTATCGGGGAATCCTGTATCAACAAGGGCGATGAAATCACCATTTTTAATCAACATCACATTGTGCTGATTGACAATCTCTCCTTTGGGATAAACCTCTTTGATAAGCTTCTCATCAGCCTGATTTTGAGGAAGCAGGACAGAAGTTTTAAGCGGGTGTGTTTTTAGGGAAAAAATCCACACCTCATTATTCCCTATTTTTGTATGATATTCACCATTTGCCCACAAAAAAGACATCATAAAGACAAAAATCCACAAAATTTTTTGCATTTTTTCTCCTCAATAAAATTAAAAAACATTATTCCTTTTTTTTTCTTAAACTTTAATTTCAAGTGCAATTTCTCTCCTTGATTCTTACCCTGTAACACTAAAAATCAAGCTCTTGAGTAAGATTATGAAACTTTATATCCTCAAGCTGTTTTTTAATGTATTTATTTTCTTCATTGAGTGAATCAAGCTGGGCTTGAAGTTGAATGATATTGCGGCTAGTGTAGTAAATATTATTGCGAATATAAATTTTAGGTATAAAAAGTGCTAAAACAAACAGCATAAGTCCAAGCATAATACACACAAGCCTAAAAGAAATATTATCCTCTTTTATTAAAACATCATCAAGGATTGCCTCTTTTTCACTCGCATTGATACTCACTTGTGCCTCTAAATTTTTTTCTGATAAATTTTCTTTTTTCAAATCCTCATTGAGGTTTTTTGAAATTTGGCTTGTTTGGGGATTAATTGCCTCTTTAGTCTCCAAAAGATTGCTAGGGATAAGAGTTTCTTTTTTTTGTAGCAATAAATCTTGGAGGGGTAAATCAGGGATTTGGGGTTTTTGTGGCTTAAATGATTTGGAATTTTTCTCTTTTTTTTCTTGTGTTATTTTTGTTTCTTGCAAATTTTCTTGGAGATTTTGCGTTTGAAAATTTGAAAAATTCTTTAACTGCCACTTTTGGACTTTGTCCCACGATTGCAAAGCAGGACTTCCAAAATCCTCTAGCTCTCCTCTAACATCTTCTTTAGGAGATTGTCCCCCTAATTGCTCATCTAAAAAATCCAAATGCTCCTTACTCATTGAAATATCTCGCTTAAAGATTTTAGCAAAAAAGCTTATTTTTGGGACTTTATCTCCAGAATTAAGTTTTAAATCCTTGTAAGATTCCACTAACAAGCTCCAAAAACAAAGGTTCTTAATTTCGCACTACGAGAGCGAGGATTTGCAAGAATCTCTTGAGAAGTCGCAATAAGCGGCTTTTTAAAAAGCATTCTGCCTTTTTGATGATGGTTTCCACACTCACAACGCATTATTTGATGCGGGCAAATGCAACTTTTCTCCCAAAGTTTAAATTGATTTTTGATAATCCTATCTTCTAAAGAATGAAAAGAAATAATCGATAAAGGTGTATTTAAAGGCAAGCTAATTTGCTCAAAAATTCCTAAAAATCGCCTAAGCTCACCTAATTCATCATTAACTTCAATCCTTAAGGCTTGGAAACATTGTGTTGCAGGGTGAATTTTAGGGTGCCTAAAAGCCTTAGCAATCAGCTGACTTAAAGCCTTAGCACTTGTGATGGTTTGCCTTTTTCGCTCTTGTGTGATGAGGGCTGCCATTTTTTTATATTCTCTAATCTCTCCATAATCTTTAAAAATGCGTTCAAGCTCCGCTTGATGATAGGTATTGATAATATCTTTGGCATTTAAAGCTTGGTTAATATCCATTCGCATATCAAGATTTTCACTCTCAAAACAAAACCCTCTTTCTTGATTATCAAATTGCATTGAAGAAACACCAATATCAGCGAGTATCCCAACAATCTTTTGGGAATATTTTTGCAAGATTTCATAAGCCACTTCGCTAAATCTCCCCCAAAATATCTCCACCCTGTCTTTAAAATGCTCCAAATGATGGCTAGCTAACTCAATAGCCTTTTTATCCCTATCAATAGCAAAGATTTGTAATTGAGGAAATTTTTGTAAAAGAGCAAGCGTATGCCCGCCATACCCCAAAGTGCAATCAAGCAAAATCCCCTCTTTTGGAATCATCGCAAAAGATTGCAAAACTTCATTAAGCAAAACGGGTGTATGGGGTGGCTTCATTCTTTCTCTCTTAAGATATTAGCACCGAGTTTTTTTAATTTTCTTTCAAGCTTTTCATAACCTCTATCTAAATGATAAATTCTATGGATATTCGTTTCACCTTGTGCAACCAAAGCAGCCAAAACCAAAGCACTTGACGCTCGTAAATCTGTCGCCATTACTTCAGCCCCAAAAAGCTGACTTCCTCCTTGAATTGTAGCAGTATTGCCTCTTAAAGCAATATTTGCACCCATTCTTTGTAATTCATTAACGTGCATAAAGCGATTTTCAAACAATCTCTCCTCAATCACACTTGCCCCCTCACATTGAGTCGCCAATGCCATAAATTGTGCTTGCATATCCGTAGGAAATCCCGGATATTCTGTGGTGGAAACAGCAAAATGATTGAGTTTAGAGGCAGGATAAATCGTCATAGCATCTTGATTAAAAGTAATCTTAAAGCCAATTTCCTCAAGCTTACTTATTACACTCCCCAAATGATAAGGGGCAGTATTGTGCAAAGTGATTTGGGAGTTTGTAATCGCCCCTGCACACAGATAAGTCCCCGCCTCAATCCTATCAGGAATCACCTTAACGCGACTAGGCATTTTAAGAGGCTCCATATGAGTACCATAAATCTCAATTTCATCACTCCCAATCCCGCTAATCTCAAGTCCGCTTTCTTTTAAAACTTCACAAAGCTGCACCACTTCAGGTTCTTTAGCCGCATTAATAATCTTTGTCCTTCCTTTAGCCATTGCCGCTGCCATTACAATATTTTCTGTTCCTGTTACGGTAATTTTATCAAAATTAATCACACTACCTTTAAGCCCATTTTTAGCTTTAGCAACAATATAACCACCCTCAATAGTAATTTTTGCCCCCATTTTCTCTAAGGCTTTAATGTGTAAATCTACCGGTCTAGCCCCAATAGCACACCCGCCCGGTAAGCTCACTTCACAGCCACCATAACGTCCTAGCAAGGGACCCAAAACCAAAATGGAAGCTCTCATTTTGCGGACAATCTCATAAATGGCTTTGGTACTTGTAACTTGCGAATTATTGATGCAAGTCGTATGAGTATCAAGAGAATTTACCTCACAACCTAATCGCTTCAAAAGGGAAAAAAAAGTTTTAATATCCACGACATTAGGCAGATTTTCTAGAGTTATGGCATCTTTAGCAAGTAAAGTTGCACCAATAAGAGGTAGAGCGGAGTTTTTTGAACCTGAAATATTAATAGCACCTTGCAGTTTCACACCCCCGTGCAATTTCAAATAATCCATACTTTCTCCTTATTTTATTCTTATTTATTTTTTCTTTTTATTGATTTCGCGTTGCTTGATTGCCTCTCCCACCACCGTTTCAATCTCTTTTTTAAAATTAGGATTTGCTCTTACAAATTCTTCACGATAATTAGCAATGCTGTCAATATCAACTTGTGAGCACCACGCTAAAGCAGAAATAAAATCAATGCGTTCTTGATAAGGCTGACTATCTTTTGAGAGTCCTGCAAAGCTTAAAAAATTCTCCCTAAAAGCCGCTAAGACTTCTTCTATTTGCTCCTTTGAGGGTTCCCCTTGAATGACAGAAGTCAAATATTTTATATTTTTAAATAATTTATCGCGACTTCTTTGTGCTTCACGATATTTACGAATTTTCTCCAATATAACAGCGATAAGAGAAAAAAACACAAAAGGTACTATCCCTACCCCTAAAAGCACCCAAATCCAAAGATAAAAACTTGAATCCACTTTAATCTGCCTTTGTTTTAATATTAACTCCTGAGAGTCCATCAACGCTTTCATAGCTATAATTTTGTCTTTTTCTTGCTTCTTTTTCTCGTTTTTTGACGATAATATTAACAACAGTTGAGATTTCCTTTTTTAGACTAGGATTAGCTCTCACAAACTCTTCCCGATAGTTAATCACATCATCAATACTGATTGATTCACGCGAAGATAAGGCTGAAATGAAATTCAAACGATCTTGGTAGGGTTGGCTATCTTTAGCTAAATCTTCAAAGGCTAAAAAATGCTTCCTAAAAGCTTCAAGTGCCTCCTCTATGTCCTCCTCGCTAGAATCCTCTTGTTTCATAATAGAAATCAAATGATTAATATCTTTGAATAATTTATTACGAGCATCAAGGTATTTTTGGATTTTCTCCAAACCCACTGCCGCATAAGACAAGAATATAAAAGGTAATACAGCAACTCCTATAAGAAACCAAATCAGAAGAAATAACTTCAAATAACACTCCCTTCAATCTTGATATTTTCCGTAAAAGACATTTGTTGCCTTAACAAATCCTTCTACGCTTCCACAATCATAACGACTTCCTTTAAACTTATAAGCAAGCACCATTCCTTTTTTACACTGCTCTAAAAGAGCGTCAGTGATTTGAATTTCACCATTTTTGCCCGGCGGAGTGCGTTTCAAAATCTCAAAAATATCAGGGGTAAGTAAATAACGTCCAATGATTGCGAGATTGCTTGGGGCTTCTTTGGGATTAGGTTTTTCAATCATTGTTTGAACCCTATAAACCCCTTTATCAACTTCTTTTCCTCCAATTACACCATATTTATGCACTTCTTTAGTCTCAACTTCCTCAACTGCTACAATTGAGCAGCGGTATTTATCATAAATCTTGCACATTTGTGATAATACCCCCTCACCTTGAGGATTATCGCACAAATCATCGCTTAAAACCACAGCAAAAGGTTCATTCCCAATAAGTGTCTCCCCTACCAAAATAGCGTGTCCTAATCCTTTCATTTCCATTTGACGCGTATAAGAAAAGGAACACGAATCCATTAATTTACGAATGTCCTTGAGGTAACCTTCCTTGCTTGTGCCTTTAATTTGATGTTCGAGCTCATAGCTAATATCAAAATGGTCTTCAATCGACCTTTTTCCTCTCCCTGTAACAATCGCCATTTCTTTTATACCCGCTTCAATCGCCTCTTCAACGCCGTATTGAATCAAAGGTTTATTAACAATGGGTAACATTTCTTTAGGAATTGCTTTAGTGGCAGGAAGAAATCTTGTCCCATATCCTGCGGCAGGGAATAAGCATTTTTTAATCACCTTGTCTCCTTATATCAAATTCCACAAATCATTTTGGTAAAGCTTAAAAAAATGAGCAGCAATGCGTGGGCTTTTTGAGCCTCTTTTTGTTGCGTAATTGATTGCTTTTTGTTTAATTTCTTCCCAATTATCAGGCAAAATCCCAAAATACTTTTTTAAAACCTCTAAATATTCACCGCTACCATAAGAATAAAATCCAATACACAAAGGGAATCTATCACTTAGAGCGATTTTATCCTCATTACCCTCAAAGCCAAAAATCTCATTTTCACTATGAAATTCAGGCAACAAATGTCGGCGATTAGAAGTCGCATAGATTAAAATATTGCTAGGGAACTTTTCTATTCCACCATCAAGCAGGGTTTTGAGAATCTTATATTCTGCCTCATTATCTTCAAAGCTCAAATCATCACAAAAAATAATAAATTTATAAGGCTTATTGCGTAAGAAGTCAAAAATTTCGGGCAAAACTTTTATATCGTGTTTTAAAAGTTGCAAAATCCTTAAACCCTGATGAGAATATTGAGGCAACAAAGACTTAATCAAAGAAGACTTCCCGCACCCTCTTGCACCCCAAAGTAAAACATTTACTCCTCCTTGATGAGACAAGAATGCCTCGGTATTAGCAAGTAAAATCTTTTGTTGTTCCTCCAAATGATATAAATCCTCTATTTTAACAGAATCAAACTCTTCTATTTCGTGCAAATATTCGCCATTGCTACGATAAATGCTTGCATAATATTGCTCACAATCCCACGATAAATGAATCATTGCTTAACCTTTTTAAGCGTTTCTTTTAGCTTATCTGTTTTTTTGTCATAATCAAAAACAACCTCGCCGCCTTTTTGCAATTTACCAAAAAGCATTAAATCTCCCAAAACATCTTTTATTTCTTTTTGAATCACCAACCCTAAAGGTCTTGCACCAAGCTCAAGATTAAAGCCCTTTTTGGCAAGATATTCTTGTGCTTTGGGTTTTAAGGTAACTTTGACTTGCTTATCAGCAATTTGGTTATTTAAATCCAACAAATGTTTTTGAACAATTTTTAAAATCTCTTTAGAACTAAGAGGATTGAAGGCAATAATAGCATCAAGACGATTGCGAAATTCTGGAGAAAAATAATCTTTAATCGCAGCATTAAATTTATTACTTTCATCTTGTCCAAATCCTAATACGGATGCTTCTTTAGAACCCACATTTGAAGTCATTATCAAAATTACCGAAGAAAAATCGCTACTTACGCCATTATTATCAGTAAGCTTGGCATTATCCATTACTTGTAAGAAAATATTTAAAACATCAGGGTGTGCCTTTTCTATCTCATCAAGCAATAAAAGAGTATGAGGATTTTTCTTAATCATCTCGGTTAAAATCCCTCCTTTTTCATACCCTATATAACCTGCTGGTGCCCCAATTAAGCCTGAAGTAGAGTATTTCTCCATATATTCACTCATATCCAATCGTTCAAAATGAATCCCTAAGGCTTTGGCTAATTCCTTAGCAAGCTCTGTTTTTCCTACACCACTAGGACCACTAAAAAGAAAAGAACCTATGGGCTTATTAGGAGAACCTAAACCTGCTTTATTGCGTTTGATAGCTCGGACAATCTCACTAATAGCAGTATCTTGCCCAAAAATGCGAGATTGAAGCTGTTTTTCTAAATTTTTCAGTAGAGATTTATCATCTTTTGTCGCTTCAATCTCTGGAATCTTAGCTATTTTAGCTACCATTTGCTTGAGAGATTCTACGCTTACTTTGCCACTTTTTCCTTGCAATTTGTAATTTGCCCCCACTTGGTCAATCACATCAATGGCTTTATCAGGTAAAAATCTATCGTGCAAATAACGGCTTGAGAGTTCAACAGCAAGACTAAGCACCTCATCACTATAAATAACATTATGATGGGATTCATAATATTTTTTTAAGCCTTTTAAAATCAAAATTGTTTCTTCTTTACTGGGTTCATCAATATCAATCTTAGCAAATCGCCTTGAGAGTGCCTTATCTCTATCAAGAAAACTTCGGTATTCTGCATAAGTACTTGCTCCTATACACCGCAATTTTCCATTCCCTAACACTGGCTTTAAAAGATTACTAGCATCAACATTACCCCCACTTGTTGAACCTGCTCCTATGAGAGTATGAATCTCATCAATAAATAAAACAATATTTTTCTTCCCTAAAATCTCATCACTTAAGCCCTTTAGTCGCTTTTCAAAATCTCCACGATATTTTGTTCCTGCAAGCAAAGCCCCCATATTTAAGGCAAAAATCTCTGTCCCAAAAAGCGGATTTTGCTCTTGATTTAGGGCTAAAGCCAAGCCTTCAGCAATCGCAGTTTTCCCCACGCCCGGTTCGCCTACTAAAAGAGGATTGTTTTTTTTGCGGCGGAGTAAAATCTCCATACAACGAGAAATTTCCTCATTTCTACCAATAACCGGGTCAATTTTACCCTCTTTAGCTTCTTTGCTTAAATTAACACAAAATCGCTCTAGGTAACTCTCGCCTTTTCCCTCTTTACCTATCTCATCAATATTGCCTTGATTTTCTGCAATATATTCTAAAATACTAAGCCGCGTAATCCCTTGTGCTCTTAAAACTTGCGTTGAAAAAGATTTTTCTTCTTCTAAAATAGCGGCTAATAAATCACTAATTTGTGCTTCTTTTCTTTGAGAACCTCTAACGTGAGAAATCATCATTTCAATCACCCTAGAAACCGCTAAAGTCTCTATGGGAGCAGAATTTTGTGTTTTAAAAGTTTGAAGATTATGTTCTAAATAACGTAAAATTTGCTTTTGGATTGAGGCAATATTCCCACCACACGCTTCTAATGTTTTAATAACTTTAGGATTATTTAATAAAGCATAAAAAATATGCTCAATGGTTAAATACTCGTGTCCCCAAGATTTTGCATTACTTTGTGCTGTCTGCAAAGCGATATTTAATTCTTTACTGATTTCTATCATTATAAATTACTCAACTTTTTCTAAAATTGCCCGCAAAGGGTATTGCCTGTCTTTAGCCATTTTATGCACTTGAGCGACTTTGGTTTCAGCAATATCATAGGGATAAATCCCGCAAACTCCTCGCCCATTATGGTGGATTTGTAACATTAAATTAACCGAATCTTCAACATTTTTGCCAAAAATCTTTTGCAAAACCTCAATCACGAAATCTTGCGTAGAATAATCATCATTGAGCAAAACCACACGATACCGCTTAGGCTCTTGCACCCAAACTTCAGTATGGGTTTGCGTATGAGTCTCAAATTGTGCATTGCTTGGCACGAACTTCCTTTCAAACTAAAATCTTAAAAGCTTAGTATAGCGTTTTTTAGTTTATTTCTAGCTTTTTATTATTTAATAATTTGGCTAAGTGCTTTAAATTTATTTTCTTTAGCGTGAAGCAAAAAGGAGAATAAAACACTCTCATAACCTAAAATCCTTGCTCCTAGCATTTTTAGCTCCTCCATAGCACGATAATGATTGTCCCTTAGCCTAGAAGTGCAGCAATCCTCAACCACCACGACACTAAAGCCTCTCTCTAGAGCATCAATCACACTTGAGCGGACACAAATATGACTTTCAATCCCAAAAATAATGAGAGTTTGGATTTGTGCTTGTTCTAAAGCTTCACAAAAAGTCCTTTCCCCAAAAGCACTAAAGGACATTTTAGGAATCCTAAAGTGGGTTTCCAAATCACAAAAATTGCTAGGAAGTTCTAAAATAGTCGTACCCAATGCCTTAGGATACTGCTCGCAAACGATAAAAGGGCATTCTAAAACCGCAATTCCTGCAATCAATTTATTAGCATTAGTTTGTAATTGCTCTTTTTGTGCCATTACACCCCATAATTTTTCTTGCACATCAATACACACAAAGGCGAGGTTATGATTTGCAAATTCTGCTTTTTGTTTTTCCTGATAGTTAATACTCAATCCCTTCCTCCTTAAGTGCATCACGGATTGCCCGCAT
Organism: Helicobacter sp.; assembly: GCA_022511145.1. GTDB lineage: Bacteria > Campylobacterota > Campylobacteria > Campylobacterales > Helicobacteraceae > Helicobacter_D. The sequence goes on from JAFLSC010000012.1 coordinate 9,179, forward strand.
TTGGATATTTTTATCAAAGCACCACTTAGGTGCAAGCAAGGTATCATTTCTTACACCCGCACTCACTCGGTGAATAACAACATTCTTAGGAATTATTCTCAAAGATTCCACAATAAGCTTAATATAAGCCTCTAAGGTGATAGGCTCATACTCGCCTTTTTGATACATTAAAGCAAGGGCTGTTCTTTCAATAATATACAAAGGGTGGATTTTAACCCCATCGCTTCCCCATTCTAACACTTTATTGAGACTTGTTAGCATCATTTCTTCTGTCTCTTTAGGTAAGCCATAAATAATGTGCGAACACACCTTTAAGCCTCTTTTTTTAGTCTCATTAATCCAATATTCCATATTTTCTGTGCCGTGTCCGCGATTAATAAAGCTAAGGGTTTCATCAAAAACCGATTGAATCCCGTATTCAACCCAAATTTCTTGCTTATTTTTATGAGACAATTCACCCAAAAAATCAAGCAATTTTAAATCCACACTATCCGTCCTTGTCCCAATAGACATTCCCACAACATAAGGCAGACTCAAAGCCTCTGTATAAAGTTTAACAAGCGTATCAAAAGGGGCATAGGTGTTGGTAAAAGATTGAAAATAAATCATATAATGAGCAATTCCAAATTTTTTTTTATGAAACGCACTCTGCCATTGGTATTGATGATGAAGTTGCGTAAGCTGCATTTCTAGGAGAGGATTTTCACTCATTTTAGGATTCATTTTCAAAGCCACCTTGGGTTCGTGTTCTAAGGTAGGAGAAAAACTCTCATTTTTACAAAAAATACAACCTCCCTTTGCCACACTTCCATCGATATTAGGACAAGTAAAACCCGCTAGGGCAATAGGAATCTTTCTCACCCTTTGATTAAATCGTCTTTTGCAATAACGTCCAAAGGTTAGCATTTGCTTCACAATCTGCCCTTAATCAAAATATTTTCCATCAAAACAGGCTTGACAGAAGGGATAATCCTCGTCCAATCCCACACTTTTTCTTAATCCCTCTAAGGTAAGAAAACTCAAAGAATCTGCCCCGATAAACTCGCACACTTCTGCTTCACTCATTTTGGCACTAATGAGTTGAGAGCTATCGGGTGTATCCACACCATAATAGCAGGGACAAATTGTTGGCGGAGAAGAGATTTTCATATGAATTTCTTTTGCCCCACAGCTTCGCAGGATTTTTACAATCTGCTTACTTGTCGTGCCTCTCACAATAGAATCATCAATCACAATAATCCTTTTCCCCTCAATAAGTTCCCGGATAGGGTTAAGCTTTAGCCTAACTTTAAGTTCCCTAATTTGCTGCGTTGGCTCAATAAAAGTGCGTCCCACATAATGATTTCTTACAATCCCAATCTCAAAGGGAATCCCGCTTTCTTGCGAATACCCAATAGCAGCTGCAACACCGCTATCAGGCACAGGAATCACCACATCAGCTTGGATAGGATTTTCCCGTGCAAGTTCAATACCCATTGCCTTGCGGATATTATAAACAAGTTTCCCAAAAATCTGGCTATCAGGACGTGCAAAATAAACATACTCGAAAATACAAGGGTGAGGATTAGCAGACATAATCTTATGGCTTACCATTTCATTTTTGGAGAAAACTAACATTTCTCCGGGTTCCACATCACGGAGATATTCAGCTCCAATCAAATCAAATGCACAAGTCTCACTTGCCACAATATAACCCATACTGCCATCTTGATTTTTAATCCTCCCTAAACTCAAAGGACGAAACCCGCAAGAATCTCGAATTACGAACATTTTTTTACGGCTCAAAATCACAAAACAATAAGCCCCTTTGAGTCTTAAAACTGCCTCTTTGATTCTGTCAATAAGATTTTTATGCAATGATTTAGCAATCAAATGGATAAGAATTTCAGTATCCATATGACTTTGAAAAATCGCCCCTTCCTTAATGAGCTCCTCTTTAATTTCTTTAGCATTTGTAATATTCCCATTATGCACGATAGCAATTTGTCCTAAATCATAACGAGCAAAAATAGGTTGGGCATCAAGTATGGAATCTTCACCCGCTGTTGAATAGCGATTATGCCCGATAGCACTCAATCCTTTGAGTTTGTTTAAAGTTTCCTCATCAAAAACATCAGTAACAAGCCCTTGATTTTTGATTGTTACAATTTTCCCTTCATTAGAAGTCGCAATCCCCGTGGCTTCCTGTCCGCGGTGCTGTAAAGAAAATAAAGAGTAATAAGCCAAGCTTGCAGCATTAGGGGCATTATAGACTCCCACTACCGCACATTCCTCGCTCCAGCTTTTCATTATTTTTCCTACAATCCTAGTGCAATCCTAGTGAATCTTCAATGCTGTATAGTCCATTGGGTTGATTTTTAAGCCACAAAGCAGCAGCGATAGCTCCTTTAGCAAAAACAAGTCTTGAAGTTGCCGTGTGGGAAAATTCCAAATATTCCCCATCGCTAAAAAATCCTACTTTATGAATCCCTGCAACATCGCCACCGCGTAGAGACATTACGGCAATTTCATCTTGACTTCTCTCGCCGATATTACCGCTTCTTCCGCTAATTCTTACTTTATCAAGCTCTAATCCCCTAATCTCCGCACAAGTTTTTGCTAATCTTAAAGCTGTTCCGCTTGGGGAATCTTTTTTGTGCCGATGATGTGTCTCGATAATTTCAATATCAAAATCACTCAAGGTTTGAGCGACCATTTTAATAGCCTTATTAAGGACTGCCACACCCAAAGACATATTGCTTGCATAAAGGATAGGCATTTTCTTGGCTGCCTCTTTAATAAGATTTTCGTGATGAGATTCAAGACCCGTTGTCCCAATTACAATAGGCGTTGGATTTTTAAGTGCTTTTTCTAATAATAACCTTGTCCCCTCGGGAGTTGTAAAGTCAATAATAATTTCACAACTCTCCAAAAAAATATTCAAATCATTCGTGATAAGCACTCCAGATTCCACAGAAAAATCTAATTCTTTTCGCACATAAACACTCTCTAATTTGGTATTTTTATTAGCATCAATTAACTCTACTAATAACTTTCCTACCCGACCACTTGCTCCAAAAACACCTATATGTAACATTTTATCCCTTTCTTTTAATGTTCTAAAAATCTAATAGCCCCTAAAGCAGCTATTGCACCATCAGAAGCCGCACAAACAACTTGTCTAGGAGCGTCTAATCGCAAATCGCCCGCTATAAACAATCCGGGAATATTAGTTTCCATTTTCAAATTAACAAGGGCTTGTCCAAAATCATTGACACAGCAAAGATAGCTACCATCTTCTTGTCTTAAAACAGAATTATTAACACTATGCCCAATCAAAACAAAAAGACAATCCACTTTAATTTCTTTAGCAGAATTGCCTTGGGTATCCTTGACTTTCAAGTGAGTAACGCCAGAATTATCACCACAAATCTCATCAATCACATAAGGGGTTAAAAATTCAATCTTAGATTCCTCTTTAGCTCTTTGGATTGTATGAGGAGAGGCTCTAAACTCATTTCTTCTATGAATGAGCGTAACTTTAGAACAAATTTTAGCCAAGTAGATGGATTCTTCAATAGCTGTATCTCCGCCACCTAATACTGCAACTTCTCTGTTTTTGTAAAAAAAGCCATCGCAAGTCGCACACGAACTCACACCTTTTCCCCAAAATTCCTCTTCTCCTTTAACGCCAGAACGTTTAGGGCTTCCACCTGTTGCTACAATAACTGCTTTAGCTTCAACTTCTTTGCCATCGCTCAAAAATAATTTAAAATGATTTTGGATTTTACTTACCCTTATTACCTCTGACATTTGATGTTTAAGCCCAAATCGAAAGCATTGTTCCTGCCAAGGTGCCATAAAATCAAATCCGCTTTTGACTTCTGCTGCACCCGGATAATTTTCTATTTCACTGCTTGAAGTAATCTGACCACCGGGCATTCCCTTTTCAAACATCACCACTTCTTTTAAACCACCTCTTGTTGCGTATAATCCTGCACTAAGTCCAGCAGGACCACCACCAATAATTGCTAATTCTAACATTGCTCTACCTTTATCATTTTTGTTGTTTAAAATTTAAAAGCTTATAAATCCCTATTTCTTTTGGTTTTTGATAAAGCATTGGGGACTCCTCGCTCTGCCTTATAAGAAAACACTGCGGAATATCTTTCAATTCAAATTGAAAGATTAACTCAAGCAAAGTTTTACTTCCCATTCTCAAAAGCACGATTCCTTCTGTTTGTGTCTCTTCTTTTTGGTATAAATCCACTGCCAAAATCTCCTCTTTGGGATTTTTGGATTGCTGCTCTTTTAGAAAATCCATTCCCTTTTCTTGATTTGAGCTAAAAAAACAGAGCTGATATTGCTTTCTTTTAGGTTCAAACAAAACAACTTCTTTTTCTTTTGCAAAATAAAAGGGAAATCGAGAGAAATCAACTTTTGAAATGGCACTAAAAGAATATTGATAATAAATAAAAGCACCCACTGCAAATATAATAATAAACGCAATGGGAAAAGCGGGGCAGCACTTCTTCAAGCTAACTTCCCCAACTTTTCAAATTAAAGCAAACTATCAAGTTTGGCTTTGAAATCTTGCTCTCTTGCTGCACCAATAATCTCATCAACCTTTTGCCCATCTTTATAAAAAAGAATGTTAGGAATAGAGCGGATTCCAAACTTTTGTGCTAATTCTTGTTGCTCATCAGTATTGACTTTGCAAATCTTAGCTTTACCCTCGTAATCTTGTGCTAATTTATCAATCACAGGAGCAATCATACGACAAGGACCGCACCAAGGTGCCCAAAAATCTACCATTACAACGCCATCTGCAATTGTAGAATCAAAGTTTTCTTGTGTTAATTCAATATAACCAGCCATTTTTTCTCCTTAAATAATAATTTTAAAATTATACAATGCAAAACTTTGCAAAACTTAAAAATTTCAAACTTTTAACACTTCATCAAAATAACCTGTATTTTTACACGATTTTACACATTTTACAATCTATGATAAGATTTTTCTTTTGCATTTGCGTTTTTAGTTATCTCATTTTATTTCATTAACTCAATGAGCTTTTCTATGCATTCTTCATACGGCACAACTTCATTATAATCTTGTTTAAGATAATCCTCCATTGCTTCTTTTTTGGAAATTGCCTCATCAAGCTCTTTATCATTCCCTTTTTGATAGGCTCCAATGCGGATTAAAACCTCATTTTCTTTAAGCATTGAATACAAGCGTCTGAATTTCCTTGCTGCTTCGTTGTGTTCTTTTGTGCCTACATCTCCCATAAGTCTTGAGGCTGAATTGAGAATATTAATAGGAGGATAAATCCCAAAATCCGTTAAACTTCTATCTAAGACAATATGCCCATCTAAAATACTACGACTTTGGTCAGCGATAGGGTCGCTCATATCATCGCCTTCAACAAGCACCGTAAAATAAGCTGTAATTGAGCCACTTCCCTCTTCTTTACCTGCTCTTTCCATAAGTTGCGGAAGCAAGGTTAAAACAGAAGGCGGATAACCTTTGCTTGTTGGAGGCTCACCTAAAGCAAGTCCGATTTCCCTTTGTGCCATTGCAAAACGAGTAACAGAATCCATCATAAAAAGCACATCTTCGCCCCTAGCTTTGAAATATTCCGCCACACTCATTGCTGCAAATGCTCCGTATTTTCGCATTAAAGGAGAATCATCACTTGTAGCAACCACCAAAACCGTGTTGGTTAAATCTCCACCAAGATTTTTTTCTACAAATTCCGGCACTTCCCTACCACGTTCACCAATAAGGGCAATCACTTTGATTTTAGCCACTGCTCCTTTGACAATCATACCCATTAATGTTGATTTTCCTACCCCACTTCCTGCAAAAATCCCAAGCTTTTGTCCCTTACCACAAGTTAAAAGCCCATCGATGCTTTTAACTCCGACACTAAAAACCTCATCAATCATTCCTCGCTTCATTGCTGAAATAGGTGAGCGAATAATAGGCATAGCTCCGCTACTTGTTAATTCCCCTTTACCATCGATAGGCTCACCTAAAGGATTCACCACGCGTCCAAGAAGTTCTGGACCTACGGGGATTTGCAATCCTCGTGTATTAAGATACACTTTGTCTCCTACCCTTGTCCCCTCAATAAAGGAAAAAGGAGTAATTTTGAAGCTTTCTTTCTCTAGCGTTGTTACCATTCCCATTGTTGAATTTTGCTCACCGACAATCTTAACAATATCTCCGATTCTTGGACTTAAGCCATTAGCAGAGAGAAATCCTTGCTCAACTTTAATAATTATCCCAAAAGACGGAGAGAGATTGAGAGAGTTTAAACGTTGGCGAATATTTTGTAAAGACATTGACACTCTTTGTATTGATTATTGAAAACGAAGTAACAGTTTTTATTATTTCTTTAATCGTGTTAATCTTAGTTGTAAAAACTAGATTAGCACTTCTCTAAAAATCTCAAGTAAAATTATAGTTTCACCTTGCTTAAGCAATACTTAGAATGTATTTTCAAGCTAAGCCTTGCAAGGTGGGCTTAGTATTTTAAAAACTTCTAAAAACTTAAATTAAATGCAAAACTCATCGACGAGGGGAGAAAGCTTTGGGGACTAAAGCCTCTCGCAATGACGGCGGTTTTGCTGCAAAAATCCCTAAGCTCGTGGCAATTTAAAAAGGAGAAATAATGAGTGTCCGCAACTTTTGGATATATTTTAAAGATTGCAAAGAAAATCTCAAAAGCTTTAATTTCACTGATGATAAGCTCTGCTCTTTAAGCAGTGAGTTAGCCTTGCGTTTAGTGGAAGCGGATTTGAAAGAAAAGGAATCTGCCCTAGCGAGAGAGAAACTCCAACGAGAAATGGAAGCTCTCGTTCTTCAAAACAAAGTCCAAAGAAAGCAACTTGAATTAGAAGCACTTAAAGCTTTAGTTCAAGCCGAATCAATGGTGAGAAGTGTCGGGGATAATGCGGTGATTAACCGAGCAAATGCCTATGTTGGTTTCCTTAATGTCGTTGGTAATGCTTCGGAGAGTTCGGCTATTGCTTCACACTCGAATGGTGTTATTACTGAAATTAAAAAAATTAGCGATACCGCACTCACAGGTTCTTACGCTCCGATTTTAGCGAATTGGAGAAATGACTTTGAAAACTCGCTTAACAAACAAGGGAATATGAGAGAATGCTCAATTATCGCTCCAAGAACTGAACTTAAAGTGCGTGAGCCTATGGAGCTTGTGGGCTTTAGCGTATATCCTAATAATGAATGTTATTGGACCTCAAAGGGAGAAATTTACAAAAATACTCAAATTTTCCGCTGGCAATCTCATCTTTCAAGATTGCTTTGTCATTTTATTCTTTGTAATGACAAGTAAACATTTTGATTACTTCGGAGTTAAAGTTCCTTGCTAATGATGAGATGGGGAGACTATTTTGGCTAATGCCTTGCAATGATGAAAAATAAGACTTAAAACCCACATTCATAAACTAAAATCTTGCTTGAAAAATTAACTTTTTAAAAAATATGTGAAATTGATTTCAAAAAATTAGTCTCCCTGTTTTTAAATGCATATTTGTGTATTTAACGGGCGATAAATTTAATCCTCTCATAAAGTTTTTGAAATAAGTTTTTCTAAAATTTCATTTTCTATAAACTCTATTAAATCAATAACTATAACTTCGTAAATTTTTTAGTTTTATTATCTTGTTTTGACAAATTCTATTTATTTTGTTTTCGCATATTGAAAAATTTGTTTTGTATGCCTTTGATATTTACTATAAAGAGTATTAAAAAATATCAAGAGGAATTTTAAAACTTTCTAAGTTTTTTTAGAGTAAAAATCCTAAAATATTTTTTTAAGGAATAAAATGAAAAAGATTGAAATTTCTAATGAGGCAAATTTACCTAGCCGATACGGAGAGTTTAAAATCCGCTCTTTCCGTGAATACAAAATACAAGAAAACCAAAATTATTTTTTAGACCATTTGGTAATTAAAACGCACCAAATGCCAGAAATACCGCTTATTAGAGTGCATTCAGAATGTCTTACCGGCGATGCCTTAGGGAGTCAAAAATGTGATTGTGGGGGTGAGTTAGAAATCGCACTAAAGCGAATTTATCAAGAGGGTGGAATGGTAATTTATCTGCGTCAAGAGGGTAGAGGAATTGGGCTTTTTAATAAAGTCAATGCTTATGCCTTGCAAGATTTAGGACGCGATACGATTGAGGCAAATTTGGAATTAGGATTCCAAAGTGATGAGCGAGATTATAGCATTGTCAAAGAAATTTTTGATTTTTATGCGATTAAAAAAGTGCGACTTCTTACTAACAATCCCAAAAAGATTGAAATTTTTTCGCAAATGGTTGAGGTGGAGAGGGAGTCAATTATTATTGAATGCAATAAACATAATCAGCATTATATGGAAGTTAAAAAAGAAAAAATGGGGCATTTGCTCTAAAATAAGGAATTATAATGAAAGAAAAAATTGATTTTGGGGAAGCTTTAGGGATATTACAAAGTCAAAAAATCACGCCTATGCCTACACAAAGAGTATTTTTATATGAGGCTTTAGGGAGGGTTTTAAGTCAAGATATTTTTGCTCCTAATGCTATGCCAGAGGTGGCTCTTTGCAATATGGACGGATACGCTCTTAGTTCAAGTGAAATTGCAGCAAGTGGAGGGATTTTTGAGATTGTAGCAACAAGTCCTGCAGGGAGTCAAACCCCTATGTTACCCAAAGGTAAAAAAGCTATCAAAGTTTTTACGGGAGCGAGCTTCCCTAAAAATGCTGATACACTTGTGCCTATCGAGAGAGTAAAGCTTAAGGGGGATAAGATTTTGATTGAGGATTTTCCTCCTAAAGGCGAGTTTGTCCGACAAAAAGGAGCAAATTACAAAAAAGGGGAGAAGCTCCTCTCTAAAGGGACATTGCTCAAATCCTCTCATATCGGGCTTTTAGCGAGTTTAAATCAAGTTTTTATTGAGGTTTTTGAAAAGCCCAAAGTGGGGATTTTAGTGAGCGGTAATGAGATTTTAGAATTAGGGGATATTCCCAAAAAAGGGGCGATTTATAATGCCAATGGGCATTTACTTTATGCAAAAGTATTAGAAAGTGGCGGAATCCCGAAGCTTTATGAAATCTTAAAAGATAAAAAAGAAGAAGTTAATTTAGCACTACAAAGGGCATTAAAAGAGTGTGATATGGTCATTACAAGCGGGGGAGCGAGTGTGGGGGATTATGATTTTATTGCTAAGATTATGCAAAAAAAATCTAAAGAAATACTTTTTAAAGGTGTAAAAATCAAGCCCGGACAACACATAGGGTATGCTCGTCTTGAAGGTAAGGAATTTTTTATTTTACCGGGCTTTCCTAATTCAACTTTGGTTACTTTTGAACTTTTTGTAAAAGAGATTTTAGCCAAGCTTTGTGGTTACACATTCAAACACACAATAGCACAAATCACGCTCCAAGAAGATTTGAGCAAGAAAGATTCAAGAGTGGAATTTCGCGTGTGTAATGTGAAAAACAAAGAAGGGATAATGCAGCTTGATTTTGAAGGCAAGAAAGATTTTTTAAGTGCGATTTTAAATAATTTTTGTCCTTTAGGGAATGAGGGTGTGGGCTTGGTGATTTTGGAGAAAAATTCATACAAAAAGGGCGAGAGGGTTAAAGTGATTTTATTATAGTTAGGATTTTAGGTAACTAAGTGTTTAAGGAACGATAGAATTTTGAGATTGCTTTGAAACTAAAAGTTCCTCACAATAACAAAGAAAATCTTGCAATGAGGATTCCACCTATCCCCTATCTCCTAACTTGTTTTAAAATCTTAAAATTGCACAATCTTGCAATTTCACACTTGATAAAACTCCCTATACCAAGCGATAAAAGCTTTAATTCCGCTTTGGATTGAGGTTTTGGGTTTGTAGTTTAGCTCTTTGACTAAATCATCAACATTAGCATAAGTTGCAGGGACATCACCGGGTTGAAGCGGTAGTAAATTTTTCTTTGCCTCTATACCTAATTCTTTTTCAATACATTCAATAAAATCCATTAATTTTACGGGATTATTATTGCCGATATTATAGATTTTGTAAGGAGCTTTTGAGCTATGTGGGTCTGGATTTTTGCCACTCCAATTTGGATTTGGACTAGGAGGATTATCAAGGACGCGTTTAATCCCCTCGACAATATCATCAATATAAGTAAAATCCCTTAGCATTTCGCCGTGATTAAAAACATCAATCGCCTTTCCCTCCAAAATGGATTTAGTAAAGAGAAATAACGCCATATCCGGACGCCCCCAAGGACCATACACGGTAAAAAATCGCAAACCGGTTGTGGGGAGATTAAAAAGATAAGAATAAGTGTGTGCCATTAATTCGTTACTTTTTTTACTTGCAGCATAAAGGCTAATAGGGTGGTCAACATTATCGCTTGTGCTAAAAGGCATTGCTTCATTGAGTCCATACACAGAGGAGCTTGAGGCATAAGCCAAATGCTGAATTTGACAATACCGACACGCCTCTAAGATATGGGTAAATCCTACAATATTGCTTTCTATGTAGGCATAAGGGTTAATAAGAGAATATCTCACACCCGCTTGTGCAGCGAGATTGCATACTTTCTCAAATCCTTCTTGCCTAAAGAGCGTAAAAAGATTTTCTTTATCTTCTAAATTAAGTTGAATAAAGCGATAATTTGGGTATTTATCGCTTGTTACTAAGCGGTTATAAGCAATCAAATCTTGCTTAATTCCTGCTTTTTTGAGGCGTCCGTATTTGACTTTAATATCATAATAATCATTAATGCTATCCAATCCTACTACTTCATCGCCTCTTTTGAGTAATTCCTCTGCTAGAAAAGAACCGATAAACCCTGCTGTCCCTGTAATTAAAACTTTCATTAATACCCGCTTAATCTAAGATATTGTTCCAAAAAAACTTGGTTGGCTAAACCATTAAAAGTTCTGCGATTGATTTTATCCAAAGTTAATTCTACGGCATTAACAACCCAAGCAATTTCACTTAATGGAATTATTCCCATTTGGTTAATCCTAAAAATCTTACCTTTAAGGAAATCTTGACCACCTGCAATATTGACTTGAAAATCATTTTTAAGGATTTTACGAATTTCATCGGATTGTTCATCATAAATCGTTGTCATACTTATAGCAGGAATTTTAGGATAAACTTTTAAATTAATTGCCATCATTGCTTCATCACACGCCAATGAACGAGCTTTAGTTTCCCGATAAATCTTTTCAAAACCAATCTTTTTGGCTTGTTCTAAAAATGCACAAAGCCCAATGATAATGGTTGTTGGTGCAGTCCAAGCTGTGGTATTTTTTCTTTGGTTCTTCAATTCTGTTTTGAGATTGAAATAAAATCCCACATCTCTTTGCTCAATTTTATTGATAGCACTTTGACTCAAAGCAATAATACTCATTCCCGGAGGGAGCATAAACGCTTTTTGTGAACCACCAATAAGAGCATCAACGCAACTCACGTCTAAAGGCTCAACCCCCATTGCCGTAATGGCATCAACAATCACCATAATATCAGGATTGTGAGCTTTGATAGCCTTAGCAATCTCTTCATAAGGGTGCCTTAAGCCTCCAGCACTTTCACACGCTTGAATACAAAAAGCATCAATATCAGGATTTTCTTGAATCGCATTCATTACTTCCCTAAGACTAACGGGCGTATCCCACTCATTTTTAATCTCAACACAAGGGATATTAAAAGCCCTTGCGATTTTGCCAAAACGTTCCCCAAATTTTCCGCTATTAATAGTTAAAACTTTTTTTGAACAAAGAGAAATTAAGCTTGCTTCTAATGCCCCACTTCCAGAACTTGCAAGCATTAAAACTTCTTGCATTTTTAGCATTTCTTTTAGAAGTTCTCTTGTTGTTTTAAAAATTGCTTCAAATTCTGCTGTTCTGTGATGAATTGTTGGAGTATTCATCGCTGAACGGACAAACTCAGGAACAGGTGTGGGACCGGGTGTAAAAAGTAACATTAATGCGATTCCTTTTATTTTTTACTACGATTATACGCAAAATTTCCTTAATTTTTTCATTAAATCCAAAAGTCAAATTTTATCTTTAGCGGATTTTAAGATAAGCCCCCAAACTATCATCAGTCCAAATTTTTTGCTCCGCTTGAAAGCTTTGATAGCTTTTAAGCACTTTAGCAAAATCAGGATTTTTAGCACTTTCTTCATCAAGCACGATTTTAAGTGTTTTCTTGAAAGCCTCTAGGATTTCTTGTGAGAATGTCCTTATTTTTGCTCCCTGTGCTTTTAATTCGTCCATTGCCTTAGCGTTGTAAAAATTTCCCATTGCTGTCATTTGCATATGAGCTTCCCTGCTTGCAAACTCTAAAATTGCTTGAACTTCTTTGGGGTAACTCTCCCATTTTTGTTTATTAAAAACAAATTCTGTAATAGAACCCGCCTCTTGCCAAGGTGTATAATAGTAAGGAGCCACTTTATGAATATCAAGCTTTTGGTCAAAGGCAGGAGAAACCCATTCTGCAGCATCTAAAACACCTCTTTCTAAATTCGGCACAATCTCCCCACCGGGTGTGCTTTTTGTTGCCGCCCCTAGTTTTGATAAGATTTGTCCTGCAACCCCAACCATACGAATCCTTAAGCCCTCAAAATCTTTGAGGCTTGTCATTTCTTTTTTATACCAACCTGACATTTGGATACTTGTCGCCCCGCCAAGTAGGGGATAGAGATTGTATTTTGCTGCCACTTCACGCCACAAATCCATTCCCTCGCCATAGAGATACCACGCATTTTGCTCACTATCAATCATACCAAAAGGAATTCCTGAAAAAAGGTTAAAAGCAGTGTTTTTGCTCTCCCAGTAATAAGGAGCAGAATGATAAGCATCGATTTGTCCGCTACTGACTGCGTCAAAAACACCCAAAGCAGGGACAAGCTTACCAGCAGGGAAAATTTCAATTTGGATACTTCCCCCGCTGATTTCAGCAACACTTTTAGCGTAATGTTTAACAGTATCAGCTAAAATAGGCATACTAATAGGCCAACTCATTGCAAGGCGAATTTTGATATTTGCCCTTGTGTTTGTGTTTTGCTGGGTTTGTGGCTGTGCTTGGTTTTGATTTTGTTCTTGCGTTTTGCAACCTGCTAACCCCAAAAAACCTAATGTGCTAATTGCTCCTGTTGTTTTGATAAAATCGCGTCTTTTCATTGAAAACTCCTAATTAAAAATATTTGCCCAATCTTGACTTGTTAAAGTCAGATGAGGAAAGAAAAATACTAAAGCTAAAACCAAAAGTTGCAAGAGAATAAAAGGCAAAACACCTTTATAAATATCTAAAGTCTTTATGGTTTCACCAACGGCGGATTTTAAAAAGAAAATAGAAAACCCAAAAGGGGGTGTAAGAAAGCTTGTTTGCAAATTAATCGCAACAAGTAAGGCAAACCATAACATATTGATTTGATAATGCAAAGCAATCCCTGCTAAAATCGGTAAAGCAATATAACAAATCTCGAAAAAATCAATCAAAAAGCCCAAAATAAAAATCACTAGCATTGCGACAATCATAAAATAAAAAGGCGAGTTTAAATAAGCCGCAAAAAAATCTAATACAATGCCATCTCCACCTAACTCATTAAAGACTAAAGTAAAGCAGTTCGCCCCAATTAAAATCGCAAAAACCATACCACAAAAAGTAATTGTTTCCTTGCTTGTGGTATAGAGTAAAGAAAGATTTAAACTTTTGTGCCAAAGGGCTAAAAATAATGCTCCTATCACTCCAAAAGCTGCTGCTTGTGTGGGTTCGACAAAACCTAAGAGAATACTCCCTAGCACAAAAGTAATAAGAAAAATAGGGGGAATAGCTTGTTTTAGGGCATCAAAAGCAAGAGAGCGGATATTGTAATGGCTTTCTTTAAAGGCAGGGACAAGGTGCGGAAAAAAGAGGGCAATAAATAAAATCAAAAGAATATAAAATCCTACTAATAAAATACTCGGTAGGATTGCAGCACTAAAGAGGTCTCTAACGCTTACATTTAAAACATCAGCAAGAATAATTAAAATAATAGAAGGAGGGATAATTTGTCCTAATGTCCCACTTGCTGCTACCACCCCTGAAGTGATGCGTTTATCATAACCTGCCTTAATCATCGTTGGCACAGCAATAACACCCATCATTACCACCGTTGCCCCCACGATTCCCGTGCTTGCTGCTAGTAAAACTCCCACAACAATAACCCCAATAGCCGCTCCCCCACCTAAAGAGCCAAAAAGTTTTGCGATTGAATGGATAAGCCGTTCAGCAATCCCACTTCGCTCTAAAATCATTCCCATTAAAATAAAAAGCGGAATAGTAATTAGGGTGCTATTGCTAAAAATCCCCTCCAAGCGATTAGGGAGAAAAGTTAAAACATAGGGATTTGCCCCACTAAGCATTAAGTAGCTCCCTACCATAAGCCCACTCGCACCAAAGGCAAACGCAACGGGCACCCCAATGACTAAAAGCAAAACTGCAATCATAATTAAAGCAAGCAATTCCATTGAAATCCTAGAGATTAAGCGTTAGATTTGAGTTAGGGTTAATAAGAGCGACAAGAGCTTTTAAACCCTCACTCAAGGCTTGAAGTCCTAAAAAGAAAAATCCCCACACCACAAAAGATTTGAAAATAAAATAATAGGGAATTCCTCCATTAGGCGAGGATTCAGAGATATTGTAAGATTGCCAAGCAAAATCATAGCCATATTTCATTATTACGGCACAAAAGGGTAAGATAAAAAAGCAATTCACGACAAACCAGCTCCATAGTTTTGTTTTTTGGGAATACCGCATATACACTAAATCCAAGCGAACGTGCTTGTTTTCTTTAAGTGTGTAAGAAAAAGATAGCAAAATCATTAAAGCAAAGCAATAAAGGCTAAAGTCATCAAGTTTGCTGCTTACTAATGAGAAATTTAATGCCACTGCTAAAGAGAACACCAAAAAGCATAAAATCCACAAAAATAACATTGAGATTTTAGCGACATAATGGCTTATTTTATCGATTATAGTAGTTATTTTTAAAATCTTTTGCATTATTAGGCTTCTCCAAAAGAAAATATGCCCTGTATTATTCCAAAAAAATTGATAATTTTCAAGAAAATTTTATTACTTCAATTTCAAGAAGCTTTCAAAGTGAAATCAGATTTTTAGAGTTTCTATTATTAATTTACCCTCTTGCTTTTTATTGCGAGAAGCTAGCTGAAACAATCCACAAGATTGCTAAAAATTCTAAAATTTCTTGCAATGATAAATCAAACCTAAATATTTTTTGGGGTAAAAATGTTAAAATACAAGAAAAATTAGGTTTAAAATGATTTTAAAAGCACTCTTAGAATCTTATCCTAAAATTCCCACACGATTCCACCGCAATTTTGAGCTTAAACTTGAATCTTACAATCTTGTTTGGGGAGCAAAAGGGATAGGAAAAACGGCTTTGGTTTTGAGGTATTATAAGGATACAAAAAATCCTCTCTATATTAATCTTGAGGATTGTCGCTTGAATCCTAAAGAAGATTTGAAATCCCTTTGGGATTTTTGTCAAAACCAATCCATTACTTGTTTGATTCTTGATAATTACACACCAGATTTTCAGTTGCCTCAAAATCTCACCTCACTTTTGCCTAATCTTAATCTTACGCTTATTAGTCAAATCCCCTATGAAATTCCTCATTTTCACACCTTAGAAATCCCACCCATTACCTTTAGGGAATATTATCATTCCCACAAAATCCCTCCCCAAGAAGCTTTTAGTGCTTTTATTAAATACGGAAACCTTTATGAAGCGGAATTTTTGCAAGAATATAAAGGGGAGTTTTTGAAAAATCTTTGTGAAGATAAGGTTGATTTTTGGATTTTGAAAAATTTGCTTTTATGCTTAGGGCAAAAGGTCTCCTCTCATCAAATTTTCACTAAACTTAAAAAAGAGGGCAAACTCTCTAAAGATAGATTTTATGAGTATTGTGGGTTTTTAAAAGCGTCTAGGAGACTTTTTTGGGTGGAGAAATTCGAGCATCATTTCGCACCCAAAAAGCTCTATTTTTGGGATTTTACTCTTAAAAATGCGATTAGTTTTGAGAGGAATTTTACCCTTTTGTTTGAAAATATGGTTTTTTTGGAACTACTTTATACTTTTAAAAATCAGGTTTTTTACACTGATAAGCTTGATTTTTACCTGCCACAAAGTGCTATGGGGATTTTGTGTGTGCCTTTTATTCAGCCACAAATTTTAGAGCAGAAATTAGCAAAAATCACAAAAGAAAGGGAATTTTGTGATAAATTTATGATTTTAAATCTTAATGAATCTCGCAAAGGAGAGAGCTTGGGAATGCCTTATGAAATTTTGCCCTTTCATCAATTTGCCTTGCAAAATTGAGATTTTAATTTTTTTGAAATTTGTCCTCAATTATTATGAAATTTTATCCTTTAAAATTCTACTCTTTTGCATTGTGTTATTGCAGATTTTCCTCTCCGTCATTGCGAGGAACTTTAATTCTGAAGCAATCTTTCTTTAGATTATCGCATAGATTGCTACGAGTTCTTGCAAACTCTCGCAATGATGGTAAAATAAAATATAGATTGCTGTGAAAATCCTTAAGGATTTTCTCGTAATGACAAGATATTTAAATCATTCTTGTTTGACTTTTTTGCTTTTAAACTCCCTCTCTAAAGCTTTAGCTTCAAAATAAAATTTAATGAGTCCTCCTTTATACCAAGACTTATAAGCTTTGATAAAAGCTTCTCCTAATTTATAAGTGAAACACTCTTTTTCTTTTAAGGCTTCTTGATAATTAGGATAAGATTCTAAAGGAGGTAAAGCTAATTTTGGATTAGTTTGTATTTTTTCTTCATAGAGTTTTTGTTCTCTTAAGTGTTTGTCTCTAATGTAAGAGAGCACATAAAACATTCTGATATAACCAAAGAGAGATTTAGAGTTTTCTATAATCGCACTACCAAGTTTATAGGCTAAGTGGTTGTGGATTCTTTGGGTGGCTATGGTGGAATTTAAAGCATTAATTTGGGCTTTCAAAGGATTCAAATCCATTGTCAAAGTTTTTTGAAACCATCTGAATTTCTCCTCATCCGAAGCTTCTTCAAAGGTTTTTATAACATAATCTTGCGGATTATCTCCTGTATATATTAAAGCTTGTTTATATAAATTTAATGGGTCTTTTTGTATTTTAATAAACAATGAATATAACCATTCAATATGAAATTTATAAAAATATTCTTTCATTAAAGATTTAAGTTCAGAATCTGACATATTTTGTATAAAATCAATGATTTCTTTTACAAAAACAGAAATACTTAAAGTCCTAAAGTAAGACTTAAGCTCATCTCCATTATCAAAATAGGGTTTGAGATAGGACATATAGTGCGGCACATTTTCTAGTGATATTTTACCTTTTGTAATACCTGTTGGATTACTTATATGCTTTATTAAAGGTTTATTATTTACAATAGCAATTAATCTTGCTTGTGCAAAAAGCTTTGCGGCAAAGGGGTGATCCTCATGAATAATTCCATTAGTAAATTTTAGTTTTATTCTTTTTAAAAAGTTAAAATCAAATACTCCTCCCCAGCTTGTCCAAAAAAGATAATAATTACCCTGAATTAATGCTTTAAAAATTTCAATAGGAGTCAAAATAAGCCCATCAGTCAGTTTTAATCTATTCTTTACAAATGGTAAATAAAACCACACTATATCAATATCCTTTCCAACTCTTTTCATACATTCTTCTACATTATCAAGACTTAGGGTATCATCACTATCAAGAAATTCTAAATAATCCACCTTTGGAATTTCAAGTTCTTTTTCTTTACCTTCAAAATAAGCTTTGCTTTTATAAACATTATGAATTTTTAAAGGATTTTCATTTTTGATTTTAAAAACAAAAAAATCTTGTTCTTCTCTTTGGAATTCTAATTCATAATCTCCACTTAAATACTCAATCCCTGTATTTCTAGCTGAACTTAATCCTCCATTTTCTTTATCAAACAAGGTGATTCTGCTGTCTTTTAAAGTATAAACTTTTGCAATCTTAAAAGAATTTTCATCGGTGCTCCCGTCATTAACAAGAATTATTTCTAAATTTTTATAACTTTGATTAATCACACTTTCTAAACATTTTTCTAAATATTTTTCTACATTGTAGATAGGTATTACAATAGCGACTTTGTGGGGATTTACTAGGAAATTTTGGATTTTTGACATCAAACACCTTATTATCTATTAGTTCTTAAAACAAATTATATTAAAATTAGCATTTTATTTTCATTAAAAGGAACTTTGAAAGTTTTTGTGAGGAAGTAATGTTTTATTATTTTTACAATCTTAAGCAAATCTTCACTCAAAGACATTTTAAAGGGTGGGGACGCAAAAAAACCGGGAAATTTGCCCAAATATGCCACCGCCTTTTTGGTGGGGATTTGACACTGCTTGAAGACGGATTTATCCGCTCTTTAGGACTAGGGATTGAGGATTCTCCCGCTTTTAGCAGGGTTAAAGATAAGCAAGGGATTTATTATGATGCTACTACTCCAAGTGATTTAGAAACACTCCTTAACACTTATGATTTTAAAGCAAACTTAAATCTTCTAAACCAAGCCCAAAAGGCAATAGATTTTATCGTGCGTTATGAAATTTCAAAATACAATCACGCCCCTAAAGTTCCACAAGATTTTTTTACCACAAAAGCACCAAAAGTGCTTGTTATCGCCCAAACTTTTGGGGATTCTAGCTTAAAATTTGGCTTTGGAGAGAAATTTTCTACTTCAGAGATTTTACAAACTGCTTTAAGAGAAAATCCAAATTGTGAAATTTATCTAAAAATCCACCCCGATGTGTTAAGTGGGGCAAAAAAATCCGACTTCTCACCCCAAGAAATCCCCTCACAAATCCAAGTTATCACACAAGATTTTAATCCTATCTCGCTTTTAAAGCATTTTAAAAAAGTCTATACCAAAACTTCACAAATGGGCTTTGAAGCTTTGTTGGTAGGTTGTGAATGTGTTTGTTTTGGCATACCTTTTTATGCGGGTTGGGGATTGACTAAAGATAGGCTCTCCTGCCCTAGACGCACAAAGAAACTAAACCTCAAAGAAATTTTTGCGGGGGCTTATCTTTTGTATTGTGAATATTACAATCCCATTTTTGAGAGGAAAAGTGATATTTTTGATGTGCTAAAAACAATCCACCGATACAGTTCTATCAAAACAAACAAAAAAGCTTTTTTGTTTGGATTTTCTTATTGGAAACACACTTTTATTTCCAATTTTATTCCCCCTTTTATGCCTGATTTTAAACCCCAAAATCTTATTTTTATTAATCCGCTCCCCTTTCAAAACCCTTTAGAATTAGCCCTAAAGAAAGGCTTAAATCAAGATTGTGAAATTTTTATTTGGGGAAAAAGGGATTTTGATGAGATTGAAACCTATGCAAAAAGTAATGCTATCCCGCTAATACGTGTTGAAGACGGATTTATCCGCTCTTTAGGGCTAGGTAGCGACTTGACACGACCTTATTCGCAAGTGTTTGATGATAGCGGGATTTACTTTGACCCAACCTCACCAAGCCAACTGGAAAATATTTTACAAAATACGCCCTTTGATGAGGATTTTTATCAAGATTTAAAGCAAGAAGCTAGAGAATTAAAAACACTGATTTTAGAGAGTAAAATCAGCAAATACAATAGCGATACCCACACGCATTTATGTCTTCCTCAAGATAAGCTTAAAATCCTCGTTCCCGGACAAGTCGAAGACGATGCTTCAATCCGTTTTGGGGCAAATAATATGACAAATCTTGACTTACTTAAAGCCACAAGGGAGAGCAATCCTAATGCCTATATCCTTTATAAACCTCATCCTGATGTGCTTAGTGGGAATCGAATCGGAAATATCCCTCAATCTCTAGCCTTGCAGTATTGTGATGAAATTTGTGAAAATATCAGTCTTGCCTCTGTACTTAGTGCTGTTGATGAGGTGCATACAATGACTTCATTAAGCGGATTTGAAGCCCTTTTGTATGGTAAAAAAGTTGTTACTTATGGCATACCTTTTTATGCGGGTTGGGGATTGACTAAAGATAGGCTCTCCTGCCCTAGACGCACAAAGAAACTAAGCCTAGAGGAACTCATTATAGGGGTTTATATCCTCTATCCTCGCTATATCCACCCTGATACTTTACAGATTTGCCACCCAAGCGTTCTTATTAAAGCAATCCAAAGAAAAAAAACAAGACTCCAAGAAGATAAAATCTATGCCCTAAAGCAAAAAACTTATTCTCAAATCTCACGTTTTTTACAAAGATTCTTTAAAATCTTTAAGTTTAAATGAAAGATTATTTTAGCTTACGCTTTGCAATGACAAAGAAAACGCAATTTGGAATATTTGAGATTGCTTTGTAATAACAAAAAAGTAGATTTGAAGTATTTAAAGTTACTTAAGTGATAATGGCTCCGGATGTAGGATTCGAACCTACGACCAAGCGGTTAACAGCCGCCTACTCTACCGCTGAGCTAATCCGGAATAAAGCTAAAATTATATTCAATCTAACCTTATTTGTCAATGCTAATACCCTCATTTTTAAGAATATTTCTTTAACTTTTAGCCAAAAAATATTAAAATACTTTTTTATTTTATCAATAGAGGTGTTTATGGGAAGAGCGTTTGAATACCGCAGAGCTAGTAAAGAGAAACGTTGGGATAAAATGTCGAAGTTATTTCCAAAATTAGGAAAAGCAATCAGTATCGCTGTTAAAGAGGGCGGTAGTGGCGACCCTGATATGAATGCCAAGCTAAGGACCGCAATCCTTGCTGCAAAAGCCCAAAATATGCCAAAGGATAACATTGAAGCAGCTATCAAAAGGGCTTTGGGTAAAGATGGCGTCCAAATTACTGAGGTTAATTATGAGATTAAAGCACCGCACGGGGCATTATTTTTTGTCGAATGTGCCACAGATAATACTACAAGAACGGTGGCAAACCTCAAAAGTTATGCTAATAAATTAGGCGGACAAATGCTTCAAAATAATTCCTTAGAATTTATGTTTTCTCGCAAAGCCCATTTTGCTATCACTAAAGAGAGTGCAGGGGATTTAGAGGATTTGGAACTTAACCTCATTGATGCGGGTTTGGATTCCCTAGAGATAGAGGAAGAAATAGTCCATATTTATGGGGATTACACGAGTTTTGGGAATCTTGCTAATGCTTTAGAGGAAAGAGGAGTTGAAGTTAAAACAGCCGCTTTAGAGAGAATCCCTACTAACCCGGTGGAATTTAGCGAAGAAGAACTCCTTGATATTGAAAAATTACTTGATAGGATTGAAGAAGATGACGATGTTCAAGCGGTTTGGACAAATATTGCTTAGGAAAGTTACAAATGGAAAAGCTCACACAAAAAAACTATTATGAAACTATCAAAGAAGGAATCTCTCTTGTTGTAGTAGGAGCACCTTGGTGTCCAGATTGCAGGAAAATTGAACCCATTTTAGCCTTGCTTGAACAAGAATTTAAAAACCAAGTTCATTTTTTTGAACTCAAAGCCGATGAGGAAGCCAACCTCAAAGAAGAACTTAATGTCCGCAGGATTCCTACTTTAATCTTTTATAAAAATGGGATTGAAATTCACCAAAGACTTGTTGAGCCAAACTCAAAACCTCTTATTGAATCAGCAATAAAAATGGCTTTAGAAAGTTAAGAGGTGAATCAAAATATTGATATTTATAGGGCAAAAGAGTATCAAAGTGTATAAATTTAACGCCAAAAAAAGATGAATTAGCCCTATTTTGCATAAAATTTTTATTTTTTGTGCTAAATAGGGGAGTTTCACGCTATAATTTCACAATTATTATCTAAAATCCTTAAAGGATAGGCTATGAAAAATCCACACCATAAAGGTGGTTTTATTAAAATCTTAGGACTTGTTTTTATTATCCTTTTTATTGGAGCAGGAATCTTTATGCTGACTTCAGAAAGTTTTGAGAAAGAACCGCCCAAAATTATCCCTCAAGCACAATCTTGGAATCTTAAAAATTATTTTGCAATTCAAGTGAGCGATAATAGTGGAATCAAGAATTTTCAAGTTGCTTTTATAGACGAGAGTGGCACAAAAATCCCTCTTGAAGAGATTTTTTATCAAGATTCAGCGTGTTTAGAAGGGGAGGCTTTTATGCCTCTAGGAACAAATCCTAAAAAACCTACAAGCAAAGAATTTTGCATTGGAATCAAAGCCCCTAAAGAGATTAAAAACAATATTGCCAAATTACATTTAGAAGTGAGTGCTACGGACACGAGCCATTGGAATTTCTTTGGGGGGAATACCACAACACAATCCCTTAACCTTGAAATTGATACCAAAAAACCTCAAGTGGCTGTCATTTCTAACTCCTATAAAATCACACAAGGTGGGAGTGCTTTGGTCATCTTTAAAGCCTTTGATGAACACCTAAAATCTGTGCGAGTCTTTAATGGTGAGAATTATTTTATTGCCCTCCCTTTTTATGAGAAAGATTATTATATTGCCTTACTCGCTTGGCCTAAAGATAATGCCGAATTTAACGCCACAATTCAAGCGACTGATGAAGCAGGAAATACTAGTGTAGTGCCGATTAATTATTATCGAGTTGCTAAAAAATACAAATCCTCTTCAATCCAGCTCACTGATAATTTTATTGAGGGTAAAATCACAAGCCTCACAGAAGAAATTGGCGAACGTTCCCTTGATAGCTTTGCTGACAAACTCTCTTTGTTTAAGTATATTAATGAAGAGGTGCGGGATTATAGCGTGAGACGCATAATGGAAGTGGCATCTAATTTTGATAGGGAAGTGGTGATTGAGGATTTTCATCTCAAGCCTTTCTCTCCCCTACGAAATGGTGCAGTTATGGCAAGTTTTGGAGACCATAGGACTTTTATTTATCAGGGTAAGGCTGTGAGTGAGTCTAATCATATGGGGCTAGATTTAGCAAGCATCAAACAAGCTCCGATTCTTCTAAGCAATACGGGTGTTGTGATTTTGGATGAATTTGTGGGGATTGATGGCAATGCTGTTATTGTTTATCACGGGCTTGGATTATCAAGCCTCTATGCTCACTTAACACAATCTGCAGTAAGCGTTGGTGAAGAAGTAGTAGCGGGGGATTCTTTGGGTGTTACAGGCTCAACCGGTTTAGCTTTGGGCGACCATTTGCATTTTGGGATTTTAGTGCAAGGACACGAAGTTTGGACTTCAGAATGGATGGATTCCAAATGGATAGCCGATAATATCACCAAAGTCATTACTGAAGCTAAAAACACAATTAATCAAAGTCATTAAAGGTAAGGAATGGTAGAAACAAGGCAAAAAAACCTTAAAGCTTTTATCTTTATACAAGGTGATGAGGAAGAAACTTTGCGTTATGTGCAAAAAAATCTTATCTTGCTTAAAAAATTTCTACTTGTTTTTACCTACACGCTAACTTCTAAATTACGAGAATATCTTAATGCTGAAAAATTGCATTTTATTGAGAATTACTCTCTTTTGACAAATTCCACTTCCCCAACTCCTACACTAATAAATCCCACCCAAGATACCGCTAACTTACCCCCTCAAAATTCGTTGAAGCAAGATTCTTTGAAGCAGCCAAAACCTATCCCAAGCTTGTCAATCCAAGATTCTAACCCCCAAAAGAAATCTACTCTAGCTAAGGAAAATCCTAAAACCCTCACTTTTCACCGCACAATCCGTAGCGGAGAGGAAATCATAAGCCCTAATGATGTTACTATTTTTGGGCGTATTAATAGCGGGGCTTTACTACAAGTTGAGGGTAATCTCCAAGTTTATGGTGAAAGCAATGGCAATATTTTTTGCAATGGGGATTATATGATTTTAGGAGCGGTTAAACAGGGAAATGTGCTTTTTTGTGGCGAGATTTTGGAAAAAAATCAGCTACAAAAAGGTTATAAAAAAATTTATCGTAAAAAAAATGAGATTGTTATTGAGGAGCTTTAAATGAAACAGCAAACTTTAAAGAAACCAGCCGAGCTTATTGGGATTGGATTGCACAAAGGTGTGCCTGTTAAAATGATTTTAGAACCTCTCCCAGAAAATAGCGGAATCCATTTCTTCCGCAGTGATGTGGGTGTTAATATCCCTCTAACACCTAACAATGTTATTGATACCACAATGGCAACGGTAGTAGCTAAAGATAATCATAGAGTTTCTACGATTGAGCATTTACTCTCTGCCATTCACGCTTATGGGGTTGATAATATTCGGATTATTTTAGACAATGAAGAAGTGCCAATTATGGACGGAAGTAGCATTGGGTATTGTATGCTTATAGAAGAAGCAGGAATCCAAAAGCAAAAGGCAACCAAAAAAATCCTCAAAATCACTTCCCCTATTGAAGTTAAAGAGGGCGATAAATTTGTGCGGCTAGAGCCTAGTTTGCGATGCATTTTTGATTTTTCAATCCATTTCCCACACCCCGCTATTGGCACACAAAGCTACAAATTTACTTTTTCAACAAAAAAATATAAAGAAGAGATTGCAAGAGCTAGGACTTTTGGCTTCCTTCACGAAGTGGAATATCTCCGCTCCAAAGGCTTGGCATTAGGTGGCTCACTTGATAATGCGATTGTTCTTGATGAAAGTGGAATCCTCAATAAAGGGGGATTGCGTTATAAAGAAGAGTTTGTCCGCCACAAAATCCTTGATGCTATTGGCGATATGTCTTTGCTAGGAATCCCTCTTATTGGGGCTTATGTCTCTTATGCAGGAAGCCATAAACTCAATCATCTCTTAACCAAAAAGCTTTTAGAAGAGAGTAAAGCCTATGAGATTATCGAGCTTGAAGAGCAAGAAAATATCTATGATTTTGCCTATGCCACTCAAAAATCCTAAATCCCAAAAGCTTTTTGTTATCCCCACAAGCCAACCTGTGCTTTTGGGGATATATGAAGAGGATAAACTCACACAAACTTTTGAACTCAACAAACCACTAAGTGATGGACTTGTGCCTCTTTTTGCAGAAATTTCTAAACAATACCCTCATTTGCAATCACTCTATTTTATCAGAGGTCCGGGAAGTTTTATGGCATTAAAACTTTTTTATTTGTTTGCAAAAACACTAGAGATTGCTAAAAAATTTGAAATTCTTGCAGCTTGCGGCTTTGACTTTAATCAAAAATCCCCAATTAAAGCTTACGGGAATTGCTATTTTGTATGCGATAAGGACAACCATATCATTCTTAAAAATTTCCCCACACCTCCTTTAATTGCCCCTTATACACTCCCAAAAATTTTAGATTTAAACCTTTTTAGCAAGGAATTAGAGCCGCTTTATATCCTCCCTTGCGTTAAAGAGACAAAATGACATTGCAAAATCTGCAAAAAATAACCCCACAAAAAATGACATTGCAAAAAAAGGCGACGCTTATTTCAAGCTTGACTGCTTTTTTGCTGATTTGTGTAAAATTTTTTACCGGTATCTTAAGCGGTTCAGTAGCGATTTTAGCTTCCGCGATTGATTCTTTACTAGATTTGTGTGCTTCACTTTTTAATCTTTTTGCCTTAAGCAAGTCTGAAAAACCTGCGGATTTGGATTATAATTATGGATTAGGCAAAATTGAATCTTTAGCGAGTATCATTGAGGGAAGTGCGATTATTATCTCGGGGCTTTTTATCTTCTATCAATCGTGTAAAAAGCTCTATTTGGGCGAAGTAATTGAGCATTTGGATTTATCTTTAGGGGTGATGATTTTTTCTTTTGTTGTTACTTTGGGGTTGGTGATTTATCTCCAATATGTTGCTAAAGTAACTCAAAATCTTGTTATCAAAGCAGATGCTCTGCATTACAAAACTGACCTTTTAAGCAACGGGGTAATTTTTATTTCTTTGGGCTTAATTGCTTGGAGTGGTTGGGATTTTATTGATGGAATCTTAGGGATTGTCGTTGCACTTTATATCCTCCACTCCTCTTATTCACTTTTAAAAGAGGGTATTTCTATCTTGCTTGATAAGGCTCTTGAACCTTCACTTGTTGCACAAATTCAGGCTATTATTGCACAAGAACCCCAAATCACAGCTTATCACAATCTTAAAACGCGTCAGAGTGCGGAAATCTTTTTTGTTGAAGTGCATTTGGTTTTCAATCCTACAATGACTTTATTTGAAGCTCATATGATTGCTGATAGAGTAGAGCAAAATATCACTAAACTTCAGGGACAATGGAAAGTTATAACTCACCTTGACCCTTATGATGATGGAGAAAACGAATGAAATATTTACTTGATTTTATCCAAGCCAATCCGATGAATAAAACAACATTATTTCCTTATTTGCGGTGTTCCTTGCAAGAAGCGGAGATTTTAAGGTTTTTGTGCTTAGAACTTATTAAGGGGAATGATGAAATGATGGGAGTAGAAATCATTAATGCCATTTTCAGCCCCAAAGATTATGAGATTATTCAATATCTCCCCTCTTTTAAAAATCTCTTAGAGCTTGGTTGGATTTGCCAAAATAATTTTTTACGCAATCTCAATAACGAAATTATTCTTTTAGAATTACTCAATTCTCCTTTTTCTCTATCATCAAGTTTTCTTAAACTCTTAGAGGAAGGCGGAATCAATCCTAAGCTCCCTCAAAATATTGCTTATAACAATCACCTAGAATACCTTAAAGACCAATTCCTCGTTATTCAAACTCTCATTAGTCTAATCCCTCATAAAAAAGACAATCAATCCTCTTTGTTGCTAAAAAAGGGACTGCATAAAATAGAAAATCTCCAAAAACGCATTCAAGAGCGTATTAAACTTACTAAAGAAAAACTGCCTCTTGAAGAGTTATTTAAAGAAAACAATCTCAATCCGCAAGAAAAAATTATTTTTCTTGCGATTTTAAAAGAAGAATATTCAGGCAAAGAAGGAGACCTTAGGGAGCTTAACTCACTTATTAATCTTATTAGCACGAATGATTATGATAGGATAAAAAATCGCTCATTGCTTGATGATAGGAGTAAATTAGTGGAAAAAGGTTTGATTGATTATGATGAAATTCTAAGTGGTTTTGGGGGGATTAGCCGCACTTTTTTTATCCCTGATGCGATTTTAAAAAAAATCACTCACCCCCAAAATGAGGATAAAACTCACAAAGTCAATCTCCAAAGTCTCATTGACGAGCAAGATTTTTTTGAATACCTTAAACCTAAAATCCCTCTCAGTGAGGTTGTGCTTAGCACTTCCACAAAAGAAAGGCTTGAAGTTTTGCTCAAACAAGTTGATTCTAAAGTTTTACAATATTTAAAAGACTGGGGCATCAAAGATAAAAAACGGGGCATTGACGCAAAAATTCTCTTTTATGGTGCAGCAGGCACAGGTAAAACTCTAACTGCTTTAGCACTTGGTAAATCCCTAAAAAAACCAATTTTAAGTTTTGATTGCTCAAAGATTCTCTCTCAATATGTAGGCGAGAGTGAAAAAAATGTGCGGAAAATCTTTGATACTTTCAAAGATTTAAAATCCCAAAGTAAAAGCGAGCCGATTTTATTGCTTGATGAGGCTGACCAATTTTTGAGTATGCGGACAAGCATAAGCAATTCAAGTGCGGATAAAATGCACAATCAAATGCAAAATATTTTTTTGGAGCAAATTGAACATTTTGATGGCATACTTATTGCCACAACCAATTTGCTTGAAACGATTGATACTGCTTTCTCGAGACGTTTTAATTATAAGATTGAATTTAAAAAACCCAATTTGGAGGAGCGTCTTAAGCTTTGGGAGAGACTTTTGCCTAAAAATGCTCCTTTTGAGGAGAACTTTAATCTCAAAACTCTAGCAGAATTTTCCCTCACAGGAGGACAAATCGCTTTGGTTGTTAAAAACACTGCCTATGTTATTGCTAGTCAAAAAAATCCTCTTTTTACCACTCAAAGTTTTGTTAATGAAATCAAAAAAGAGCTTGATAGCAACTTTGATAGCCAAAGGGAAATGGGATTTTTATGATTTGATTTTTTTCTCCACTTTTTTGATGTGAGCGTTTAAATCCGCATAACCTTTTACAAGCAAATCTTGATTAATTTCATCAAGCATTTCAATGATTTGCTCCTGTGTGGCTTTCGTAAGCGTATTAAGCTCTAACTTCACTCCCTCTTTCTCCATTGGGATATGAACGATATATTTACCCTCTTCTAAACTAATATTTAATGTCTTGCAGCCTGAAAACACATTCTTATTAATTAAGATTCTCATTGTTGTCCTTTATGTAAAATTTGATTGAGCATTGATAGAAGCGATTGTTTGTGTGAATAAACCCCACTTTTGCAAATCCTTAAATCTCATTTTTCAATCCCCTCCAAAATGCACAAGGGCAGAACCCCAAGTAAATCCACCCCCAAAAGCATCTAAAAGCAATAAAGAGCCTGTTTTAATTTTTCCCTTTTCGTAAAAATCATTGATTGCCATAGGAATAGAAGCTGCGGAGGTATTCCCGTATTTATAAATCGTAAGGGCGATTTTTTCTTGAGGGAGATTTAAGCTTTCGCCCACTGCGGAGATAATTCTCAAATTAGCTTGGTGGGGAATAAAATAATCAATATCCTTTTGTGTCAGCTTATTTCTTGCTAAAATCTCCACCACATCATTGCTTAGAGTTTTAACCGCAATTTTAAAGGTTTCATTTCCTTTCATTTTAATAAACTGCATTCTTTGTGCTAGCATTTCATAACTTGAAGGGTGGCGACTCCCACAACCCGGCGTGATTAAGAAATCTTGATATTGTCCATTAGAAGCAATATTAATATCTAAAATCGCTAAATCCTTTTCTTTGGTGCTAGTAATTACAGCAGCCCCTGCCCCATCACCAAATAAAACGCAAGTATTCCTATCTTGCATATCCAAAATGCTTGAGAGTTTTTCTGCCCCGATAATAAGGATATTTTTATAGGTTTGGGATTCGATAAAAGATTTTGCAAGAGCAAGCAAGTAAATAAAACCGCTACAAGCAGCTGAAATATCAAAAGCAGGCTTACCTACAATCCCAAGATTGCAAGCTACAACGCAAGCAGTTGAGGGCATACATAAAAAATCAGGCGAGATGGTTGCTACAATTATCATATCAATTTCACTCGGTGTAATTCCTGCCCGCTGAATTGCAATTTTAGCGGCTTGAGTCGCTAAATCACTTGCTGCTTCACTTGCTTTGGCAAACCGCCTCTCCTTAATGCCTGTGCGTTTAGTAATCCATTCATCGCTTGTCTCAACCAATTTGGACAAATCCTCATTGCTTATGACTTTTTCAGGGATATAAGCACCAATTGAGTGCAATTTGGCATAGATTTTTTTATCCAAGTTTTTTCTCCTAAGGAGTTTTATAGGTTTCTAGGGCATTAAGAATTTTATCATTAATATTATTCTCAACGCTAGAGATAGCTTGAAAAATAGCGTTTTTTATGGCTTTAGCATTACTTTTTCCGTGGCAAATAATCACATTCCCATTCACGCCAAGCAGAGGTGCTCCGCCATATTCAGCATAATCGATTTGTTTTTTGAGTTTTGAGAAAACTTGCTTCATAAACAAAGCACCAAAAATCCCTATGGGTGAGGCTTTGATATGTTTTTTCAATAAATAAACGATAGAATCGGCTACGCCTTCACTGGCTTTTAACACTACATTACCCACAAATCCATCACAAACAATCACTTCCACAGAAGCATCAAAGATATTATTACCCTCGATATTACCGATAAAATAAGGGTGTGATTTGAGTAACTCAAAAGTGGCTTTGGTTGTTTCATTCCCCTTACATTCCTCTTCACCATTTGCCAAAAGCCCCATACGCACTTTGGAATAGCCTAAAATATAACTAGCATATTCACAACCCATCAAACCAAATTCATAGAGATTGTCAGGCTTACACTCAACATTAGCTCCCGCATCGACAATCAAACTTTGTCCTCCATCAATGCGTGGCATTAAGGCACAAATAGCAGGACGAGAAATGCCCTTTAAGCGACCAATCCTTAAGGTTGCCAAGCTCATTGTTGCTCCACTATGACCAGCAGATACAACCGCATCAACTTGATTGTTTTTGAGCATCTCAATGGCGACATAGATAGAGCTATCTTTGCGTTTTAAAGCAGAAGTGGCTTCCTCGTCCATTTTGATAAAATCTTTACACGAAACAATCTTAACTCTTTGTTTTAAATCACTAGAAATCAAAGGGGCTATCACTTGCTCATCACCCACAAGAGTGAGCGTGAAATCCCTTTCTTTTAAAGCCAAAATCGCCCCTTCAATCAAAGGTGCAGAGCCAAAATCTCCACCCATTGCATCAATTGCAATTCTCATTAGCAAATAACCTAAGAATTAATTTTTATAATTTCCCGTGAATTTATTAACACGATGAGGCATTTTCCAAGTACCATCTTTATCTTTCACAGGCATTGCCAAAGTGATTTTATAATGTGTCCTTCTTTTTGCCGCTCTTGTTTTGCTTACGCGTCTCTTTGGAACCGCCATTTTAACTCCTTAAAATTTAATTTTCCTCTTTAATATGATAATCGCAGCGAATCATTTCTAATTCACTCTTTAAAATCGCTGCCAAATCAATAATGCCTCCGCTGCATTCAAAGACATCATCAAAATGTTCATTATCCAAAGTGATAAATCCATCACTTAGATAAAATGCTAAATCCTCATCAAGAGTTTTAACAAACTCTTCCCCACTCAAATCACAAATCAAGGTTATCTTGCCTTGCAATTTTCCTTTTAATCGCACAAAATCAGGAAAACTTTCATCGCAAAAAAGCTCCCCACTGCATTTTACCCCTTCCTCTTCAATCAAAAAATCTATTTTCCCGCCTGCTTTAGAGGACTGAAAAACTTTTGTGAAAGGGATTTTATTCTTCAAAATATCTCTAGCAAATTTCTCTTGTTGCAAAGAAAAAAGCAATTTCTTTTTTTGCATTCTCAAGACTATCACTACCATGCACCGCATTAGCATCAATACTCTCTGCAAAATCTGCTCTAATCGTTCCTTTAGCGGCTTCTTTAGGATTTGTTGCTCCCATAAGTTCGCGATTTTTAGCAACAGCATTATTCCCTTCCAAAACCATTACCACCACAGGACCGCTTACCATAAAATCAACCAAATCATCAAAAAATGGGCGTCCTCTATGCACAGCATAAAAATCTTTTGCATCACAACGTCCTAACTGAACTTTTTTCATCGCAGCAATTCTTAAACCATTGCTTTCAAAACGTTCAATTATTTTTCCTATCACGCCTTTTTTGACGGCATCAGGCTTAATAATGGATAATGTCTGCTCCATTCTTGCTCCTAAACAATTAATATTAAGATTAAGGGGAGTATTATACTATAATAAATCTGCATTTTAAATAAAAGCTACTTAAAATCTTTTTGGGGGCTTAATTCCTGCTAAACGCAATTCTCGATAAAATCTTTTTACCCCTAAAGAGGCTTTATTATCAATCTTATAAGAGAGAACTTGGAGATATTTTAAAATCTCTTTGGCTTCAATTTTGCTTTTCTTAGAGGCGTCTTGTAATAGATATTGCGGGATTTTAATAGGTTTTTTAGCAAAAGCTGCTATTAGCTTTTCAAAAAAATCTCTGTGTTTTTTAATACATAATCTCCCAAAAACAAAGGGAAGCTTTTGTTTTTTAACCCATAATTGTGCCATATCAATATAATCTTTTTGCCCTAAAGCCTTTTGCTTTAAAACCTCTCTCAACGCTCTATCTCCGATTAGCACTCCCCCTTTAATTTTTAATACTTTCAAAAGAGCATTAGAAGTATTAGATTGATAATCCTCGCCACTTTTTTTAGGCAGACAAATTACGCTGATGACTTCCTTTTTTGCCACAATCCCTATTTTTGAGGCATAGAATTGGTTAGGATTGCTCGCCAAGATTGAAGAAACAAAACCCGCATCAATCCTTCCAAAAAGAAATTCTTGATTGAGTTTAGAGGGATAAGACTTTTTTTTTCTGTAAAAAAGTTTAAAATGTGAGGGTGCAGGATAGGAGTGAATAAAAACTTCAAAAGGCAGAAGATTTAAATAATCAATTTTCCCAAAACGCATTTCTTTCCTTAAAATACCCAAAATACCGGCAAAATTACAATTTCTTTACTAAAATTTTAACATTATTATTGTCAAAAAAGTATTATGTTGTGAATAATTTTTACTGCAATACTTTAATTTTATGATAAAATTTCAAAATTCAATCTAACTAAAGATATAGGGAATTTTCTATGGAAGCACAAGAAATGCAATCAGAACAAGCCTTTGATAACTCTCTTATTTTGGAAACAATTAAGAATCTTCCGCCTTTGCCTGCCACCGTTATAGAATTAAAAAAATACATTGATACTAGTGGTGCTAATTTGGAGATTCCAAAAGTGGCAGATATTATTTCAAAAGACCCTCTACTTGTAGGAAAACTTTTGCAATTAGTCAATTCACCCTTTTATGGATTATCAAGACAAGTTTCCACAATCCCGCAGGTTATTTCTCTTTTGGGTGTTACTAATGTCAAAAATATTATTCTTGCTGACTCTGTTAAATCCAATTTTTCTATCGATGTTTCACCTTATGGGATTGATACCCCAAAATTTCTAAAAAGCTGCTCTCAAGAAGTAGATTTTATCTCTAGTTGGCTTACTCAAGAAGATAAGATTTTAGCAAATATGCTTATCCCTTGTGTAATGCTTTTAAGATTGGGGATAATTTTGCTTTCTTCAATCTTGATTAAATCTAAGCACGACCAAGAATTTTTAGAAGAAAATAAAGCTAACAATTACAATAATATTCATCAAATAGAGGAGAAATATTGCGGAATTGATAGCTTATCTTTTCTAGGTTTTTTGTTTGATTATTGGAAATTTGATGAAACATTAATTCAGAGTATTGCTCATATCAATAATCCTCACTCTGCCCCTGATGAAGTCAAGAAAAATGCATATGCACTGGCGATTGTAAATTCTCTTTTTGTTCCTTTTAATTCTTCGAGTTCCTTTAATTCTCAAAAAGCTGTTGCCCTCATCAATGAGGCAAAAACTCACAATATTAATTTTGATATTGACAATTTTTTAAATAAACTTCCTGATGAAATTAAAGCAATTTTAGAACACACTGAAGAATAAAGTCTAAAAAAGCTTTTTTCTCCTAAAAGACGGATTTGGAATTCAAGCTCTTTTTACCAAAAAGAGTGCCATTCCTTGCTTCTATGGATTTTTTATCATCATTACAAGGCTTAAATCAAAGCAATCTAACCTTCTGACATTGTTTGTAATAACTTGAATTTTAAATTTTTGGATTGTAATGCTTTTTATTTTGGAGAGGTTTTGGATTGATAAGAAAGCCCAAAGGGCTTGCTTATTTAAAGTTTATCAGCATTTTGTGAGAGGTATTCTGCGACACCTTTAGCATCAGCTTTCATACCTTTATCACCTTTGTTCCAACCTGCTGGACAAACTTCGCCGTGTTGCTCAAAGAAAGTTAAAGCATCACACATTCTTAACATTTCGTCCATATTTCTACCCAAAGGCAAGTCATTAATGACAGCGTGGCGGACTACTTGATTTTTATCAATCAAGAAAGAGCCTCGAAGTGCAACCCCGCCATCAAGCAAGACTTCATAATCTCTTGAAATTGATTTGGTAATATCAGAAACCATAGGGAATTGGACATTACCAATCCCTCCTTGATTAACAGGAGTGTTTTTCCACGCAAAATGCACCACATCAGAATCAATAGACACACCAATCACGCTAAAACCTTTTTCTTCAAAGGATTTAACTCTATGGTCCATTGCAATAATTTCAGAGGGGCAAACAAAAGTGAAATCTTTAGGCCAAAAGAAAACTACCGCACCATTTTTTCCGAGATTTTTTGAAAGTTCAAAATTATCTACAATCTGATTATTTGCTAAAACCGCCGGTGCTTTGAAGTCTGGAGCTTTTTTTGTTACTAACATCAAAAATCCTTTATAAAAATAATTTGTTGATAAAAAATATCAATTTAGGATTTTACCCAAGCTTTCATAAAAAGCAAATTAATGATTGAAATTTTATCGCAAAAAATCAAAAATAAAATAATTCTTAAGTTTTTCTCTGATAAAATTATAAAAATCAAAAATACAAGGTGAATTTATGAAAAAAGAATTCCTTTTCACTTCAGAATCTGTTACAGAAGGACACCCTGACAAAATGGCAGACCAAATCAGCGATGCGATTTTGGACTATATTATTGAGCGAGACCCAAAAGCAAGGGTAGCGTGTGAAACTCTACTTTCTAATGGTTATTGTGTGATTGCAGGCGAGCTTAAAACGCATACTTATGCCCCTATGCAAGATATTGCTAGAAAGGTTATTCGCGAGATTGGTTATATTGACGCTCGATATGGCTTTGATTATCGCAGTGCCGGTGTTTTAAATGGTGTTGGCGAGCAAAGTCCTGATATTAATCAAGGGGTTGATAGGGAAGATGGGGAGATTGGAGCAGGAGACCAAGGCTTGATGTTTGGCTATGCGTGCAGGGAAACCGATGTTTTAATGCCGCTCCCTATTTATCTTTCTCATCGTATTACTGAAGGATTAGCCAAAGCTAGAAAAGAGGGTGTTTTGCCTTTTTTGCGTCCTGATGGAAAATCACAAGTTACTATCAAATATGTTGATGGAAAACCTAGTTTGATTGACACCATTGTTGTTTCTACTCAACACAGCCCAGAAACCTCGCAAGAAACCTTACGAAGTGCAGTGATTGAAGAAGTCATCAAAAAAGTCCTACCCCAAAAATTTATTCACGACAATATCCGCTATTTTGTCAATCCTACCGGTAAATTTGTCATCGGTGGTCCTCAAGGAGATGCGGGATTGACAGGGAGAAAAATTATCGTGGATACTTATGGTGGAAGCTGTCCGCACGGCGGTGGAGCATTTAGCGGAAAAGACCCTAGTAAAGTTGATAGAAGTGGAGCTTATGCAATGCGTTATGTCGCTAAAAACCTTGTGGCAAGTGGGATTTGTGATAAAGCCACTGTTCAAATTGCTTATGCTATTGGGGTAGTTGAACCTGTCTCAATCCTTGTTAATACTCACGGAACAGGTAAAGTTGAGGATTCTAAGATTGAAAAATGTGTGAAAGATATTTTCCGCTTAACACCCAAAGGAATTATCGAATCCTTAAATTTACTCCGCCCGATTTATCAAAAAACTGCAAGTTATGGGCACTTTGGGAGAGAATTGCCAGAATTTACTTGGGAACAAACTAACAAAGCTCAAGAAATTAAAGACTATTTCAAAATTTAGGTTTTTGGATTACTTTGATGGGAGAAAATCTCGTAATAACAAGATAATAACAAAGAGGGTTTGCAATGGCGGGAGCAAATCCGCACGATAACAAACATTTTGAGACTTAAAATTGCCCTCTCTTATTGAGCTTTAAGCCTTTTTGGACTTGTGCTCTTTACTAGCGATTTTGCATTTATGCTTCCTTGTCTAAACTCTTTATTGAGGATTAGGGGGTCTTAAACGTTCAATCCATTCGATATGGGAATTGTCAAAATTTTGATAAGCCCTCAAGCGATAAAAATCCCCTTCACTTATCACATTAAATCTCTTAGCAGGCTTTTTAGTGCTTAGTATAGTTTTTAACACTTCTTGATGATTGCCGCTAAGCACTTTAAAAATGATGATAGTTTCAGCTGATGAAACCTCTTCTCGAATGATAATTGAAGCATTCAAAGCACACTCATTGATAGATTTGAGCTTAATTTCATTAGTATAATACAAATTCGCAATATCCGCATATTCTTGCAAATGTTTGCGGTATCGCTCGACAGCTGCATCATACTGCTCTACTACGGTTTGAAGATTTTTAGGCAATTCTTTGTCTTGATTATCATATTTAATCTTATGCACCTTACTTTGGGAAGCTAAAAGATAGGCATAGATTTCATCAAGCGTTTGTCTTAAATGCTTGATGCGAAGTCGAATCTGCTCGGAGAGCGACATATAAACAACGCGGTCTTTGCGACTAAAGGCAAGTCTAGTTGGGTCAATCTCAAAAGTATTATGCTCCCCAATGATTTTATCAATCACTAAAGAATATCGTGGATAAATCACATTATATGAGCGAACTTCCTTGATATAGATATAATCTGCTACAATCGTCCCACCCAAAGCACTATTAATGTAAGCCACTTTAGCTTCAACAGAACCTTTCTCTAACACATCAATCACGGCAATCTCTGCCTTGATACTCCCTCGATGTGCTCCGATATAAGCGGTATCTGTTTGAATCTTGGATTGCTTGTGAGTTTGCCCATCAATACTGATACTTTTTTTAGTGTCGGCACCCCTTGTTTGATTAATCTCATCGGTTAGTGTAAAACTATTGGGTGTTTTTTGAAGCAAAAAACCATCTTTAGCAGCATAATATTTAATAGTTTGCGGACTTTCCCTTAAACGGATTGAGTTATTGTCAATATTTGGACATATATTAGTGATATTTGGGATTGTTAAAAGCACTCCTTTAAGGTCTCTCCCGTTATTTCCTTGAATGGGCTTAGTGTATTCAAAAAGCAAATCACCTTTATGAACGCTTTGGGTGCAAATTTTAGGGATAAATCCCTCTTTAGAATTTGCACTTGAGGTATCTTTCAAAGAGTGGTAAATTTTTAACTCTCCTGATTTGCCTTCATTTGGCGATACACCCACGCCGATATTTAAAACAAGTTTTGGGGGATATTGGTTATTTTTGACTCTTTGGGTAAATTCTTCTAGCTGACTAGAAAGCTTACCGTATTCTCGTATGCCTACTAAATAACCTTGTAAAATCATTGTTTTATAAAGCTCTTGGTAAAGGTCATCTTTAAGATTGTCTTGGTATTGAATTTGATTGCAAACAAGCATTGTTCGCAAAATCGTATTTTCACCATCAAAAAGCTTAAATCCATAACTTCTTGGAGGTTTTTGAGTCTTTTTGCAAATCTCAATACTATAAGTCTGCTTAAGAATAACATTAGCAATATAGTTAGAGTTTTTATTAAAAATATTTACATCAACGATAGGCTTAAATTCTTGGCTATCCTTTTTGGCATAAAAAGTCTTGACATCAAGTAAATAAAAATCAACCGCTTCCCCCAAAGCTTCCCTTTGTTCCATTAAAACAGAACGAATATCTTCAATATCTTCAAAAACCTTATAACCGCGTGATTGGAATCTCATTATTAACCTAAAATTGTTTAAAATATTTCTGCATTAAAGCTTCAAATTTATCTTCATCATCAAGTGAATCATCACGATAAATCAAAGGCTGCTTACAAACCTTGCAACGCACAAATGTCCCTTCTTTTTGCATTAATTGATGCAAAGATTCACACACTTCAACTTCTTTGAGAGGACACGAGCAAATATATTTATATCTTTTTTCATTTTTGACATCAAAAACTTCCCCTAAGATTCTTGTTTGCTGCTCTAGGCTATAAGGAATCTCCTTAATATCTCTCAAACGATTGCGGTAAGAATCAATTTTCTTATCTTCTTGTAAAATATGATTGAGCAACCATTGATTGAGCATTTCATAAAAAGTTTTACAAGTTTGTATTGGGTCAGAAGTATCAGCACCAGCCATTGAAATATTAGCAATAATTTCTCTGTGTTGCGTTTTATGGGCTTCTAGGAGAGGATAACTAATATGTTTCATATAAGTTTCTTCATCTTTGCAGTGCATTTGAGCATAATCAGTAACTTCTCTTATTAGCTTTTGTATTTCAGTTTCTCTAGGGGGTTCTGAACGTTTCAGCAAAGCATCACAATCAACAACAAATTGAAATAAACGCTTATGCTGTTCATCTAAATGCTGATTTTTAATGCTAAATTCTTCACACCACTCTAGCAAATTTTCCCCCAATAAAATTTTTACTATAATACTTCAAAATCTCTTCAAAACTTATTAATTTTAGATTTTTATCAAAAATCTAAAAGGATAACTAAAAATTATACAGACAAAGGAACATAAAGTTGTGGGATTTTTTCTAGCCTCATACTCAAAACCTCAACTTCCATTAAAGAAAACCACAAAGACTTGCGGAGACTCTCTTTCTTTAAAGGCAGGATTTGGATTGTATCTTTTTGACTTCTCAACCAAAAAATAGGATTGATTGTGTTGGACTCTAAAAGCTCAAATTTTTTTTCAAAAATCTTAGCAATATGCTGATAATATTCAATAGCTTGTTTGTGAAAATTAGAGTCAGCTTCAAAATCATAAAGCTGAATCTTCAATCCTGCCTGTGTTGAAAAATCAAAGACAACCGAGGAGATTTTTTCTGCTTCTTCGGTTTTTTGTGGCACAATTACTGAACTAGAAAGAAGTGAAAATAAGGGAGTTTCTCCAAACTTTAAAAGCGGGATTCCGCATTCTAAAAGTATTTTCTTGTGTGCTTTGAAAATTTTTTGCGTTGCTAAAATAAGCCCGATATTTTTAGAATTTGTATGATGAGTGAGGATTTTTTGAAAAGAAACCTCATAAAATTCAATCAAAAGTGTAATATTTTCTTGATTAAGGAAAGAAGAAGATTTGAGCTTTTGGAGATATTCAAAATCAGTGGCATTAAAAACAATCAAATACAATCGCTTATTTGTGAATTTATCAAAAAGCCACAAAGTCTGCTCCAAATAAGAATCCAAAGCCTCAAGCGTCTCTAAAGACATATCCAAAAACAAAACAACATCGCGTCCAAAAGGCACAGGAAATTGCCCAATCTCATCTTTTATACGATGATAAATCTCCCATAAAGTCGCAGGTTCGCCCACTAAAAGCAAAGAATCGTTAGGGTAAATCACGGTAGAATATTTGGGTAAAATAAGCTCGCCCTTGCGATACACCGCTGCAA
This sequence comes from Helicobacter sp., assembly GCA_022511145.1. Taxonomy (GTDB): domain Bacteria; phylum Campylobacterota; class Campylobacteria; order Campylobacterales; family Helicobacteraceae; genus Helicobacter_D. The sequence goes on from JAFLSC010000012.1 coordinate 48,097, forward strand.
TTTTCCACTTTTTTTGCTTAATCACACCAATGGTTCTATACGCATAAGGGCTTCCAAAAGGCACATTTACCTGCATAAGCTCCCCTGCACCAAGTCCGATATATCTAGCTGTTCGTGGCACATTAGGGAATTGCTCAAACAATTTAAACGATAAAGCCGCCTTTTCATTAATCATTAAAAGCTGCGAATCTTCAGGAGCTTCAATCTCTCCTAAAAGCGTGATTTGTATATTTTTGCTGTATTCCCTAAGGGTTTGATAGATACTTTGTCTGTCTTTAATATGATGGGTGATGATATAGGCATCAGTGATTTCTTCACTCAAGATTTCTCTAAGTTTTCTTGAAGCACAAGGGTCAAAAGAATAAGCTTCATCACCTTCTTTTAAATATTTTGGTAAAAGTGTGGGATTTTGAGAAACAAAAATATAATAGTTTGTATCAAAATGTTTTTGAGTAAGGATTGTCAAAAAATCTTCTGCCACCTCGCCTTCCAAAATCAAAAGCACTTTTCTCAAAATTCAATCTCCTCTAAATTTCAATCTCAAAAATTTGTGAAATATAACAAAAAAACACTAAAAATCTAATATAACAAAAAACTAAAACAAGGATTGCTACAATTTCATTTTAACTCTCGTTTTTAAAGGGCTATAATGGAATTTCATTTGCAAAAAACTGATAATAACGCAAGGGCTGGCGTCCTTAAATTAGCTCACGGGGAAGTTTTAACACCGATTTTTATGCCTGTGGGGACTCAAGCGAGTGTCAAAGCCCTTGATTTTAAAGATTTGCTTGATTTAAATGCACCTATTATTTTAGCTAACACTTACCATTTGTATTTGCGTCCGGGCGATGAGACAATCCATAAGCTTGGCGGATTGCATTCTTTTAGCAAGTTTCCGCATAATTTTCTTACTGATAGTGGTGGATTTCAAGCCTTTAGTCTCTCTCATAATACAAAGATTTCTGAAGAGGGCATTTGCTTTAAAAGCCATATTGATGGGAGTTTGCACTTTTTTTCACCCCAAAAAGTTCTTGATATTCAATATCATTTGGGTAGCGATATTATGATGATTTTAGATGATTTAGTAGGTTTGCCCGCTACTAAAGAGCGATTAATTGCTTCTATCAATCGCACGACAAAATGGGCAAAACAAGCTATTGCTTATCATAAAAATAAAAAAAATCTTGCTAAAGAGCAGGGTTTGGATTTTACTCATTGTATTTTTGCAATCCAACAAGGCGGCACAGACAAAGAGCTAAGGGAAGCTAGTGCAAGAGATTTAACGAATTTAGCGGATTTTGATGGCTATGCTATCGGTGGATTAGCCGTAGGAGAGCCTAATACTTTAATGTATGAAACAATTGAATTAAGCACACCCCTTTTACCCAAAGATAAACCCCGCTACCTAATGGGTGTTGGCACACCTCAAGATATTTTAGAGGCGATTAAAAGGGGCGTGGATATGTTTGATTGCGTTATGCCAACGCGTAATGCGAGGAATGGGACAATCTTTACCCATTTTGGAAAACTCTCTATTAAATCCTCACGATTTAAACTTGATGAAAATCCTTTGGATAGCCAATGTCAGTGCTATACTTGCAAAAATCATTCTCGAGCTTATCTGCATCACCTCTTTAGGGCAGGGGAACTTAGCTATTTTAGACTTGCAAGTATCCACAATCTTGCCTATTATTTGGATTTAGTCAAAGGAGCTAGAGAGGCTATCTTGCAACAAAAATTTGCTGATTATTATGCTAATTTTTATGCTTCACAACAAGATTGATTTGCTATTGATTTCCTCCTCAAACTTTTGTTGACTATTAGTGAAAATTAAATCTTTTCTTGCTATTCAATAAGAAAACTCATTAAAAAACATTCTGTGTTTGTTTTTGAATTTGCAATTTTCAAGATTACTTCGGAATTTCATTCTTCATAATGAC
>JAFLSC010000013.1 GCA_022511145.1 Helicobacter sp.
ACCGAACGGACATTCCATTTATCCAAAGGCTGATTGAAAGATTTAGCTTCTGCAAACATCTCTGCCATATCTGTAACCTTACTGATATTCCAAGCGTTGATATTTTGATTGAAAGAAACCGCTAAATCAAACATATGACTCATATCTCTAACATTACTCACATTCCATTTATCCAAAGGCTGATTGAAGGACTTTGCCGCATTAAACATCGCCCTCATATTTGTTACCTTGCTTACATCCCATTTCTCCAAAGGCTGATTGAAAGATTCTGCCGCTACAAACATATAAGACATATCTCCAACATTACTTACATCCCATTTCTCTAAAGGCTGATTGAAAGATTTTGCCTCATAAAACATTGCTCCCATATTTCTAACCGCACTTGTGTCCCAAGAATCCAAAGGTTGATTAAAGGATTTAGCACCCCAAAACATTCCTTCCATATCTGTAACCTTACTGACATTCCAATTATTTAAAGATTGATTGAAGGATTCTGCCTCACGAAACATACTACTCATACCTGTAACTGAACTTGTATCCCATTTATCCAAAGGCTGATTAAAAGATTCCGCACCCCAAAACATATTTGCCATACTTGTAACCGAACTTGTATTCCAAGTATTGATATTTTGATTAAAGGATTTAGCACCCCAAAACATATTTACCATACCTGTAACTGAACTTGTATCCCATTTATCCAAAGGCTGATTAAAGGATTTAGCTCCCCTAAACATACTTCTCATACTTGTAACCGAACTGACATTCCAAGTATTGATATTTTGATTGAAAGATTTTGCCCCATCAAACATACTTCTCATATTTATAACCAAACTCACATCCCAAGTTTCAATGCCGCTAAAATCTACTCGTTTGCTTTCATAAAATAACTCACTCATATCGGTAATTTTGCTTGTATCAATCTCACCAAGATTGATTGCGGGGTTATTTACGAGTTTTTGTAATTCAGTTTTATTTTCGGGGTAGTATTTTGCCATTTTGTCTCCTTTTTAAAATTTTTGTGCATTTTAGCTAAAAATCTCAAAAAACCAAAATCAAGCTTTTTTTGTGAAAAATCTTAAGATAATTTAATTTGGAATTTTTGGGTTTGGGCTTTGGATTGCTTCGGAACTAAAGTTCCTCGCAATGATGAGGAAATAAAGCCTTATAATGACGAGGGAAGGAAATCTCGCAATAACAAAAGAGGAGAGTATGCAATGATGCAATGGGATTTAATGATGATAAAATTAAATAAAGCTATTCTATTAAAAGTAATGAGATTGTAATTTATTTCCTTTTAAAAAGGAAATAAATTATCAAAAATCACTTCAAAATATTGCAAAAAGATATTAAAGTTCAGTATAATTCGCACTTCCAAAATATTGCATTGATTTTTGATAATAAAGTCCTTTGCGATGAGTTCTTTAAAGGAAAAATACAATGGAAAAAATTAGATTAAAGTTAAAAGCATATGACCATCGTGTCCTTGATAGGTCAGTGATTGCTATTGTTGAGGCAGTAAAGAGAACAGGCGTAGAGATTCGCGGTCCTATTCCTCTCCCAACGAAAAAAAGACGATACACTATCTTAAAATCTCCCCATATTAACAAGGATTCAAGGGAGCAGTTTGAGATTCGTGTCCATCGTAGAATTATCGATATTGTCTCAGCGACACCTGAAACGGTGGATAGCCTCACAAAACTTGATATGGCACCAGAAGTCGATGTAGAAGTCTGCTCTATGGGCAAAAATGGGTAACAAGGGGTAAATATGGAATTTTTAGTGGAAAAAATTGGAATGAGTAGAACGATTGCTAAACCTAGTATTCCTGTTACCTTATTGAAAGTGAAATCTGCAAAAGTTTGTGAGATTTTGGGGAATGGTAAGGCTTTAGTGGCTTATCATCAAGGAAAATCTATCAATAAAGCGATTGCAGGACAGCAAAAAAAATATAATTTGGAAAAAGAATATAACCGATTTATAACTCTCATCGTAGGGAATACCGAAGCGGGCAATTTAGATTTTTCTTCCCTAGAGGGTGCTAAAAGAGTTAAAACCTCTTTTAACACTAAAGGAAGAGGCTTTAGCGGTGTAGTGAAACGTTGGAATTTTCAAGGGGGTCCAGGAGCACACGGGAGTAGATTCCACAGAGCTCCGGGTTCAATAGGGAATCGTGAGTGGCCAGGTCGCGTCCAACCGGGTAAAAAAATGGCGGGGCATTATGGGAATGAAAAAGTTACAGTTCAAAACGAAATTCTTTCCTTTGATAAAGAAAACAATGTCCTTGTTTTGAAAGGCTCTGTACCGGGATTTAATGGTGCATTGGGTAAAATAAAGGTAGTGAAATGAGTAAAGCAATTCTTTTAGATTCTCAATTCAATAAAACAGGTGAAGCACAGCTACCTGAAAGTTACAAGAGTATTAATTCCCACAATCTCTATCTTTATATTAAATCATTTTTAGCGTCAATGCGTGCAAATAATGCTCTTGCTAAAACGCGTGGGAAAGTAAGCGGTGGCGGTAAAAAGCCTTGGAGTCAAAAAGGTGGTGGTCGTGCTCGGGCAGGAAGTATCACTTCACCTGTATTTGTGGGTGGTGGTGTTGCTCACGGACCTAGTAACAATAGAAATTACAATCAAAAAATCAATAAAAAGCAAAAAAAACTAGCCCTTCAATTTGCTTTACAAGAAAAAGCAAATAGTGGCAGTCTTTTTATTGTCGAGAAGATTCAAGTAACAAGCGGAAAAACAAAAGACGCAAATGCGATATTTAAAGCTTTAAAACAACGCAATACGCTTTTTGTTTCTGAAATGTTTGATGAAAAAACTTATCTTGCATTTAGAAATTTACAGGATTGCTATTTGATTGATGGTGCGGAATTAAATGCCTATTTGGTAGCGACTTTTCGTTCTGTGGTGATTGAAAAATCACTTTTTGAATCTATCACAAAAGAGGGGTAAAATGGCAAGTATTACAGATATTAAATCTATTATGTATACAGAGAAATCTTTGCAGCTTCAAGAACAAGGGGTTTTGGTAGTCCAAACTTCACCAAAATTAAGCAAAACTCAATTAAAAGAAGTTTTTAAAGAGTATTTTGGTGTTATTCCTTTGTCTATCAACTCTTTAAGACAAGAAGGCAAGGTTAAAAGATTCCGTGGCGTGATAGGTAAAAGAAATAATTTCAAGAAGTTTTATGTTAAGCTTCCTGAAGGTGCTAAAATCGAATCATTAGCGGTATAGGAGAGAAAGATGGCAATTAAAACTTATAGACCTTATACGCCTAGTAGGAGATTTATGAGCAATCTAAGCTCGGAAAATATCACAGCTAAGGCAAGTGTAAGAAAATTACTCATCAAGCTTCCTGTAACAGCGGGACGCAATAATAATGGGAGAATTACAAGTCGCCACAAAGAAGGAGGGGCAAAGAAATTCTACCGCATTATTGATTTTAAACGCAATAAATTTAATGTTGAAGGTAAAGTTTCTACGATTGAATATGACCCCTATCGAAATTGTCGGATTGCCCTTATCACTTACAAAGATGGCGATAAGCGGTATATTATTCAACCTAGCGGACTCAAAGTAGGGGATAGAGTAATTTCAGCAGAAGGCGGTTTGGATATTCGGCTAGGTTATGCGATGAAATTAAAAAATATCCCTATCGGAACGGTCGTACATAATATTGAAATGTATCCCGGACGCGGTGGGCAACTTGCAAGAAGTGCAGGAGCAAGTGCGCAACTAATGGGTAGAGAGGAAAAATATTCTATTCTTAGAATGCCAAGTGGTGAAATGCGATATATTTTGGGTGAATGTATGGCAACAATTGGTGTTGTGGGTAATGAAGATTTTGCTAATATCTCTATTGGTAAAGCAGGACGCAATAGGCATTTAGGAATCCGTCCGCAAACTAGAGGTGCAGCAATGAACCCTGTTGATCACCCACACGGAGGTGGTGAAGGTAAAACAGGTTCGAGCGGACACCCTGTTTCGCCTTGGGGTATGCCAGCAAAAGGTTATAAAACGCGTAGAAAGAAAGCAAGTGATAAGCTTATCATTTCAAGAAGAAAAAAATAAGGAAGTTCAATGGCTAGATCAATAAAAAAAGGTCCTTTTGTAGATGAGCATTTGATGAAAAAAGTGCTTAAGGCAAAAGAGACAAAAGATAATAAACCTATTAAAACTTGGTCGCGCAGAAGCACCATTATTCCTGAAATGATTGGATTTACTTTCAATGTTCATAATGGTAGAGCTTTTGTGCCGGTGTATGTTACAGAAAATCACGTGGGTTATAAATTGGGTGAGTTTGCACCTACAAGAACTTTTAAAGGGCACAAAGGCAGTGTCCAAAAGAAAATCGGTAAATAGGGGGTAAAAATGAGTAAGGCATTACTAAGATATATTCGTCTCTCCCCGACAAAAGCAAGGCTGATTGCAAGGGAAGTTCAAGGTATGAATGCAGAATTAGCCCTTGCTGCATTAGAGTTTATGCCAAATAAAGCGGCAAAAATCATTTCAAAAGTTATTGCTTCCGCCATTGCTAATGGAGGATATGAAGCGGAGAATGTTATTGTTTCTTCTTGCAGAGTAGATGCTGGTCCTGTATTGAGACGCTTTACACCAAGAGCAAGAGGGAGAGCAACTCCGATAAGAAAACCAACTTCACATATTTTAGTGGAAGTTAAACAACAAAGTAAGGATAAGTAATGGGTCAAAAAGTTAATCCGATTGGTCTAAGACTTGGTATCAATAGAAACTGGGAATCGCGATGGTTTCCTTCATTTACAACTGCACCTCAAAATATTTCTGAAGATTATAAGATTAGGAAATTCTTAAAAAAAGAGCTTTATTATGCAGGTGTGAGTGATATTTTGATTGAAAGAACCGCGAGAAAAGTTCGTGTTACCGTTGTTGCTGCAAGACCGGGTATCATCATTGGTAAAAAAGGGGCAGATGTTGAGAAACTCAAAGAATCTCTCAAAAAAATTGTTAATAAAGATGTTTTTATTAATATTAAAGAAGTTAAAAAACCACAAAGCAATGCACAACTTGCAGCAGAAAGTGTTGCCACACAGCTAGAACGAAGAGTGGCTTTCAGGCGAGCAATGAAAAAAGTTATGCAAGGGGCGATGAAATCAGGTGCTAAAGGTATTAAAGTTAAAGTATCCGGACGCTTAGCGGGTGCAGAAATGGCAAGAACAGAATGGTATATGGAAGGCAGAATCCCGCTCCATACGCTAAGAGCAAAGATTGATTATGGTTTTGCGGAGGCTTTGACGACTTATGGTAATATTGGTGTTAAAGTTTGGATTTTTAAAGGCGAAGTTTTGCATAAAGGAATCCAAGCTGAAAAACACAATGAAGAGGGTGAAGAAAAAACCCGTTCAGCTAGAAAAAGAAGGGGGCAATAACAATGCTAATGCCAAAAAAGACAAAATACAGAAAGCAAATGAAAGGTAGAAATCGTGGAAAAGCATTCCGCGGGACTTCATTAGCCTTTGGTGAGTTTGGGATTAAAGCAGTCGAGCACGGACGCATTGATTCACGTCAGATTGAAGCAGCTCGTATTGCGATGACTCGTGCCACTAAGAGAATGGGAATGGTTTGGATTCGCGTGTTTCCTGATAAACCTTTGACAGCAAAACCGCTTGAAACTCGTATGGGTAAAGGAAAAGGTGCAGTAGAAAAATGGGTAATGAATATCAAACCCGGAAGAATTATCTATGAAATGGGTAGTGTTGATGAAACATTAGCAAGAGCAGCTTTAGCATTGGCACAGAGCAAACTCCCCTTTAAAACAAAAATCGTAACACGAGAGGGTGAAAATGAAATATACTGATATTAGCACAAAAGACACACAGGAGTTAAAAACACTTTTGAGAGAAAAAGAAAATGCTTTGTTTGAACTCCGTTTAAAACTTAAGACAATGCAGCAAACTAACACAAGTGAATTGCGAGTAACACGCAAAGATATTGCAAGAATCAAAACAGCACTTAATGCAAAAAGGAGGGCTGAATAATGAGTAATGTTCAACCGCATAAAAGGATTATCGCAGGAAAAGTTGTTACTAAAACAGGCGATAAAAGTGTAACGATTCTTGTAGAAAGACGCGTTATTCACCCAAAATACAGAAAAATCGTTAAAAAATTCAAACGTTATATTATTCACGATGAAAATAATAGTGTAAAAGTGGGTGATGTGATTGAAGCCATAGAATGCAAACCTATCTCTAAAAGAAAGGCTTTCACACTTCATAAAGTTGTATCAGTAGGGGTTGAATTATGATTCAGAGTTTCACAAGATTGAATGTAGCCGATAATAGTGGTGCAAAAGAGGTTATGTGCATTAAAGTTTTAGGCGGAAGCAAAAGACGTTATGCCACAGTGGGTGATGTGATTGTGGCATCAGTCAAAAAGGCACTTCCAAATGGTAAAGTAAAAAAAGGACAAGTTGTCAAAGCCGTTGTCGTGCGGACTAAAAAAGAATTACATCGAGAAGATGGGGCTTTAATCCGCTTTGATGATAATGCGGCGGTTATTCTTGATAGCAAAAGAGAACCCATAGGAACGCGTATTTTTGGTCCCGTTGGGAGAGAGATTCGTTATGCGAATTTTATGAAAATTGTATCTTTAGCACCGGAGGTTTTATAATGGTAAAATTTAAAATCAAAAAAGGTGATATGGTTGAAATTATTGCGGGTGATGATAAGGGCAAGAAAGCAAAGATTTTGCAAGTTTTACCTAAAAAATCTCAAGTGATTGTAGAGGGTTGTAAAATAGTCAAAAAAGCAGTAAAACCAAATGATAAAAATCCAAAAGGTGGTTTTATTGATAAAGAAATGCCAATGCACATTTCTAATGTTAAGAAAGCAGAGGGGTAATTGATGTATCAATTAAGAACGACTTATAATGAAGTAATTAAGCCAAAGTTAGCTCAAGATTTGGGGATTAAAAATCCTATGTTATTGCCAAAACTAGAAAAGATTGTTATTAGCGTAGGAGCAGGAATACACGCTAAAGATGCTAAGATTATGCAAAATATTGCTGATACTATTTCTTTGATTGCAGGACAGAAGGCAATTATTACTTTGGCTAAAAAATCTGTGGCGGGTTTTAAAATCCGTGAGGGTATGCCAATGGGTGTAAAAGTAACACTAAGAGGTAATCAAATGTATAACTTTTTAGAAAAACTCATCGTTATTGCTTTGCCTAGAGTCAAAGATTTTAGAGGTGTTTCACGCAATGGTTTTGATGGGAGAGGAAATTATAACTTTGGTGTTACAGAGCAATTAATTTTCCCTGAAGTTGTTTATGATGATATTATGGTAAGCCACGGTATGAATATTACTTTTGTTACTTCAGCCACTAATGATAAAGATGCCTTTAAGCTACTTGAAGCATTTGGCTTACCTTTTGCAAAAGGAAGAGCAAATGGCTAAAAAATCTATGATTGCAAAGGCTGCAAGAAAGCCTAAATTTAAAGTAAGAGCTTATTCAAGATGTTCAATTTGTGGCAGGTCGCATTCTGTTTATAGGGATTTTGGGATTTGTCGTGTTTGTCTCCGTAAAATGGGAAATGAAGGTCTCATTCCGGGATTGAGAAAAGCAAGTTGGTAAGGGGTTGGTATGGTAAATGATATTATCGCAGATTCTTTAACAAGAATCAGAAATGCAAGTATGAGAAGGCTTGACACAACAACTTTATATTATGCGAAAATTGTTATTTCTATCTTAGAGGTTTTTCAAGCGAAAGGATTTATCGAAAGCTTTAAAATCGTAGAAAAAGACAAAAAGCAATTTATTAATGTTGTTTTAAAATATGATGAGAAAGGTTATTCTGTGATTAATGAAATCACAAGAATTTCTAAACCCGGAAGAAGAGTTTATAAAGGAAGAAATGAATTAAAGCATTTTAAAAATGGTTATGGTGCGATTGTTGTAAGCACTTCTAAGGGTGTGATTGCTAATGATGAGGCTTATAAAGCTAATGTCGGCGGTGAAGCCCTTTGCAGTATTTGGTAGGAGTAAAGTATGTCAAGAGTTGGAAAAAAACCGATTAATATTCCCCAAAATATTGAGGTTTCAATTCAAGGGAGTAAAATTATTTTCAAAAGTGGAAAGTTAGTTAAAGAATTGGAAACTTATAATCGCGTAGGTGTTGAAAAAAAAGAGAATGAATTAATGTTTTCTCTTAAAGGAAAAGATACGCAATCAAGGGCGTATTGGGGGACTTATAGAGCATTGGCAAATAATATTGTGTTAGGTTTAACACAAGGCTTTACTAAACAGCTAGAAATTAATGGCGTAGGTTATAAAGCAACGCTAAAGGGTAAAGTTTTAGAGTTAGCCTTAGGTTTTTCACACCCTATTAATTACAATATCCCTGAAGGCATAGAAGTTTCAATTGATAAGAATTTGGTTACACTCAAAGGTTCCGATAAACAGCAAATTGGGCAAATTGCAGCAGAAATTAGGGAGTTTAGACCACCAGAACCTTATAAAGGTAAGGGTGTTAAGTATGTTGAAGAACGTATTATCCGCAAAGCCGGTAAAACTTCTAAAAAATAAGGATAGGCAATGACAGATAAAATCATTAAGAAAAAAAGAATTTTAAGAAACAAAAGAAAATTGAGTATTCGCTCCAGAATTGTTGGGACGATTGCTATCCCTCGATTGAGTATTTTTCGTTCTAATCGCTATTTTTATGCCCAAGTGATTGATGATGTTAAAGGCGTTACTCTCGCTAGTGTTGATGGTAAAAAAATGGGATTGAAGAATAATAAAGAGGAAGTCAAAAAGATTGCCCAAAGTTTTGCTGAACTCTTAAAAAAGGCTCATATTACTAAGGTTGTGTTTGATAGGAATGGGTATTTGTATCACGGCGTTGTTGCAAGTTTTGCTGACTCTCTTCGAGAGAATGGAATTAGTTTTTAAGGGATAGCTATGGAAATCAATAGAGAAGATTTTAAAGAAGTCGTTGTGAATATTGGACGCGTAACCAAAGTCGTTAAGGGCGGGAGACGATTCCGCTTTAATGCTTTAGTGGTAGTGGGGAATAAAGAAGGCTTAGTGGGATATGGTCTTGGAAAGGCTAAAGAAGTCCCCGATGCTATCAAAAAAGCCATTGATGATGCGTTTAAAAATATTGTGAAAGTTAATATTAAGGGGACAACGATTGCTCACGATGTGCAAGAAAAATACAATGCAAGCATTATTTTGCTTAAACCTGCAAGCGAGGGAACAGGTGTGATTGCGGGTGGTTCTGTGCGTCCGGTATTAGAAATGGCGGGGATTAAGGATATTTTGACTAAATCTTTGGGTTCAAACAATCCTTACAATGTAGTTCGTGCAACTATTGAAGCACTCTCTAAGGTTAAAATTTAAGGAGTATTTATGGCATTAGAAAATCTAGCCCCTGCAAAAGGGAGTGTTAAAAAAATTAAAAGAATAGGACGCGGACAAGGCAGTGGTATGGGTAAAACTTCCACAAGAGGCGGTAAAGGACAAACTGCAAGAACAGGGTCAAAACAAAAAAGAGGTTTTGAAGGTGGGCAGCAACCTTTACAAAGGAGATTGCCTAAAGTTGGTTTTACAAGTCGTATCACAAAGCCTTATGCTATTAATGTGAGTCAAAATAAGGCAATCACTAATCTTTCTGAAATTACTTTTGAAACTCTAAAAAGCGTCTTTAAGATTCCTTCTTACATTACTAAAATCAAGCTCATAGGGGCTGATGCTAAAAATTTTGCCTCTAAAATCAAAGATGAAAGAATCACAACAAGCGGAAATAAATAATGAACAAAACGATTGTTAATAAGATTCTTATTACACTAGGCTTTCTTTTAGCCTATCGTGTATTAGCTTATGTGCCTGTACCCGGAGTCGATACCGGTGTGATTAAAGCTTTTTTTGATAATAATGCTGCTAATGCGTTGGGGCTTTTTAATATGTTTAGCGGTAATGCAGTTGAGCGTTTAAGTATCATTTCTTTAGGGATTATGCCCTATATCACAGCTTCTATTATTATGGAATTATTAGCAGCTACTTTCCCCGAACTTGCAAAAATGAAAAAAGAACGTGATGGAATGCAAAAATATATGCAAATTGTCCGCTATGCCACGGTGGTTATTACCTTGATTCAAGCTATTGGTGTCTCTGTTGGACTAAGAAGTTTGGGGAATGGTCCTAATGGAGCGATTTTGATTGACCTTAATCTTTTTATTGCGATTTCAGCTTTTTCAATGCTGTGTGGCACAATGATGTTAATGTGGATTGGGGAGCAAATCACTCAAAGAGGTATCGGCAATGGGATTAGCCTCATTATCTTTGCGGGGATTGTTTCGGGGATTCCTAGTGCGATTGCAGGGACTTTCAATCTTGTTAATACTAAAGAAATTAATTGGCTTGTTTTATTGTTTGTATTTGCTATTATTATCGTTACGGTGCTTTGCATTATTTTTGTGGAGCTAGGGGAGAGGAGAGTTCCTGTATCTTACTCTCGTAAGGTGGTAATGCAAAATCAAGACAAAAGGATTATGAATTATATTCCTATTAAGCTCAATCTTAGTGGGGTGATTCCGCCGATTTTTGCCTCTGCTCTTTTGATGTTCCCTAGCACGATTTTGCAAGCCTCTTCAAATCAAACCATTATGAAGATTGCAGATTATTTGAATCCTAATGGCTATCTTTATAATTTCTTGATGTTTTTGCTTGTGATTTTCTTTGCGTATTTTTATGCCTCTATTGTTTTTAACGCTAAAGATATTTCCGAAAATCTCAAACGGCAAGGTGGTTTTATCCCGGGTATCCGACCGGGCGAAGGAACAGCAACTTTCTTAAATGAGGTGGCAAGTAATTTAACCTTTTGGGGAGCTTTGTATTTGGCATTAATTTCAACACTCCCTTGGATTTTAGTTAAAGCAATGGATGTGCCTTTTTATTTTGGGGGGACAGCTGTTTTGATTGTCGTGCAAGTCGCAGTAGATACAATGCGGAAGATCGAAGCACAAATTTATATGAATAAATATAAAACACTTAGTGCGGTAGGATTGTAAGAATGGCTGTTGCAATCCGAAAGCCTGCTGAAATTGAATCTTTAAGAAAAGCAAGCCAAATCGTTGCCAAAACGCTGAATTATCTTGAGGCTAATATCAAACCCGGATTGACTTTAGCACAGATTGATAAAATGGGCGAGGATTTTATCCTCTCTTGTGGGGCAAGACCCTCTTTTAAGGGGTTATATGGTTTTGAAGGGTCAGTTTGTACTTCGGTTAATGAGGTTATTATCCACGGCATACCTAATGATTATGCCCTAAAAGAAGGCGATATTATCGGCTTAGATATAGGGACAGAATTAGAGGGTTGGTATGGTGATGCAGCAATTACCTGCGGAGTAGGGGAGATTTCAGAGAGTGATGCTCGTTTGATTGCTTGTGCTAAAGAGGCTCTTTATTATGCGATTAAACATATTAAGGTGGGAATGCATTTTAAAGAATTAAGTGCTTTGTTGGAAAATTTTATTTTGGATTATGGTTATGTGCCTTTAAGGAGTTTTTGTGGGCACGGGATTGGCAGGAGACCTCACGAGGAACCAGAGATTCCTAATTATCTTGAAGGTAAAAAAGCAAAACAGGGCGATAAAATCAAAGAAGGAATGGTTTTTTGTATTGAACCGATGATTTGTCAAAAAGAGGGGACACCTAGAATCTTAGAGGATAAATGGAGCGTTGTTGCAACTGATGGTTTAAAAGGAAGCCATTATGAACACACAGTGGCAATTATCAAAGGTAAAGCAGAGATTTTATCGAGGGAGTAAAATGGCAAAAGATGATGTGATTGAAGTCGATGGAATTGTGCGGGAGGCATTGCCTAATGCTACCTTTCGTGTAGAATTAGAAAATGGGCATATTATTTTATGTCATATTGCAGGGAGAATGCGAATGCATTATATTAAAATTTTACAAGGCGATAAGGTAAAAATTGAATTAACGCCTTATAGTTTGGATAAAGGAAGAATTACTTTTAGATATAAGTAGTTTTTAATACGATTTGTGCTATAATGCAAAATTTCATTTCATTTTGCATTTGATTTTTAGTCGTTTAGGTTTTTTTGGATAAGCCTTTCGAGGACTTTAAACTTAATGCCCTTTTTTAAAGGGAAGCTTTTAATCAAAAGTAATTCAAAAAATAGGGCTTTGGCTCTCATAAGGAGTAAATTATGAAAGTGAGACCTTCGGTTAAGAAAATGTGTGATAAGTGTAAGGTTATCAAGAGAAAAGGCGTGATTCGAGTGATTTGCGAGAATCCAAAACACAAACAAAGACAAGGATAAAGGAATAACAATGGCGAGAATTGCTGGTGTTGATTTACCCAAAAAAAAGAGAATTGAATACGCTTTAACCTATATCTATGGTATAGGTTTGAAGACTTCAAGAGATATTTTAAATGCTGTTAATATCTCTTATGATAAAAGGGTTCAAGACCTTGGTGAAGATGAAGTTTCTGTGATTTCAAAGGAAATTCAAGCTCACTATATCGTTGAGGGTGATTTGCGCAAAAAAGTAACAATGGATATTAAGGCTCTGATGGATTTGGGTAATTATCGAGGTTTAAGACACAGAAAAGGACTTCCTGTTCGCGGACAGACAACGAAAAATAATGCAAGAACGCGTAAAGGTAAAAGAAAAACCGTAGGTAGTGCCTCAAAATAAGGAGTGTAAATGGCAAAAAGAAATACAAGTAAAAAGAGAGTCGTTAAGAAAAATATTGCTAAGGGAATTGTCCATATTTCCGCAGGTTTTAATAACACAAGTGTAACAATTTCTGATGAAATGGGCAATGTGATTTGTTGGAGTACTGCAGGAGCATTAGGATTTAAAGGGAGCAAAAAATCTACTCCTTATGCTGCACAGCAAGCCGTAGAAGATGCCGTAGCTAAAGCAAAAGAACACGGCATAAAAGAGCTTGGAGTGAAAATTCAAGGTCCCGGTAGCGGTAGAGAAACAGCAGTGAAAAGTTTAGGTGGTATTGAAGGAATAAAAATTTTATGGTTTAAAGATGTTACTCCTTTACCCCACAATGGTTGTCGCCCACCTAAAAGAAGAAGAGTATAAGGAGTTAATATGGCAAGATACAGAGGTCCTGTAGAAAAAATTGAAAGAAGATTTGGTGTCAGTCTCGCTCTCAAAGGTGAAAGAAGATTAGCAGGTAAAAGTGCTCTTGATAAACGTCCTTATGGTCCTGGTCAGCACGGACAAAGAAGAGGAAAAATCTCTGAATACGGCATTCAGTTAAGAGAAAAGCAAAAAGCAAGAATGATGTATGGAATTTCTGAAAAACAATTTCACTCTATTTTTGTTGAGGCAAATAGGCTAGAAGGCAATACGGGAGAGAATCTTATTAAATTGATTGAAAGACGATTGGATAATGTCGTCTATCGAATGGGATTTGCAACAACAAGACGATTTGCAAGACAGCTTGTAACACACGGGCATATTCTTGTTGATGGTAAAGTTTTGAATATTCCTTCAGCTTTTGTTGGTGTGGGGCAAAAAATTGAGATTTGTGAGAAAACGAAGAAAAATCCGCAGATTCAAAGAGCTATTGAATTAACCAAACAAACGGGTATTGTTCCTTGGGTTGATGTAGATCAAGAAAAAGTGTTTGGGATTTTTACAAGATTACCCGAGAGAGAAGAGGTTGTAATTCCCGTAGAGGAAAGGTTAATTGTTGAGTTATACTCTAAATAAGATTCAAGAAGGATATTGGTATGAAAAGTATTAAAACCTCTCCTCATATTCCTACAAAGATTGAGGCGTGTGAAACAGGTAAAAATAGAGTCCAAATCTCTGCTTATCCCTTCGAGTTTGGTTATGCAATTACCCTAGCCCACCCTTTGAGGAGATTGTTATTAGGAAGTTCAGTGGGATTTGCTCCTACGGCTTTACATATTGAGGGTGTTGCACATGAATTTGATTCTATTCGGGGTGTCGTTGAAGATGTCTCCCATTTTATCGTCAATCTTAAAACCATTCGTTTTAAAATTAACGATGAAAGTGAAAGGGTAGTGGTTGATTACAAATTCAAAGGGTCAAGACTAATTACAGGGGCAGATTTGTGCAATGATATTGTTGATGTGGTAACTAAAGATGTTTATTTAGCTACGATTAATGAAGATGCTGAACTTAATTTTTCAGTTATTATTCATAAAGGGATTGGGTTTGTTCCTAGCGAAGAGATACGCTCTAATACTCCTGAAGGATTTATCCCTTTAGATGCTTATTTTACGCCTGTTACAAATGTAACTTATGCGATAGAGAATGTGCTTTTAGAAGATGATCCTAATTATGAAAAGATTGTGTTTGATATTCAAACTGATGGGCAAGTTGATCCTTTAATGGCGTTCAAAAATGCCCTAAGTGTTATGCATAAGCAAATGGCAATCTTTAATGCAGAGCTTAATATTGAAGTGCCAGAGATTAATCTTCCTGAAGCTGAACACCCTGAACTAAAAACTTTACTCCAAACGATTGAGAGCTTAAATCTTAGTGCAAGATGCTTTAATTGTTTAGATAGGACAGGTATTAAGTTTTTAGGTGAGTTAGTTTTACTTAGTGAAGACCAAATTAAAAATATTAAAAATTTAGGTAAAAAATCACTTGATGAAATTACAGCAAAATTAGATGAGTTAGGTTATCCCATAGATAAAGATATTCCTGATGATTTAATGCAACTACTCAAAAAGAAATTCTCGAGTGAAAAATAAGGATAACAAATGAGACACGGACACGGATATAGAAAACTCGGGAGGACTTCCTCCCATCGAAAGGCTTTGTTGAAAAATCTTTCAATCGCTTTAATTGCTAGTGGCAAAATTGAAACAACCTTGCAAAAAGCAAAGGAATTGCAAAGTTATTTTGAAAAGCTCATCACTAAGGCAAGAAAAAATGATAGTATGGCTCATCGTTTGGTATTTTCCCATTTGCAGCACAAAATATCTGTGAAAAAATTGGTAACTGAAATTGCCCCTAAATATACTGATAAAAAAGGTGGCTATACAAGAATTATTAAAACACGTTTAAGAAAGGGTGATGCTGCTGAAATGGCAATTATTGAATTAGTGTAATCTTAAAAGTTTTGCGAGAGAAAATTTGGGATAATTTTCAAACGCAAAGCTTATTATTTCACTAAAAGGTGTTTTAGCCCTTTTTTAACCTTTAAAATCTCAAATTTTGCTTTTATTTTAATTTAAAAAAATTTTGGTATAATGCAAACCTTTTCTAAAAATCCTAGAAAGGAGTTTAAATGTCTGCAAAAACCATTAATCAGCACTTAGAAGAACTATTCAAATCGGATTCTAAATATGTCTCTTATGAAAAAGTTGCTCAAGTTTTAGTCAAACAGCCCACCGCAGCCCAAGCCAAAAAAGTAACCGAGTATGCTAAAAAATATAATAAAAAATTAATGGCAGAATCTGAAGTGGCAAAACTTCTTAATCAAGATGATGCAAGAAAAATCAAAGAAGACAAAAAACGACTCTTAGATGATGAGCTTGAAGAAGAATTTGACTTTATGAAAGAGCGTGAGCTTTTGGAATGGAGCCGTAGCGATAGTCCTGTGAGAATGTATTTGCGTGAAATGGGACAGATTCCCCTACTCACACGAGAAGATGAAGTAGATTTGAGCAAGAATATCGAATTAGGCGAAAATATCATTCTTGATGCGATTTGTTCTGTGCCTTATTTGATTGATTTTATCCTAGATTACAAAGAAGCCTTGATTAATCGCGAAAGACGCGTTAAGGAGCTTTTTAAGAGTTTTGATGATGAGGAAGATGAGGAAGAATCTAGCGAACTAGAAGATTTAGATGAACTCGATGAAAGCGAGGGAGGCGAAGAGGAAACTAAAAAATCTATCAGCAAAAAAGACCAAAAACGGGTAGAAAAAGTTTTAGTGAGTTTTAAAAGTCTAGAAAAAGCTAAAAAAGATTGGCTTAAGGTTTGGGAAAAAGAAAATCTTGATGACTCTAAAAATCAAGATATTTTGCTCTTGCTCACACTCGCTCACAAAAAGCAATTTTTAAAAGAAAAATTGCTTGATTTAGGACCCACAAGTAAGCTTATTAATGAGCTAGTTAAAGCAATGGAAAACACAATCAAAAGTGATGAAGGCTTTGAGAGAGAACTCAAACGATTAGAATATCGCCTACCGCTCTTTAATGATATTTTGCTTGAAAATCACCGCAAGATTCTTGAAAATATTACAGAAATGTCTAAAAGTGATATTACTGCTGCTGTGCCAGAGACAACGATGGTTTCTACTTATATGGAAATCAAAAAGCTTTTTCAAACTAAATTAGCGAGTGAAGGAAGCTTTGATTTAGAGCCAGAGAAACTCAAACAGATTTTGGAGCAAATCAAAAGAGGAAAAGATATTGCCGATAAGGCTAAAACCAAAATGGCAAAATCAAATTTGCGGCTTGTTGTAAGTATTGCCAAACGTTACACCAACCGCGGACTACCTTTTTTGGATTTAATCCAAGAGGGAAATATTGGCTTAATGAAAGCGGTGGATAAATTTGAATACAAAAAAGGCTATAAATTCTCAACTTATGCGACTTGGTGGATTCGTCAAGCAATATCGCGTGCGATTGCAGACCAAGCAAGGACGATTAGGATTCCTATTCATATGATTGAAACCATTAATCGCATTAATAAAATTATGCGTAAATTCTTGCAAGAAGAAGGGAAAGAGCCTGATATTGAAAAAATCGCACAAGAAGTGGGATTGCCAGTTGATAAAGTTAAAAATGTTATCAAAATCACAAAAGAACCTATTAGCCTTGAAGCTCCTATTGGTAATGGAGAAGATGGAAAGTTTGGGGATTTTGTTGAGGATAAAAGTGCAACCGGACCAATGGACCATATCCTAAAAGAAGATTTAAAATCACAAATTGACGATGTGCTAGACCAACTTAATGAGCGTGAAAAAGCTGTGATTCGTATGCGATTTGGGCTTTTAGATGATGAATCTGATAGAACACTAGAAGAGATTGGAAAAGAACTCAATGTTACAAGGGAGAGAGTAAGACAGATTGAATCAAGTGCTATTAAAAAGCTCAAACATCCAAAAGTAGGACGAAAACTCAAAAACTATATTGAGGATTAAATTCAATCTTTCGTCATTGCAAAGTGTTCTGCCAAAGCAATTTCAACAAAAAATTGCCGCGAAAATTTAACGATTTTTCTCGCAATGAAACCTATTGCAATGACGATACTGCATACAATCTTAAAGTTTTTTAAAGGGAGAAAATGAGAAAGATTTTTACGCAAATTTGTGTTTTTGCTTTTTTATTTCTGCTTGTCTTTAGCATTATGCGTTTATTTATGACTTATCATTTTGCTTCAAATGAAGCTTATAGTGAGCTTGCAAAGATGTTTTTTGTCGGTTTTAGAATGGATTTAAAAACTTTGGGTTATCTTTTTTTACCTTTTTTACTTGCTATGCTTTTTTATCCTTTGCTTAAAAGCGTAGTGGGGGGGGGGCAACACTCGTTAATTCTTAAAATCTATACCTTTGCTTCAAGCCTCTATCTTGCTGTTATATCCTTTCTTTGCCTTGTTTTTGCCTTCATCAATTTTTATTATTATGAGATGTATAAAAATAAAATCGATATTTTTATCTTTGGTTTAAAAGATGATGATACAGCAGCACTTTTTTCTATCATTTTTAAGGATTATCCTGTATTAACTTTAAGTGCTTTAGCTCTTATTTTTAGCATTTTTTGTGTGTTTTTAAACCTTGCAATTCTAAAAGTAAAAATCAAAAAAATCTCTTTAAAAACCCGCACGATTTTTTTGCTCAATCTTTGCTTTGTCCTTTTGTATTTTGCAAGTTTAAGAGGACATAATCTTAGATATGATTATTATGAATTTTCACCTTCAAAAGTTATCAATGAACTTTGCACAAATCCTATCTTAGCCTTTTACTGGGCATTAAAAAGCTATAATAAAAGTTTAGATTTAAAACCTCTACCTAAAGAGCAAGGAGAAATCCTACAAGCACAGCTTTTTCCGCTTCTTCAAAAAAGTGCCAAAAATGATTTAGCGGAGCTAAAACCTCATATTTATTTTAATCTAATGGAGAGTTTTGGCTTGAATGTGCTTGAATTTAGTGATGAAAAATACAATCTTTTAGGGCATTTAGAGAAACATTTTAAAGAGGATTTTGTTTTTAAAAGATTTTTATCAAGCACTAATGGAACACTTGATTCTACAATGAATTTGCTTTTTATTAATCCTATTAGAGGGCTTTCAACCTCGAAATTTTCAAGAATAAAACTTGCTTTTACACCCTTAGAACTCTATAAACAAGCAGGATATAAAATCATTTTTGTAACTTCAGGCAAAGGAGTTTTATATAATTTTAAAGAATTTGCAGAAGCTAATGGAGTAGAACTTTTTATCGATGCAAATACTCTTTTACAAGAATATCCTAAGGCAAAAGAAAAAATCCATAGATATGGCGTTGCTGACGAGTTTATGTATGAAAAAATTTTTGAACTTTTAAAAGAAGCTAAAGAACCGCTTTTCATTATGTCTTTAAGTGTCTCAAACCACCCTCCTTTTGAACATAAAATCGATGAGGAATTGCTTGATTTTAATGAAATTCCCCAAAATTTGCTTGATAAATTTTCTAATAATGCCAAAGATTATTTAAGATATTACACTTACGCTAATGATGAATTTGGCAAATTTTTAGACAAAATAAAAACGAGTGCTTTCAAGGATAAAATTATCATCGCTGCAACAGGGGACCATAGAACAAGAAATTTTAGCATTGATTTTGAGAGCCAAAAAGCCTTTGCTTATAGTGTGCCTTTTTATCTTTATGTGCCAAAAATTTTTCAAAAAGAACTTTACTACGATAAAAACCGCATAGGCTCGCATAAGGATATTTTTCCTACACTTTATGATTTGAGTTTAAGCGAAGTTGAATTTTTAAGTCTTGGGGGACGCAGTATGTTAAAACCTCCAACAGATTCTAAGTTTGAATTTGGCTTTAATACAGAAGTTTTCATTGATGAAAAGGGTATATATCCTAAAAATTCTCCTCAAGGATATTTTTATGAAAATAATGCAACTCTTAAAGACAATAACGAAGCTTTCGAACTTGATAGCACTCATCAAAATTTCTTTAAGCTTTATGAGGAACTTAATTTGTGGCAGCTAGAATGGAGATTAAATCTTTTGGATTAACTATTTATTAATAAAAATTATTATATAATACTTTTCTACATTTTAAAAAAGGAGATAGCAAATGAAAAAAATTATCTTAGCCTCTATGGCAGCAGCAAGCTTACTTTTGGCGGCTAACACAGAAGCTTACGACCCAAAATCAGCGAAGGATAACCTCGTGGTTAAGCTTGAAATTCTTGGGCAAAATGGCAATAAACCCGCAGGAGAAGTTGTAGCTGTGCAAACGCCTTATGGTGTAGCATTCTTCCCTAATCTTTCAGGTTTAGAACCCGGACTCCACGGCTTTCACGTTCATACAAATGGGGATTGTGGAGCAACTGATAAAGGTTTGGGAATGAAAGCAGGCGGACACTGGGACCCTAAAAATACAGAGGGACACTCTTTTGCTTGGGACGATAAAGGACATATGGGAGATTTACCCGCACTTTATGTTGATAAAGACGGCAATGCCACAAATCCTGTTTTAGCTCCTAAAATCAAAAATGTTAGTGAGCTTAAAAATCACGCTTTGATGGTTCACGTTGGTGGAGATAATCACAGCGATAGCCCAGCAGCACTTGGCGGTGGCGGTGCTAGAATGGCTTGCGGCGTTTTTAAATAAATCTGCTAACAAGCACTTTTCCTCCAAGATTTTAGGTTTCCCATTTTCAAATCTTGCGAGGATAAGTCTTACTTACTCACATTTACCGACATTTAATCGCATTTGCTGATTTAATCTTAAGCATCATTAGTAACACTACTTTATGGCAATCTCAAATCCAAATTTAAGCATCATTGCAAGAAAATTCATTAGAATTTTCGTGGCAATCTATTCCTTGATTTTTAGCTTTTTTAGGTTATTTCAAGATTTTTTAGATTGCTTTGACTTGCCTCACAATGACAAGGAGAGATTCCTCACGATGATGAGTAGGAATATCTCACAACAATAAGCAAAGATGAAGGAAAATTTATTTTATCTTTAAATTATTTAGGTATCATTACCTACATTTTTAAACAAGGAGGAGAAGGTGAAGTTAGTAAAGATTTATATTTTGGTAGCAATACTTGGAATAAGTCTTTATGCAGGTGAAATACAATATGCTGCTAATGTGAAATCTTTGTATTTAGACAAAGAAAGCACAAAAACCATAGGGAGAGTTTTACCGACTACGGAAGTGGAAATTGTCAAATCAGAGGGAACACGAGTTTTGGCTATTATCAAAGGTTGGGGTGAAAATACTTCTGCACTTTATGCAATCCCGGGGATTAGAATCCTCAATGCCGCTTTTACAAAAGGTGTTGAAGCCCCTTATAAAATCCTAGAATCCAAAACAATCAAAGATAAACAATACCACCATTATGCCTTTGAGGTTTATATGGATAAAACAGATTTGGTAAATGAGCTTGAGCCTCTCTATGAAGAGGCAAAAACGCTTTATACGAACAACTGCTCGATGTGCCACGCTTTACACCCTACTAAAGAGTTCAAAGCGAATCAGTGGCCAAGCATTATCAAATCAATGCTATCAAGAACAGCAATCCCCAAAGATAAAAGTCATTTGGTGATTCAATATGTCCAAAAAAACGCTAGTGATGTAGAAAATTAATAAAAAGGAGTAAATAATGGCAAAATCAACAATCAAAAGAAGAACAATCCTCAAAGGACTTGCACTTTTTGCGGCAATTCCTTTTGCGGATTCTTTGGGTTTAAGGTCGGCACTTTTTGCACAAGAGAGTAAATTTAATTTTGAGCTGATTAAAGAAGGGGAAGTGATTAGCGGGGCTCACTGGGGAATTTTAAAAATAACACTCAAAGAGGGTAAAATCATTAAAAGTGAAAACGCTATTAAAACATCTATCATCAATCCTTTGCAATCTGTAACGGCGGATTTAGTTTATACCCCTTCACGAGTGCGTTACCCTATGGTAAGAAAAAGCTTTTTAGAAAATCCTAACTCTCCTAAACCCGAACTTAGGGGTAAAGAAGAATGGGTGCGAGTGGATTATAAAACAGCAATTAAGCTCATCGCTGATGCCCTAAAAAGAACCTATAAAGACAAAGGGGCAAGTGGGGTTTTTGCAGGAAGCTATGGCTGGAAAAGTAGCGGAAATATGCATAATGCAAGAATTTTATTGCACCGCTTTATGGGAATGGCAGGAGGCTATGTTGGCTCTACGGGCGATTATTCTACGGGTGCTTCCCAAGTGATTTTACCTTATGTTGTGGGGACGATTGAAGTCTATGAGCAGCAAACAAGCTGGAAGTTAGTCTTAGAGCATTCTAAAGTGGTAGTGATTTGGGGTGCAAATCCTTACAATACCCTAAGGATTGCGTGGAGTATTACGGATTCTAAAGGCTTAGAATATCTTGAAGAACTCAAAAAAGCAGGTAAAAAGTTGATTTTTATTGACCCTGTCAAAAATGATACTTGCGAATATTTAGGAGCGGAGTGGATTGCTCCTGTGCCTAATACCGATGTGGCTTTGATGTTAGGGATTGCTCACACAATGCTTACAACGCAAAAATACGATAAAGAGTTCCTAGAAACTTATACTGAAGGCTTTGAGCAATTTAAAGATTATCTGCTAGGCAAAGAAGATGGCGTAGTAAAAAACAGCAAATGGGCAGCAAAAATTACTGGTGTTTCTGAAAAGAAAATCAAAAATTTAGCAAAACTTTTCTATGAAAATCGCACAATGTTACTTTCAGGCTGGGGTATGCAAAGAGCTCATCACGGAGAGCAACCTCATTGGATGCTTGTTACTCTAGCTTCAATGATAGGGCAAATTGGCTTACCCGGTGGTGGATTTGGATTAAGTTATCATTATAGTAATGGCGGAAGCCCAACAACAAATGCTCCTGTTATTGGTGGAATGAATATTGGCACAGCTAGTGAGGGAGCAGAATGGCTACAAGGTTCCGGAAATAATGCTATTCCTGTGGCTAGAGTTGCTGATATGCTTCTTAATCCGGGAAAAACTATCGATAATAATGGTAAAAAAATCACTTATAGCGATATTGATTTTGTTTATTGGTGCGGCGGGAATCCTATCGTGCATCATCAAGACACTAATCAAATGCTACAAGCTTGGAGAAAGCCTAAGACTATCGTTGTCAATGAGCCTTATTGGACACCAACAGCAAGAATGGCAGATATTGTAATGCCTATTACCACGCCTTATGAAAGAAATGATATTTCAATGAGCGGGGATTATTCTAATCTCAATATTGTTCCGATGAAACAAGTTGTTGCTAAAGAATTTGAAAGTGTCGATGATTATCAAGTTTTTAGCGATTTAGCAAAGGAATTTGGGATTTATGATAAATACACAGAAAATAAAACAGAAATGCAATGGATTGAGGAATTTTACAATCTCGCCTTTAAACAAGCACAAGCTCAAAATAAAGTCTTTGCAGGTGCGATTGAAATGCCCTCTTTTGAAGAATTTTGGAGCAAAAATCAACCACTAACCTTTAACCCTACACTTGATGGGGAAAATTTTGTGCGTTATGCTGATTTTAGGGAAGACCCGATTTTAAATCCGCTTGGCACACCTTCAGGGAAAATCGAGATTTACTCACAAGCCATCGAGCAAATGCAATATGAGGATTGCAAGGCACACCCTACTTGGTTTGAACCTATTGAATGGTTAGGTATGCAAAACAAACCTGCTGAATTTGCAATGATTACTGCACACCCGCCTTTGAGATTGCACTCTCAACTTGCAAATACTTCCTTAAGGGATTCTTATGCCATTAATGGACGCGAGCCAATTTGGATTCACCCTCAAGACGCCAAAGCTAAAGGGATTAAAGATGGAGATATTGTGCGTGTCTTTAACGCTAGGGGAGAGATTTTAGCAGGAGCTAAAGTTACCAATCGCGTTAAAAAAGGCGTGGTTAATCTTTGTGAGGGGGCTTGGTATGACCCTGATGATGCAAATAAATCTAAGCCTTTATGTTGTAATGGAAGTGCTAATGTGCTTACACTTGATATTCCAACCTCTAAACTTGCTAATGGTAATATTTCTCACACTTTGCTTGTGAATATTGAAAAATATAAAGGGGAAGCTCCTAAACTAAAAGTTTTTGAGCAACCTCAAATCAAAGCATAAACTTTAACAAATCCTCTTTTTTTGGGGATTTGCTTTGAGTTTATTTATTTTAATCTACAAAACAAGCAAAATCACTAAAAATTTGATTTAATCTATTTTAGCCCTAACTTTCTTTTGAAATCCCGAACTTCCCTTTTATTGAGTAAAAAATAAATCCCACAAGCAATAATCAAGCACGAAGCAATAATAAGTGCTAAGGGTAAGGGTTTATTAGCTCCAATAATACCCACTAGAAAAGAAATTCCCCCTGCTAGTGCAAACTGAATTGTCCCTAGGAGAGCTGAAGCACTACCTCCGTTTTGTTTAAATCTTGACATCGCCAAAGTCGTTGTATTTGGCACAATAAAGCCCAATGCCCCAAGATTTAAAAAAAGTAAAATTTCAAAAACAATAAAATGTAATTGCAAAAATCCTACTATAATCAAGAGGAGTGAGATTCCAAATATCGCCAAAAACGCATAGGGTAAAATAAAATAAGGGGAATATTTAAGCACAATCTTGGCATTAATTTGTGCAAAAATCATTAAACTTAAAGCATTAATACCAAAGAGAACACCAAAGTCTTTTTCACTTAAGCCAAAAAATTCTCGAAATAAATACGATGAACCTGTAATATAAGCAAACAAAGTCGCCATAGCAAAGCCTGAAGAAAAAACATAGATTCTAAAACGGCGGTCTTTAAGAATAAGTAATAATTCCAAAAAATAATTTTTCAATCCGCCAATAGGTTTGGGATTGCAATTACTTTCTTGAAGTCCAAAAACAATCCACAAAAACAACACAATCCCCAATCCAAAAAGCAAGGCAAAAATACTCCTCCACGAAAAATAATCCAATAAAAAACCACCAAAAATAGGTGAAATCATCGGTGCAAGTGAAGAAACAACCATCATCAAAGCAAACATACTAGCTGCTTCTTTAAGCTCAAACTTATCATTAACAATCGCCCGTGCAATCACAACACCTGCACAACCACCCAATGCCTCAAAGAAACGAAAAGTAATAAAAATATGAATAGAATCAACAAGCACACAAATTAAACTTGAAACAATAAAAAGGCTAATTCCAAAATAAAGTGGCTTCTTTCTCCCATAGGCATCACTTAAAGGTCCATAAATAAGCTGCCCTAGCGAAAAAGCAATAAAAAAGACTGCTAAGGATACCTGCGTAAAAAAGGAATTAGTTTCAAAAGTTTTTTGCACTTCACTAAGAGCTGGGAGATACATATCTGTAGAAAGTGGAGCAATCGAGGACATAAAGGCAAGGATTAAGATAAGATTAATTTTAGTAAATTCTTGAATTTGGGTTGTTTTTTGCATTCTATTCCTTTAGGATTTTATTCCTCTAAAAGCAAATTATCTCTTAATCTATAACGCTTATAAAATGATAATGAAAATTAATTATAATAGGAATTTGCTTAAATAAAGATTATCAATAATAGGGTTAAATCTCACAATCATTAGAAACAATCAGCCAGGTTGTAAATAAATAACTTTTTAGCTCATCACAAAAATCAGCTTTTTAAATAGAAGCCCACATTTTAGAGAGTGGGGAGGAAAGCCTTCGTCACTTTTGACATCTCTCTTTTTGTCATTGCGGGAGTTCCCCCTTTACTTTACGGGGAAAATCTTTAATTGAAGCTCTTTGTTGTATTTTGGATTTGGTGGATTCCTTAAATGCTAAAGAGGCTTCTTATGAATCACTCTCATTTAAGAAGTGAAGCTTCCTAACTAATTACCCACTAAGAGGAGGACTTCTTAATAAAAGCTGATTTGACGCTTTTTAAATGTCTCTAATACCCCAAACCGATAAAGTTTATTTGAGTGTCCCTATTTATAGGAAGCCCACACTCTTAATAAGGATAATTCACTAACGTAAGGCAGGATAAAGGGACTTTTAATTCAATTTAATTTTGTATCTATTTTATTTTATGCCAACTTGAATCTGAAATAAGAAATTTCAAAAACTTTTTAAATTATAACCCAAAAAACTTATAAAATTTTAAAATCTCCACTGCCAAAACTCAAAGATATACTTTTTTATTAAAATATGATACAAATATAAGCCTAAAATTCTTACTTCTAGCATTTCTTAATTTAAGTTTAAATATAAAAAGAGCCTCAATTTAAAAATCAAGAATATCGTAAAATACGATAATAGGAGAATTTTTGTATTATGATTATCCCTTACTTGATTTTAAAAGGAAACCATAATGCAAAGTATCCAAGAGGAATTAATATTTGAAAATGGACCAAAAGAATTTCAAGAAAACAAACCAACTCAAATGCAAGAAAATTCTCAAGAATCTCAAAACAAAGAAGAAAATTCTCAAGAATTTTCTTCTGAAGCCAAATATGAGGAAATGTCTCAATAAAACATTAACAATCAAGATTCTCTAAAAGAAGAATCAGAGTTTAAAATAAACAAGAAAATAATACTTAAGAAAACAACAAAGGGATTAAAATCTCAAGCCCTTTAATACCATAACAAAGTTGTTTTGTAGGCTTTAAGCTTTTTTCTCTCAAAAAAGCTTTTCTAAGATAGCTCATATAACCACCTTGATGAATGAATACAAAATTATTTTCTAAGACTCCACTTTTATGCTTCAAATAATAAGTAGGAATACAAATATTCCCAAATTTATCGTTTTTAAGAGAAAATCTTTTTAGGATTTCATTATCAATGAGCCTTTGAATATGGAAAAAATTATTCAAAGAGATTTCTTTAAATGTTTAGAAGTCTTTTATTATTTCAGTAATTTTTCCATCTTTAAAGGAAATATCTGTATTTAAAATATGATTGATTGTAACTCCTCAAGATTTTTACTCTCTAACAAAGTAGAAACTTTAATACCTCTATTTTTACAATAAGAAAAGATATTACCTCTGTCTTTTTCCTCATTAGGATTAAAATAAAGATAATTCCCATTGCTTTGTCTTGTAACAATTAAAAGCTCTTTGTCATTAAAAAGGATAGTTGAAGCTTTTGAGCATTTATCTCTCTTAAGCGTATAGCCTCGCTCAAGTAATAAAGTATCTAAGGGGAGATTTAAATACTCTTTGTTAGTGAGATTTGCCATAATAACTCACTTTGAGAAAACAAATTTAAAAGAGATTATGGGATTTCCTCTTGAATTACTTTTTTGTTTAAGGCATTCTAGGGTTTTGAAAATTCCCTTTAATTCATTAAAGGCAGGGGCTAGAATCTTTCTTTGAAAACTATTTTCTTGTAAAGAAATAGATTTTGCATTCAAATCCAAAATATCCCATAGACTCTCTTTTTGGATTATAAATTCTCCTTTAAAGAGGTATTGCATTAAAAACATATAGAGTCTTTTAGAGTATTTGGATTTTAGAGAACAAAACTCTCTTAGCTCAAATTGTGTGTAATTATTCGTTAAGTTATTGAGCAAGAATAAGACTTCACTGCCAAATTGAACAAGTAAGAATCTTTCTTCTTCTTTAATGACAATTTTTTCAAAGAAACTGCCATAAATTGAAGTTCTAAATCCCTCCTCTTGTATTCTTTTTTCTTTAGTGGTAACACTCATCATTTTTTGAGAGAAACTATCAATTTCATTAAAGAATCGGCGATAATCCTTATATTTCTTACCGATTAAAAAAGAAATTTCCTCAAAAGTAATTCTAATTCTTGCTCTACCCTTTTCTTTTCCGATGAAACATAAAGCCATAAAAAAATCAAAATCTTTGGCATTAAAATTAGGAAAGATGAGATAATTTAAGCTATTTTGATATTTAGATTTAAGTCTTTTGCGTCTAAAGAAATTTTCTCTTTGAGAGTTTCTTTACATTGTGTTTGTAGCATTTTGTGTCCTTTTGATAGATGCAAAATTCATATATTCCAAATCTTACTTAAATAGCAGCAGATAAGGTTTTCAGTAACTCACCAAAGGGTGAGTTACTAAGAAAATAAAGGAGAAATTATAAGCCTTGCTCAATCATCGCATTAGCAACTTTTCTAAAACCAGCGATATTAGAAACTAACACTAAGTTTGTGGGGTCTTTAAATTCCTTAGCGGTTTGGCTTGCATTTTGATAAATATTTTTCATAATATTATGGAGCTTAGTATCGACTTCTTCAAAACTCCACGCTGTCATTGCTGCATTTTGGCTCATTTCTAAGCCACTTGTTGCTACTCCACCAGCATTTGCTGCCTTTCCGGGCCCATAGCAGATTTTAGCATCAAGAAATTTATGCACCGCTTCAATGGTAGAGGGCATATTTGCTCCCTCACTTACGCATTTGCAACCATTTTTGAGTAAGTTATCGGCGTCTTTGGCATTAAGCTCATTTTGTGTTGCACTTGGGAATGCCGCAAAAGCAGGGATACTCCAAAGTGGATTGTGGTCTTTTGGGTATTTGCTGATACTTGTCCATTTGGCACTCTTTTTCTCTTTGGCATAAGATTCTAGGCTTTCTCTGCGGACTTCTTTAATTTCTTTGAGTAAGGCTAAATCGATTCCTGAAGCATCATAAATCATTCCTTTAGAATCACTAATAGTTACAGGTTTCGCCCCGAGTTGTTGGAGTTTCTCTACGGTGTAAATCGCTACATTTCCGCTACCAGAGACAAGACAAGTTTTGCCCTTTAGGCTACCAAATTTGCTGTGTTTTAACATTTCTTCAGCAAAATAAACACTCCCATAACCTGTTGCTTCTGTCCTTACTAAGCTTCCTCCCCAAAGTAGAGATTTGCCGGTTAAAACCCCTTCATAACGATTAGTGAGTTTTTTGTATTGCCCAAAAAGATAACCGATTTCTCTACCGCCTACACCAATATCACCTGCTGGAACATCAGTGTGAGCCCCAATATGTCGGAATAATTCATTCATAAAAGCTTGACAGAATCTCATAACTTCTCTATCACTTTTGCCTTTGGGGTCAAAATCGCTTCCGCCTTTACCACCACCCATTGCTAAACCTGTTAGCGAGTTTTTAAAGATTTGTTCAAATCCTAAAAACTTAATAATTCCCTCTGTAACGCTAGGGTGGAATCTTAAACCACCTTTGTAAGGTCCAAGTAAAGAGCTAAATTCGATACGATAGCCACGATTAACTTCAATCTCGCCCTTATCGTTTTCCCAAGTTACACGAAAATTAATTTGTCTTTCAGGGATAATTATGCGTTCCAAAACTTTGTGTTTTTGGTATCTTTTATCTTTTTTTAATGCGGGTTCAATGGAGGATAAGACTTCATTAACCGCTTGATGAAACTCGACTTGGTCAGGATAAAGCTTTTTTGCTTTTTGAATGACTTCTTGAGCATAAGACATTGTGAATCCTTTGTTGTGAAATTTTATGGTTGGAATTATAGTTCAAACATTCTTAACGATTCATTAATAATATTAATTTTGTAAATTAATTTTTAAAATTAATATTATTTTAATATTTTGTGGAAATAGCCTTGAAATAACGGAATATTGAATAAGAGTGCTGAAAAATTTTTAAAAATGGACTTTAGTTTTTTGTTACCTTGTCGATATGGTGAGTGTAAATTTTTGCAGAAGGAGAAAACAATGCAAGCAGGATTGAATTTCTCTTCCCTACAAGCCGCTTATACTTCCACTTGGACTTTAGGAGAAGAGATTAAAAAAGAACAAGCAAATAGTGTTCCACAAAATACAGAAGGTGGTCAAGGAAATACAGAAGTTTCTAATGTGATTTCTACTTCAAATCTTTTAGAGTCAGCTCTTAGTGATTTGCAAAAAAATATCATCAATAAGGCATTAGAAAAAGTTGCTGAAGTTAAAGATGAAATGTTAAAAACTTTGGAAGAAGTTTTTGGTGTTTCTAGTTCTTCAAGTCAAAAATTATTGAGTTTAGAAGATTTCTTGCAAAATGTTAGAGATTTTGGTGGTTCAAGATTTAATATTGGAGGAGAATCAAGCGGAATCTCTCTTTCAATGGGATTTTTCAGCCGTTTTGAACTTTCTATTAAAGGAACCATTGTTGGCAAAGATGGTGTGAGCCGAGATTTGGATTTATCTATTAGTATGTCTCAAAGTTTTGTAGCAAATTTGCAAGCAAGCAGTGCAAATTCTAATTCTAGTAGCTCAAGTGTAAGCTCAAAAGCTATTGACCCTCTTGTGATTGATTATGAAGGAAATGGAACAGAGCTTAGCGATACTACAATGAGCTTTGATTTAGATAGTGATGGGCAACCTGACCAAATCTCAACACTTAAAAAAGGTTCAGGATTTTTGGCATTAGACAAAAATGGTGATGGTAAAATTAATGATGGAAGTGAGCTTTTTGGAACACAAAGTGGCGATGGTTTCAAAGATTTGAGTGTTTATGATTCTAATGGCGATGGAAAAATTGATAAAGATGACCCTATCTATGACCAACTTAGAATCTGGATACCTGATGAAAATGGTGAAGGAGAGCTCGTAGGACTTGGTGAAATGGGCATTGGTGTAATTTATCTTAATGCAGAAGAAAGTCAAGAGATGATGAAAGGGGATAATGGAGATTTGCTTGGAATCAAACAAAAAACAGCTGATTTTTTACGCGAAGATGGCAGTAGCGGACAAATTCATCATATTGACTTTATCGCTCAAGAAGCACAAAAAAATCAAAATAATCAAGGGGGACTCCAAGCCAACCTAGAAAGCGTCAATAAAGCCTATCTCCAAAATCTTACAATGGAATTGGTTTTTAAAACACAATCTGGATTTGGATTTTCATCAAACAGCACACAATCACAAAGCAATGCTTTTAGTTTTGAAATGAGTGGGGGTTTATTTAGTGCTTCTAGCTTTACTTTTTCAAATTCAAGAGCCTTGATGATTGCAAGTTCTTTAGAATTTTATAGTCATATTTCTGCTTCCTTTAACGCTCTAGATACTGCCTCAAGTGGCGTAAGTATGGAATTTTCAGAATTATGGAAACAGCTTAATGCTGCTTTTGAGAGCATTCAAAACACAAAAGAGGATTCTCTACTTGACCAAATCCTCAAAAGATTTGATGAAAATAGCTACTTAGCAATGAATCAATTTGCTTTTCAAAGTTACAGGGTTCAAGAAAGTTCCGTTTTCAAAAATCTTGATTACTCCGCACTTAATCAATTACTTTCTGCTTAATCCTAGCAAATACGGGGGAGAAGTTCCCCGCTAGGATAATCTAAAAATCGCTTTGCCCCATAAGTTGTTTGTAACACAACCTTAGGGGGATTTTCTAAATTTGTCTCACCAATAAGACTTGCATCAGGATTAAATTGTCGCATTATTTCTAATGCTTTTTGGGAATCTTGTTGGCTCACACACAGCACACACATACCCTCATTAGCGAGATTATAAGCCTCAAAGCCTAATAATTCACAAATCCCTCGCACTTGCATTTTAATAGGCAGAGCATTTTCATTGACACAAATACCAAGATTTGATGCCCTTGCCCATTCATTGAGCACACTTGCCAAACCACCTCGTGTAGCATCTCTTAGAGCATAAATTTGGATTTTAGCTTGGAATAAAGCTTCAAGCATAGGATAAAGCAAAGCACAATCACTTTTTAAGTCGCTTTGGAGATTAATCCCCTCACGAGCAGAGTAGATTACTGCTCCGTGGTCTCCAATACTTCCAGAGACTAAAATATTGCTTTTTGGGGGGATTTTAAAGGCACTTAAATGGGAGTAAGGATACTCAAACTCACCAATAGCGGTAGTTGTAATGTAGATTTTATCTAAAGTCCCTTTAGGAAGGACTTTGGTATCGCCTGAAATGAGTTTTGCCCCACTTTGTTTGAGTGTATTTGCTAGAGATTTGACAATCTTTTTTAAATCCGCTAAGCTAAAACCCTCTTCAATCATCATTGCACAAGTGAGATATTTTGCTTTAGCCCCCATCATCGCAACATCATTGCAGCTTCCGCAAATACAGAGTTTGCCAATATCCCCACCAGCAAAAAACAAAGGTGAAATGGTGTAACCATCAGTGCTAATAGCACATTTTTGGTTGATTTCTGCAATCCCTGCATCTTCTCCAGCACCTATAACACAACCTTCTAAATAATGATAAAAAAGCTCTGAAATAAGTGCTTGAGATTCTATGCCTCCGCTTCCGTGTGCAAGTTGGATTGTAGATGACAAGCGAGATTTTTGCATTTTTTCTCCTAAAAATAATAATTTTTAGGTGTAGCGGTAAGCCGAGTTCTGTTTAGAAGTGGTTATTTATCTTGTTTTTATTTTACAATAAAAATCTAGCGAAGGACTATATTTTGGGACATTAACCTTGCCCTTCTTGCTACGGATTGGGCTTGCAATGCAAAGTGTATTACTACACTTTCGGTAGGCTCTTACCCCACCTTTTCACCCTTACAAATTGCGGTTTATTTTCTGTTGCGCTTTCCCTTAGATTGCTCTAGCCATTAGTTAAATGGAATCCTATCCCAAAGTAGCTCGGACTTTCCTCTTTAAAAAAGCAACCACTTGCTACACCTAAGCGGGATATTGTAGCAAAAAAGAATTTAAAGTTTCTTTTGTGGGCATTTTATTTAGGTAAAATTTTGTTTGAAGTATTTTAATAAATAATGTTTTTAAGTGTGGAATATTTATTTTTAAGTTTTAGTTCTTTAAAATATAAAAAATTTTATAAGTTTAGGCAGTGTGCTGCTTTTTAAAGAAGTGATGATGAAAAAACCTCGTTTAACCCAAAGTCTTTTAGAAAAAATTTTTGTTGCTGCAAGTATTCGCCGTTGGAATGACCAAGCCACACCCGTAGAATTTTTGGAGCTAGATAAACAAGCTCACAAAATCGTGATTGCCTATTTTTTGGCACATTATGAAGAACAAGAGGGAAAAAACATTGATTGGGAAAGATTGATTTTACAATTTTGTTATGAGTTTTTTGAGCGGATTATTCTTACTGATATTAAACCCCCTGTTTTTCATCAATTAGTCAAAAATCATAACAAAGAATTGGTAGATTTTGTTTGTAAAGAGTTGCAAGAGGATTTAGAAAATTATCCTTTTTTTGATGAAATGAAAGCCTATCTTTATGGTGAAAGAGAAAATTTAGAAAAAGAGATTTTAAAGGCATCACATTATTATGCTTCAAAATGGGAGTTTGATATTATTTATCATTTTAATCCTTATTTATATGATGTGCAAAATATTAAAAATATCCTTGATAAACAAGTTGAGGAATATTATCATTTAATTGGTGTCAGAGAGATTATGCTTTATGCGGAAAAACAAGAGCTAATTGCAATGTTTGGGCAATTAAGATTCCAAAAACGATGGAGTCAAACACCAAGAATCCCAGCCACTTCAGTGCTTGGGCATACTTTAGTAGTAGCTTTAAGTGCTTTTTTGCTTGGTTTTGATTTGGGGTTTTGTCCGCAAATGCAAGTTCAACATTTTTTGTGCGGATTGTTTCACGATTTACCCGAAATTCTTACAAGGGATATTATCTCCCCTATTAAACGCAATGTGTTAGGGTTAGATGCTTTTATTAAAACGATTGAAGCACAAGAGGTGCAAAAAAAGATTCTCAATAAAGTACCTCAAAATATCAAAGAGGATATTTTGTATTTCACACAAAAAGAATTCACTAATCGCTATAAAGAGGGTGGAAAGGTTTGTTATGCCTCTATTAAGGGAGAGGAATTTTTGGAACATTTTAATCGCGATAATTTTTACCCTATTATGGGGGAATTTTTAAAGTATTGCGACCATTTGAGTGCTTTTTTAGAAGCGAGGATTTCTATTGCTCACGGGATTTCAAGTAAAGAGTTGCTAGAGGGGGCAAAAAATTTAGAATACAAATACAATGCTGCAAATCTTAGAGGAATTGATTTGGGGTATTTGTTTAGGGAATTTGGGAGCTAAAATGCTTTTGACGACACTTTATATTATAGGGATTACTGCGGAGGGAATGACGGGAGCTTTAGCAGCAGGAAGACATAATATGGATTGGTTTGGAGTGATTTTTATTGCTTGTGTAACAGCGATTGGTGGAGGTTCTATCCGTGATGTTCTTTTTGGGCATTATCCTCTCACTTGGGTAGCACACCCAGAATATTTAGCAATTATTTGTATTGCTGCTATTTTAACAACCAAAATCCCTTATTTTGTGGAACGATTTGAAAGAACTTTTTTAGTGCTTGATGCTCTAGGATTGGCAGTTTTTAGCGTAATTGGGGCAAGAGTTGGGTTAGAACTCCACCCTAGTGGGGCTATGGCAGTAGCAGGTGCTGTTATTACCGGTGTTTTTGGCGGGATTTTGCGGGATATTTTTTGTGCTAGAATTCCTTTAGTTTTTCAAAAAGAACTCTACGCTAGTATTTCTCTACTTACAGGGAGTTTGTATGTGATATTAGAATTTGTGAGTCAAAAGGACTATTGGATTTTAAGTGAGAATTTTATTATTATGGTTGCTTTATTTGTGGGTTTTGTAGCTCGCTTA
The DNA here is from genome assembly GCA_022511145.1 of Helicobacter sp. Taxonomy (GTDB): domain Bacteria; phylum Campylobacterota; class Campylobacteria; order Campylobacterales; family Helicobacteraceae; genus Helicobacter_D. The sequence goes on from JAFLSC010000013.1 coordinate 33,776, forward strand.
ATTGCAATCCGCTATCATTTGGGATTGCCTACTTTTAAATATACTCCAAAATCTTAAAAAAATTTTTTAGATTTTCATTTACTTGCGATTTACTTTTTGACTTAAATCAAGGATTTTTGCTAAAAAAATAAATACAATTCCAAAATGAGTTAAAAAGCTCAAAAAAAGCTAAGGAGAGTCAAATTGAAAGGTAATCAGCCTAAAAAACCGCTCTCATTTATGGCAGGATTGTTTGGGATTTTGCTTGTTATTATTGTTGTGTTTGGGGTTTATACTTTTTATAATGCCAAAGGAATGTCCTATTTTAGCAACACAAGTGAAGCCTGTAATAATTGCCATATTATGAATGATGTTTATCGTGATTGGTCAAGAGGTCCGCACTCTCAAAAGATTGCAGGAGAGCCACGAGCCACTTGTAATGATTGCCATTTGCCACATAGTTTTGTTGAAAAATGGATTGCCAAGGCACAAAGTGGTGTTTCACACGCCTATGCTTTTACTTTTAAGCTTGATGTGCTCCCAACAAATTTAACAGCTACGCAAAAATCTAAAACAATGGTGCAAGATAATTGTATTCGTTGTCATAGTGAAATGGTTAGCAATGTTGTCAATCCGACTACAAATCCACACGGAAATGGTGCTTTGAGTTGTGTTTCGTGCCACGCTAGTGTTGGGCACGCTAGAGGTTTTTAATTTAATTTAGGAGGTAAAAATGGAAAAAAAATCATCTGCAATGCCGATTTTAGTTCTTATTGCGGTTGTAGTTATCGCAGGATTATTTTGGCTCAATTCTGACATTAGTAAGAAACAAGTAGAGGCAACTGGTGGAGTCGCTTCAAAAGGCTTGGTTGTAATGAGTGATGATAATCCTACTTTTGATCATTGGGGACAAAATTTCCCAGATTATTTGGATATGTATTTAACAGTGGAAACAGAAAAACCAATTCCAACAGAGTTTGGTGGAAACTTGGCTTATTCTAAATTGATTCGTTACCCACAATTGACAGTTCTTTGGGCTGGTTATCCTTTCAGCATTGATGCTAATGAGGAAAGAGGGCATTTTTGGATTCAAGTGGATCAAATGGATACTGCAAGAAATAACAAAGATTTCTTGAATGCACACGGATTTGCTGCTTTTGCAGGACAACCTACAGCTTGTATGAATTGTCATAGTGGTTGGACTCCTTGGTTATTGAAAAATGTTGCTAAAGGAGCAAATGATAAAGAAAAATGGATTTCTTTTAACTCAACAAAATATTGGACTATGATTAAAAATGTTCCAGCGGTTGAGGGTATTGAGCCAAATTCTGAAGCCCATAGCGGACCTCACGGAGGTAAAAGAATGGGGGTTACTTGTGCTGATTGCCACAATCCTAATGATATGCAATTACGTTTAACACGACCTGCGGCTATTAATGCTTTAGTGGATTTCAGAGGTTATCAAAGAGACCCTGTTACAGGTGTTAAAGCAACAAGAGAAGAAATGAGAACCTTAGTTTGCTCACAATGCCACGTAGAATATTATTTCAAACCTACTGGTAGCAAAGTAAAAGTAGTGGGAGAATCTATCGCAAATGATTCTAGCCAAAAATGGTGGAATGGAACACAAAAAACTTATGATGAGTTTGATTCTTGGAGAAATGGTAATGAGCCAACAGAAATTGAAGTTGATGGGATTGAGTTGGTTTTCCCTTGGAGTGCTTGGGGACAAAAAGAACCTTTCAGAATCGAAATGTTTGATGAACATTATGAAAATGTCCGAGCAGTCTTTGATAAAGATTGGGTTCATAAAATCACTAAAGCTCCTATGATTAAAATCCAACACCCTGAAAGTGAGCTTTTTAGCGGTGGTGTTCATGCAGCAAATGGAGTTTCTTGTGCGGATTGCCATATGCCTTATATCCGAAAAGGAGCAAGAAAAATGACACAGCACAATATTACTTCACCTTTACAAGATATTAATGCAGCGTGCAAAAGTTGTCATACTCAAAGTGAAGAATATCTCAAAAATCAAATTTTTGATATTCAAAAATCTGTTGCTTTTGATTTAAGAAGTGCGGAATATGCAGTGGTTAGCTTGATTGAAGATATTAAAACACTAAGAGAAGAACTTGGTAAAATGCCAGAATATCAAACTGATGGAAAAGCTGATGATGCAAAAATTTCAGCAGCCCTCAAAGAAGTTTTAGAACTTCATAGAAAAGCTCAAATGAGAGGTGATTTTGTCGGTGCAGAAAACTCAACAGGATTCCACAATCCAAGAGAAGCATCAAGAATGTTGCTCCAAGCAGTTGAAATGGCAAGAATGGGTCAAGCTAAACTTGTAGAAATTGCTAGTGCTAATGGTATCAAAGACTTTAAAATTTCAAATCTAGGATTTGAGGATATGCAAAAATACAATCCCGGTGAAATCCGCTATAAAGTCGATGTTAATGGGCATAAAGCAGGGGAGCGATATTATTCACACGAAGAAATCAATGGTCCTGCTCCTAAAAATCTTTTAGAGCTTGACAAAAATAACAAGCCTTATAATTTTAAAGCCATTGACTCTAAAACTTCATCTTATTAAAACTCTCTAAACCCTCTTGGGTTAGGGAGATTTTAAACTTTCTATTTTATTTCTTTTATTTTATTAACCAAATATTAAACAATTCAAGGTAAAATTTCAAAATTGTGAGTTTTTAAAACTCAAAATTTAATATTAAGGATTAGTCATTATGAAAAAAGTCGTTTTAAGTTCAATTGTTGCATTTGCATTATTGCAAGGTGTGAGTTTTGCAAAAACATTTGCTAAGGTTAATGGTGAGGAAGTTACAGAAAAAGATATTGCAGCTTTAATGCGAGCAATGCCTGGCGTTTCTTATGAACAACTTCCACAAGAAGCAAAAGACCAAATCCTCAATCAAGCTATTGAGAGAAGACTTCTTATTGCAGAGGCTAAAAAGGAGAAAGTCCAAAATTCAAAAGAGTTTAAAGAGACTATGGCAACAATGGAAGATGATTTGATGCTTGAGATTTGGATGCGAAAAGCAATGGATAAGGTTAAAGTTAGTGAAGCTGAGATTAAAAAGTTTTATGATGAAAATAAAGCGAATTTTGTCCAACAAGATGTTGTCAAAGCTAGACATATTCTTGTAACTAGTGAAAGTGAAGCGAAGCAAATCATTGAGGATTTAAAAAAAGCAGGGGGCAAGGCACAAGAAAAATTTATTGAGTTAGCCAAAGCAAAATCCAGAGATGGTTCTGCACAAAATGGTGGCGATTTGGGTTGGTTTGGTAAAAGACAAATGGTGCCAGAATTTGCCGATGCGGCTTTTAAACTTAAAAAAGGAACATTTTCACAAACGCCTGTAAAAACTCCAGCAGGTTTTCATATTATTTATGTTGAAGACCAAAAACCTCAAAGAACACTTGCTTACAATGAAGTCAAAGACCAAATTGAGGGTAGTTTGAAAATGAGAAAATTCCGAGATGAAATGAGAAAAGAGGGTGAAAAAATCAGAAAACAAGCTAAAATAGAATTTTCCAAATAAGGAATTTTATGTTAGTTTCGGGTAATGTGATTTTAGATAAAGCCCATAAGGAAAATTATGGGGTAGGGGCTTTTAATTTTGTCAATTATGAGATGTTAAGTGCTATTTTTGAAGCAGCTGACAAAAAAAATTCCCCTATTATTGTGCAAGCCAGTGAGGGAGCCATTAAATATATGGGGATTGATATGGCTGTGGGAATGGTAAAAGTTCTTGCTGCAAGGTATCCTCATATCCCTGTGGCATTGCATTTAGACCACGGGACGAGCTTTGAATCTTGCATCAAGGCAATCCGAGCAGGATTTACTTCTGTGATGATTGATGCAAGTCATCATTGCTTTGAAGAAAATCTTAAAGAAACAAGCAGAGTGGTTGAGGTGGCTCATATCTCTGGTGTGAGTGTGGAAGCAGAATTAGGTAGATTAATGGGGATTGAAGATAATATTTCAGTCGATGAAAAAGAGGCGTGCTTAGTTAATCCCAAAGAAGCTGAAGTTTTTGTGAAAGAGTCTAAAGTTGATTTTTTAGCCCCCGCTATTGGCACAAGTCACGGAGCTTTTAAATTCAAGGGTGAACCTAAGCTTGATTTTAAAAGACTTAGTGAGGTGAAAAAACTCACTAATATTCCCCTTGTTTTGCACGGAGCAAGTGCGATTCCTGCTAATGTGAGTGAAGCTTTTTTGAAAAGTGGAGGTGTTTTAAATGGAAGCAAAGGTGTTCCTTTTGAGTTTCTTAAAGAAGCTATTAAGGGCGGGATTAACAAAATCAATACCGATACAGACTTGAGAATTGCCTTTATTTCTGAAGTGCGGCGAATTGCTAATGAGGACAAAGCACAATTTGATTTGAGGAAATTTTTTGCTCCTGCAAAGGCTTTTATGGTTGAGGTTATTGCCGAGAGAATGGATATTTTAGGCAGCTCAAATAAGATTTAAAATAAGGGAGAGATATGGCATACTCAATGGGAGATTTAAAAAAAGGTTTAAAGGTTGAGTTAGAGGGGATTCCTTATAGAATCACAGAATACCAGCACGTAAAACCGGGAAAAGGAGCGGCTTTTGTGCGAGTAAAGATGAAATCATTTCTTGATGGTAGAGTCTTAGAGAAAACTTTTCACGCGGGCGATAAATGTGAAGAGCCAAATTTACAGGAACGTTCTATGCAGTTTCTTTATCACGATGGTGATTATTTTCAGTTTATGGATAATGAAAACTATGAGCAAATAGGCTTAAATAAAGAGCAAGTGAGTGATGCTGCCAAATGGCTTATTGATGGAATGTCTGTGAATATTCTTTTTCACAATGAAAAGGCAATCTCTGTTGATGTGCCACAAAGTGTTGAATTAAAAATCATCGAGACTCCACCAAATTTTAAGGGTGATACAACCAGTGCGGGTAAAAAACCTGCAACGCTTGAAACAGGGGTTGTTGTGCAAGTGCCTTATCATATTTTAGAAGGTGATGTGATTCGCGTCAATACAGAGACAGGCGAATATCTCGATAAAATCAAATAAGGAAAAATGAATGACAAAGCGGATTTTAGTTCCTCTTGGGAATGGGTTTGAGGAGTTAGAAGCTATCAGTGTAATTGATGTGCTTAGAAGGACAGGTTGTGAGGTAGTAATAACAAGCTTAAATGAGAATTTAGAGGTAATTTCTCAAGGAAAAGTTAAGATAGTCGCTCAAACGTTCCTTTCACAAATTCAAGTCGAAGATTTTGATGGCGTGGTGTTACCGGGTGGTTGGGAAGGAACACAAAATTTTATCGCCTCATCGCAATTATCCCAAATTATTCACGAGTTGAAAAATCAAAATAAAATTATTGCGGCTATTTGTGCGGCTCCTTTTGCTCTCTTTAAAATGGGTATTTTGGGTGAAAAAAATTTTACCTGTTATCCAGGGATTGAAAAAATGATTGACAATCCAAACTATACCCAACGCAATGTCGTTGTTGATGGTAATCTCATCACTTCAAGAGGTCCTGCAACAGCTCTTGAGTTTGCTTTGCATTTGGGGGAAGTCTTTGCAGGTAAAGAAAAAGCAAAAGAAGTAGGCGAGGGGATGTTAAAGTTTTGAGGATTGTATTTTTTGCTGCTTTTGTTGGAATTTTTATTAGCGGTTGTTTGATGGGGTATAGAAATCTTATTTATAATCCCACACAAATCAATAAAGAATATGTTGCTAAAAAAGCAATAGAATATGCCTTAAATCCCCAGCAAATCGAGCAAGATATTAAAAATATTTCTGTTAATTTTCAAAAAATTGTCGCACAATTTACACAGAAAGCAGCGAAGCAGTGGGGTATAAACAATACACCCATAGCTTCCCAAGAAGTTTATGTTAAATATACGGATTCTTATCTCTCTAGGGCACAGGTGGATTTTGCTAAAGGCGTTATCTCTGTGGCAACGTTGGATACCCAAAATCCCAAAGAATCCTTAAAAAGAGCCATTGTTACAACACTTCTTACACCAGAGGACCCCGAAGCAGTGGATTTGTATTCTGATAAAGAGGTACAATATACGGGTAAGCCTTATTTGGCTGATTTGGTAAAAGATAATGAAGGAGCTTCTATTTTATATGCTTGGAGGGCGGAACGTTATGCGGATTATTTGATTGAAAATAGCCTTAAAACAACAGAGATTGAGGAGAATAATCAAAAGAAAAAAGTTTATTATGTGCAGTTTGATATGGTTGAAGACAGAATAACTCAAAGTGAGCATAAATATGGAGAATATGTTTCTAAATATGCAAGAACTTATAAGCTAGAGGAAGCTTTGATTTTTGCAGTAATTAAGACGGAGAGCAGTTTCAATCCCTATGCAGTAAGCCATATTCCTGCTTATGGGTTAATGCAGGTTGTCCCAGCAAGTGCGGGTAGAGATGTGTATCGTGCTTTAAATGACAGAGATGGTGTGCCTACCAAAGAAATGCTCTTTACTCCACAAACTAATATTCTTTATGGGAGTACCTATCTTAATATTCTTTTTACGCGTTATTTAAGCGGGATTAAAAATTCCCTTTCGCACGAATATTGTGTTATTGCTGCTTATAATACAGGGAGCGGCAATGTGCTTTCAGTTTTTCATAGTGATAGGAAAAAAGCTGTCGATGTAATTAATCAAATGACTTCAGCTGATGTGTATAAAAAATTGAGAACTTCCTTAAAATATGAGGAAGCAAGAAATTATCTCCTCAAAGTTACCACAGCTAAAAAAGAATTCCAAGCTCAAATACGTTTGGATAACACTTCAGTAGCTCTACGATAATGGAAATCTATGAACTAACGCAAAGCACCAAGCCTTGCAGTTATTTAGAAAACGAAAAAGCCCTATTCCGTTATTTTTATATTAAACAATGCAATGTGTTTTTTTATGAAGAATTATTGCAGAGAGGTTGGCGGCGGTTTGGGAATTATTTTTTTGTTCCTATTTGCTCAAATTGTGATGCTTGTATTTCAATCCGTCAAGATTGTGAAAAATTTATATTCTCTCAATCCCAAAAACGAATACTTAAGCGTAAAATCACCTTTTGTGTGCAAAAACCTACCCTCTCCCAAAGGCATTTAGAACTTTACAATCAATATCATCGTATAATGAACCAAAAAAAAGGCTGGGAATATTTTGAAATTAGCCTTGATGCTTATTATGATACTTTTGTGCAAGGGCATCAAGAATTTGGTTATGAGTTTGATTATTATATTGATGGAGTGTTAGCGGGTGTGGCATTAGTTGATATTTTACCACAAAGTATTTCAGCGGTTTATTGTTACTATGACCACGCTTTTGCTAAATATTCTCTTGGCTCTTATTCTATTCTTAAACAAATTCAGATAGCAAAAGAGTATAATATCAAATATCTTTATCCGGGTTATTGGATAAAGAATCATTATTCTATGGGCTATAAAGAACATTTTAGACCTTTTGAAATCTTGGTTAATCGTCCTAGTTTAGAGGATAAGCCTTTGTGGGTAAAGGAGTGATATGCATTATACAAATTTATTGTCCCAGATTTTTGAAAAATTTGCTACTTATGCTTTTCCGCCTTTTTTGCAAAAAATCATTAATCAAAGCTATGTTTATGGGTTTGATATAAAAATGGACGAATTTGATACTTTAGAATCCTATCCTACCCTTAATGCTCTTTTTACACGCTCATTGCTCTATCCTAGAGATTTTGACAAAAATCAAACTATAATGATTTCTCCTTGTGATAGCTTGGTTATGGAGTTTGGAGAATGTCAAGATAATAAGGCAATGCAAATTAAGGGAAAATCTTATTGTGTTGATGATTTTTTAAAAGGGACTTTAGAGGAGGGATTTAAGTATCTTAATTTTTATCTCTCCCCTAGGGATTATCATCGCTTTCACGCTCCACTTGATTTGAAGGTTTTAAAAATCCGCTATATTGATGGGATTTTACTTTCTGTTAAAGAAAGTTCACTTCAATCTAATGATGCGGTTTTTACAAAAAACAAAAGGGTGATTTTAGAATGTGAGGATTGCTATCAAAATCCTTTTTATTTTGTGGCTATTGGGGCTTTAAATGTTGGGAGGATTCAGATTAATTTTTGCCCTGAAATAACTAAACACCAAGAATCCCTACCCAAAGAATCCAAAGAAATTATATTTAAGACACCTTATTTGCTTAAAAAAGGCGATGAAATAGGCACTTTTCAAATGGGTTCTACGATTGTGTTATTTTTTAAACAATGGGATATAGGTTTAAAAGAGCGTGAGAGAGTCTATTTTGGGCAGCAAATTGCTAGAAAGGAGAATTAATGCAGGATTTATCAATTAAAGAGAAAATTTTAGAATTAAAAACAAAGCACAATGCTTTATTGGTTGCTCATTTTTATCAACGCGATGAAGTCGTAGAAATAGCGGATTTAACCGGAGATAGTTTGGAGTTAGCAAGGAAGGCTAGTGCAAGTGAAAATCCTATTGTTGTCTTTTGTGGTGTGGGTTTTATGGGGCAGAGTGTGAAAATATTAGCTCCCCAAAAACACGTATTTATGCCAAGAATTGCTTGTTGTTCAATGGCAAGAATGATTGATGATATTTATTTTGATGATTCCTTAAAAACCTTGCAAGAATACGGCATTACAGAGATTTTTCCTATCACTTATATTAACTCTAATGCTGAAGTTAAGGCTAAAGTTGCTAGACTTGGGGGATTGGTTTGCACAAGCTCTAATGCGTCTAAGATTTTAGATTATGCCCTAAAGCAAAATAAAAAGATTTTCTTTTTGCCTGATAAATGTTTGGGACAGAATCTCGCTAACGCTAATGGGCTTAAATGGGCAGTTTTAGGGGAAGATGATAGAGAAAGTATTGAAAAAGCTGATGTAATTTGCTATAATGGATTTTGTTCTGTGCATCAATTATTTTTACCTGAAGATGTGGATTTTTATCGTGAGAAATATCCTGATATTCTTATTGCTGTGCATCCAGAATGTCGTTTTGATGTTGTAGCAAAGGCGGATTTTGTTGGCTCTACAAGTCAAATTATCCGTTATGTGCAGTCTTTGAAACCTGAACAAAAAGTAGCCGTAGGGACAGAGTTTAACCTTGTCAATCGTCTAAGAAAGCCACACAATGGCATACAAAACACTTTTGTGCTTTCTTCAACTAAGCCAGAGTGTCCTACAATGAATGAAACTACTTTGCAAGATGTTTTGCAGTGTTTTGAAGCCATTGATAGGGGTGAGCCTTATAATGAGATTGTGTTGCCAAGAGTTATTGTAAATGACGCTAAAAAAGCATTAGATGAAATGCTAAGATTATCTTAAAGGAGGATAATATGATACATAAAATAAGACTCGATGAGTTTTTGAGACAATTAGTTTATGAGGATATTGGAAGAGGAGACCTTTTTAGTCGGATTATGAATACTGAAGTGGTTGAGGCAAATATCATTGCTAAGAGCAGTGGTATTTTATCAGGGGAATTGTATGTGGAGCGGTTATGTGAGCTTAGTAGCGTGGAGACAGAGTTTTTTTGCGAAGATGGCAAAAGCTTTCAAATGGGGAGCAAGATTGTTACCTTAAAAGGAAAGCTTTGTGATGTTTTGATTTTGGAACGTTCTGTTTTGAATCTTTTGGAGCATTCTAGCGGGATTGCAACACTTACCCATCGTTATGTGAAAATGATTGAAGATAGTGATTGTATGTTGCTTGACACTCGCAAAACAAGACCTTTGCTAAGAGAGTTTGAGAAATATTCTGCCCGTAATGGAGGGGCTTCTAACCATCGTTTTGGTTTAGATGATTGTTTAATGCTTAAAGATACGCATTTAGCAAGGATTCTTTCGCTTAAAAAATTTATTGATGAGATTCGCCCTAAACTCCCTTTTACTGCCAAAATTGAAGTGGAGTGTTCAAATCTTTTGCAAGTTGAGGAAGCCCTAGATGCTAATGTGGATATTTTAATGTGTGATAATATGAGTGCTGAAATGGTAAGGGAAGCGGTTGAATTGCGTAATGCTATCAGCCCTAAAACACTCCTAGAAGCAAGCGGCAATATCACACTAAGCAATATTAAAGAATATGCTTACAGCGGTGCTGATGCGATTTCAACGGGAGCAATTATTCACCAAGCAACTTGGATTGATATGAGTATGCAAATTAATTAATGCGAGATAGAGAAAAGGCTTTTATCCAAGCTCTTAAGGCTTCAGGAGAAACTTATGGGATTGGTGATGATGGTGTAGTGCTAGGGGATTTTGTCATTGCTAGTGATATGTTTTTTGAGGGGATTCACTTTAAGCGAGAATGGGGCAGCTTAGAAACGCTCATTGAAAAATGCTTTTGTGTGAATTGTTCTGATATTTATGCGATGAATGCTATCCCTAAATATGCGATTATCAATCTCTCTTTTCCTAAAGATTTTTTTATGCCAGCATCTCTTGCACAAATTTTTGCCAAAATTGCCAAAAAATACCAAATCAAAATTATCGGCGGGGATACTTGTGTGGGTGAGAGGTTGCATATCTCTCTTACACTTCTTGCCTTAAGGGGCAAAAAAACACTTTGGCGTAAAGGGATAAAAAAGGGCGATTGGTTATGTACTCTCACACCAAATACGGCTTTAATACCCAAAAACCAAAGATTAGGTAAGGTAAAAAATCAGCTTAAAAATGCCCTAAGGTATAATCACACCTCAAAGCAAAGTCGCTTTATGACACCTCTCCTTTTGCCTCAAATGATTTTTACACTTAATAGAATTGCTCGAGCTGGAATGGATATTTCTGATGGCATTGCCCTTGAACTTTCACGATTAGCGACTCTAAACAAAATAGATTTTAAGATACATCTTAAAAAAGGGGATTGGTTTGATTCGCCTGAAGAATACCAAATGCTTTATGCTTTCTCGCCTAAATTAATCAAAAAAGCACAAAATCTCGCCCGAAAATATCGCCATAAACTTATTATTTTTGGTAGAGCTAAACGCGGAATCTATAAAACCAAACAAAGAAATCATCATAGCTAAAACTTTCAAAATAGCTAGTAAAAGTTTATAAAATGGAGAGGTTAAGGCGGAGTGGGGAAAAGAGTTTGTGAGGTAAAGTTTATTTAGTGATTTAGAAACACATTGCAATGTATTTTTAGAGTAATTTCTCCCTAGTTTTTTAAAATAAAGGATTATTATGCTAAAATTATAATTTAACACCTTTTATATTTTGAGGAGGCAATAATGGCAGATATGACAGATAATGTCAATCGTAGAGATTTCCTTGGTATGGCATTAGGTGGAATCGCAGCGGTGGGAGTTGGTGCTTCACTTGTTGCGGTGAAAGCTACTTGGGACCCACTACCAAGCGTTGTTTCAGCGGGTTTTACGACTATTGATTTAAGTAGTATGCAAGAAGGCGAATATCGTCAAGTAGAATATCGCGGAAACCCTGTTTATATTATCAAAAAAACTGCTGCTATGAAACAATGCGAAGATAGAGATGTGGTTGTTGGTAATGCAAATTATAGTCTTGGGATTCAAATTTGTACTCATTTAGGCTGTATTCCATCATATGATACAAAATCAACAGAATTCCATTGTGCTTGCCACGGCGGAAGATTTGATGCTTGTGGAAAAAATATCTTTGGTCCTCCACCTGAACCAATGAGAATCCCTCCCTTTAAAATTGACGGAGATAAGTTAGTCTTAGGTGAAGAAGGTCCAGAATATCTTAAATTAATCGGTAAAGCATAGGAGGCTTAAATGGCACATATTAGAGAATCAAATGGTATTATTGATTGGTTGGATCAAAGGATTGCCATCAAGCCTTTAATGAGAGTTTTGATGACAGAATATTGGATTCCAAAAAATATCAATTTCCTTTGGGCAATGGGTATTGTTTTGGTTGTATTATTCACTTTATTAGTGCTTTCAGGATTGTTGTTATTGATGTATTATAAACCCGATACTAAACTTGCCTTTGATAGCGTGAATTATACGATTATGCAAGAGGTGCAATATGGGTGGTTATGGAGACATTTGCACGCTGTGAGTGCTTCAGTTTGTTTTTTGGTTATTTATATCCATATGTTTGTTGCGATTTATTATGGTTCTTATAAACGCGGCAGAGAGATGATTTGGCTTACAGGTATGATTTTGTTTGGTATATTTTCAGCCGAAGCTTTCAGCGGGTATATGTTACCTTGGGGACAAATGAGCTATTGGGCAGCAGCAGTTATTACTAACCTTTTTGGTGGGATTCCTGTTATTGGTCCTGATTTGGTTGTTTGGATTCGCGGGAATTTTATCGTAGCGGACGCAACCCTAACAAGATTCTTTATGCTTCACGTTGTTTTATTACCGGTTGTGATTATGCTTGTGATTGCTGCTCACTTCTATGCTTTAAGAATCCCTCACGTTAATAATGAATACGGCGAAGAAATTGATTTTGAAAAAGAAGCCGAGAAATTTAAAAATGGAAACAAAAAAGAATCCAAAGTCATTCCTTTTTGGCCTATGTTCCTTTCTAAAGATTTCTTTGTGGCAAGCTTCTTTTTAGCTTTCTTGTTTTACTTGACTTGCTATCATTATAGTTTTGCCCTTGACCCCATTAATTTTGACCCCGCAGACCATTTAAAAACACCTCCTCATATTTATCCTGAATGGTATTTCTTGTGGAGTTATGAAATCTTAAGAGGATTTTTCTTTAGTGCCGATTTGGGATTGATTGCTTTTGGGATTGCTAATGTCATTTTTATGCTTTTACCTTGGCTTGATAGGAGCAAAGTCGTTGCACCTGCTCATCAACGTCCCGGATTTATGGTGTGGTTTTGGCTTTTGGTGATTGATATGATTATCCTTACGATTTGGGGAAAACTACCGCCAACAGGAGCTAATGCTTATATTGGCTTTGTGGCGACTATTGCATTCTTGCTTTTATTGTTTGTTTTCTTGCCCCTTATCACTTTACGTGAAAATAAAAAAGCTTAAGGAGACAAAATGAAAGAGATTAAAGCCTTTATTATTGTCGTAATTATTACAGGAATTATTTATTGGGGCGTTGAGCCGTTTGCACATAGTCAAATGAATCCTGAAGTTGCACCCGCTGATTATACTTTTTCAGATTTGCAACCTTTGCAAGCGACAAATGGAAATATTAACAATGGAAAAGAACTCGTAATGGGAAATTGTGTAGCGTGCCACTCTATTAAAGGAGAAGGTGTAGAATCTCCTTTTAGTCCAGCTGATGCAGTTAGTGCCTATGGTGTTATGCCACCGGATTTAACGCCTTCAGCTTTTATTTATGAGAAAAATTTTCTTGCTAATTTTTTAAAAGACCCTGCTGTGGCAACCAAACAAACTCATAAGTTTGAAGGAAATCACCCAATGCCTGCCTATAATTGGATGAGCGACCAAGAAATTATGGATATGGTGGCTTATTTACAAAGTATTGCTCCTAAAGAAATGAGTGATAAAGAAGTCTTTGTTGCTGCTTGTGGGCGTTGTCATAATGTTAAATATGACAAATGGACGGCTAATGGGGATTTGACAACTTATTTGGGTGCAAAAGTGCCTGATTTATCGATGATGATTAGAAGCCGAAGCCTTGATTATTTGCATACTTTCATCAATGACCCTCAAAAACGTTTAGCAGGGACAGGTATGCCTCGTGTGGGCTTGAATGAAAGTGCTGAAAATCAAGTGATTGCTTATATGGAGAGCGTAGGGGATAGCAAAAAACCAGAACGTGAAAGTTTGGGTTATAAAATTGTTATTTTCCTTATTGTAATGGGTGTTGTTGCGTATCTTTGGAAACGCAAAATATGGCACGATGTGCATTAAATTGCTTTGAATAAATCTTAACTGCTAGGGGATTCCTTAGCAGTGGATTTGTCTTAAACTGCTTTTTATATTCTCGTAATTTTTAAGAAATAAAAATCTCACTATGACTTTCTAGATTATTATAGAAACAAAAATTCCAAAATTCTTATAGGCTTAGGGCTTTGCAAGAAATAAGATATTATAATTTTTAACTTATATTTTGTTCAAAGGATACACAATGAAAACAAAAATTCTAACAAGCCTTGCTTTAGCAAGTTTAATGAGTCTTTATTTTGCAGGTTGTTCTAGTGAGCCTAA